>SXNM01000449.1 GCA_005777155.1 Pseudomonadota bacterium | reverse complement strand
CAAGGCCGTCGAGGCACGGCACAAGGCGACGCTCGACGCCTTCTACGCTGGCGCCACCGCCGACGTCTAAGCGCCCCGGCTTCCGCCCACGCGGGCACATCACGCGGGCCTCTCGCGGCGCGCTTCTGCCCCGCGCGGCATTTACCTCACGGACGATGGAGTCCATCGGCGCTCGCGCTGCCGGCCGCGACCTCAGCGGCGCTCGCGCGTCAGCGCGCCGGCGAGCACCTCGATCTCGACCTCAGCGCTCTGCTCCTTGGGGAGCGGCGGCGGCGGCGCCGACGTCGGCGTGTCGGTGCGCTCCTGCGGGTGGCGCCGAGGCCGCGGTTCTTGGTCCGGCGCCGCCTCGACGCTGACGCGCAGCCGGTGGCGACCGACACTCGGCTGCCAGAGCAGGCGGCGACCCGAGAGGACGCTGCCGAGCGGCGCACCATCGACCGACCAGCGCAGGCGTTGGCCGCTGCCGCCGCCGGTGGCGACCAGCGCGATCGCTTGGTCCGCGCCGGCAAGCGCGCCATCGAGCCAGAACCTCCCGCCATCTGTCGGTTCGAGGATCTGCAGACCGGCCGCGGGCCCGGCGCTGCCCATCGCGGCTTCACACAGCGGGCTCGACGCCGTCGGCGCCTGCGGCATCCCAGCGTCGCGCGCCCAGCCGTGCAGCGCCGGCGGGTAGACGACGCGCGTCTCGTGGCGGACGGCGGCGGTCGGGCACCTCCCGGCGGCGAGCAGCCCGTTGCGGACGTCGATGGCGACCTGCTGATGCCAGGAACACGGCGCGCGGGCGGCGGCGCTGCGCAGGATGAGCTCTTCGACGGCGTGGGGGCAGTGTGGCCCCGGCGCCATTCCAGAGAGCGGGCAGACCTCGATCGCCCGCAGCGACGCTGGCGTCGGCACCGGTCGCAGCGGCTGACGGCGCTGCAGCACAAGAAACGCGTCGCGCAGCAGGGGCGCTGCGGCGACGGCGCCGGTCGCCTCGCGCATGGGCTGTCCATCGAAGTTTCCGACCCATACCCCGACGACATGGTCCGCAGTCCAGCCGATGGCCAGGGCGTCGCGGTAGCCCTTGGAGGTGCCGGTCTTGACCGACACGGCGGGGGCGCCTCCGGCGAGGGCCGCGACGTCGAGGGGGCTATCTCGGCCAAAGGAGGACGCGCGCGCGACGGGATCGCGCAGGATGGCGCTGACGATTGCCGCGGCCTCAGGCGACAGCACATGCTCCGACGTGGCGGCGGCGATGTCGTGGCGCACCCCGGCGTCATCGACGACCGCGGCGAGCAAGCGCGGTCGGACCGCCGTGCCACCACGCGCAAACGTCGTCGACGCGCTGGTCAGCTCCAGCAGCGTGACCTCGGCGTCGCCGAGCGCGAGGCCGAGCCCGTAGTGCGATGAAGCGCGCCGCAGGCTCTCGATGCCCGCGCGCTGCAGCGTCTGCTGCAGGCGATCGACGCCCAGGGTGGCGGCCAACCGCACAGCGGGCACGTTCAGGGAGTTGGCGAGCGCCAGCCGGGCCCGAATCGGACCGTGAAAGCGCTCCCCGTAGTTGTCAGGCGTCCATAGCCCCTGCTCGGTGGCGAAGCTGCTACGCACATCGAGCAAGACGTCAGCGCTGCTGCCGCCCTCGGCGAAGAAGAGGCCGTAGAGAAAGGGCTTGAGCGTTGAGCCTGGCTGACGTAGCGCCAGCGCGCCATTGTTGGCGCCGAGGTGCTCGATGTCGCCCCACCCCTGCGACCCGACGAGCGCGACGACGTCACCGGTCGAGGCCTCCAGCACGACCAGCGCCGCGTTGTGGGCGCTCTGTCCCGCGAGGCGCCTGACGTGCTGTCGGAGTAGGCCCTGCAGCTCAGCTTGCAGCGGCCCGTCTATCGTCGTGTGCAGCTGCCGGGGCCTGTCGCCGAGCGCCGGCGCCAGCACCGGCACCAGGTGGGGCGCCTCGAATGGGCTCGCCTGGCTGACGATCTGCACCTCCTCATCGAGCGCCGCGCCGAGCGCCGCCGCGTCGAGTTGGCCTTCGCTGTGCATGCGCTCCAGCAGGCGGACAGCGTGACGACGCGCCTTGGGCAGAGATCGCCGAAGGTCAAGGGCGGTCGGCGAGCGCGGCACCACGGCCAGCAGGGCCGCCTGCATCCAAGAAAGCTCAGCGGCGCTTCGCCCATAGCACGTCCGAGCCGCGGCCTCGGCGCCGCGCAGCAGCCCGCCGTAGGGCGCGAACGCCAGATACCAGCCGAGGAGCGTGGCCTTGTCGTGGCGCCGCTCGAGCTGACGGGCGACCAGCGCCTCGCGCAGCTTGCTCTGCCACCCGCGGGGCCGAGGGTCGAGCATGCGGGCCAGCTGCTGGGTCAAGGTGGAGGCGCCCGATGTCACCCGTCCAGCCCGCAGGTTTCCGTAGGCTGCGCGCGCGATGGCGATCGGGTCGAGGCCTAGATGATGATAGAAGCGCGGATCTTCTGCCGCCAACGTCGCCGCGATGAGGCGAGGCGAGATCTCTGACAGCGGCGTCTCGAGCCCGATCTGGCGGTGACCGGCGATGGCGAGCTGCAGCGGGCGCCCGCGGCGATCGAGCAGCTCTGAGGCGGCGTAGCGAGCCCGCAGCGCGTGTCCGGGATCCTCCGGCGCGCGTGGCAGGCCGAGCGTCCGACCGAGCGGCCCAGCGGGATCCCAGAACAGCAGCGACGCCGCCAATGGCAAGCTGATCCCCGCCGCGACCATCGTGCGCCAAGGCCAGGTGCGGCGGAGCCTACGGCCGCTTGCGCCAATGCCGGACCTTTGGCGACCTGCGGGACCGCCGGGCGGCGCGGTCGCTGGCGCCGTGCTCAGCGCAGCGCTCGGCGTCGGGCTCGGCGGTGGACTCGACGCCGCGTCGGGCGGGAGGGAAGACATACTCGCCTCGACAGCTCAACGGACGACGATGTTGCGACTCGCGGCGGCACCGAACACCTCTGGCGCATACATCATGTGGGCGTGGCTGCCTTGCCAGCGGCTGTCGCCGCGCGTGCGCGCACGTGCGACATAGCGGAACACGCTGCGCCCCGCTGGCAGCTGGTCGACGAAGAAGCGCACCGCCGTCGGCGTCAGCTCGCGGTGGGTGGCCTCGAATTGCCAATCGTCGCTGGCCTCCATTCCGTCAAGTCCGCTGCCCGGGTCGCCAGCCGCAGCGGCCGCGATCGGTGCGCTTCGACCGTCGAGCCCGGCCAGCTTGCGGCGGACGATCTCGGGCTGGCCGGCCATCTCAAAGTCGACAGCCTCCAGGCCCGCCGGCAGGGGATCGACGATGGCGACGTCTCGCCGCTGCAGGCTGCTCCAGACCTCGACAGTGACGGCGAGGAAGCCCCCGCGGTTGACCGCCTTAGGGTCGACGGTGCCGGCCATGTCGAGCGCTGTGCGCCGCACCACCAGCCCGGCGTTGCGGGCCCGATCGGCAAGCGAAGGCACGAGATAGTCATAGTGGAGCGCTGCATACACGGGCCCCTGCCCTGTACGCTCGATGACGACCGGCGTCGCCTCGGCCACTGGCAGGTTCACCTGCGGCACCGTGAAGAGCCGGGCCTCTGCCGAGCGACCGACGAAGCGAAGCGTGCCAATGGCCCTGGCGCCCACTTGCACCTTGGCGCTGACGTTGGCGACGACGCGCTCTCCCGCCTCCAGCCACGCTGCGACGCCGAGCAGCGACGCCGCGTGGTCCTGTGTCGTGGCGTAGCGCTCGGCTCGCCGCTGCAGCGTCCCTCGACCCAGTCGCTCAAGAAGGGGGTGCTGAGGGCGGACACCTTGGAGCAGTTCGAGCAGCTGGGCCTCGTCACGGATGGCGCTGCCCCAATAAGGGTCGGCCTCTGGCGGCAGGTGGGCCGTGGCCGCCTCGACGATGAGACGACCGGCCTCTTCGTCGGCGATGGTCCCGGCCTGTTCGCGCCGCAGCGGGCGCGTCGACAACGCCAACGCCAGCCCAAGCTCGAGCCGCGACGACCGGGTCAGCCCGCTGCGGCGGAGAAAGAGGGCGCCGGCGTCGACGTCGGGGAGCTCACCATGCCGAGCGAGGGCGTGGACGATGCGTACCTGGGCGTCGTCACTCAGCTTCTCCGGGGGCTTGGTGGCGTTGAGCGCACGCCGCAAGGACGCCGTGAGCGCGCCAAGCTGGGCGACGTCGATGTCCACGCCAGCGGCTCGCGCGCGCTGCAGGACGATGGCGATCCAGGCGTTGGCGACCGGGGCCGCGGCCTCGCTGCCGCCCGGCCACATCGCGTAGCCGTCGCCGCTGCGCAGCACCGCGAGGCGTCGCAGGGTGGCGTCGACCTGCTGCTGCCAAGCCGCGGTCGAGACGTCAGGCCAGATCTTGTACGTCGACTGCAGCCGCCGCAGCTCGACCAGCGCCAACAACTTCGAGGCGGTCTGCTCGGCGCAGCCGAACGGATACTCCAGCAGCGCGTTGATGTCGCCGCGCAGGCCGGCCACCGCGCTGCTCGACAGCTCCAGGCGCAGCCCGCCGACGTCGAGGCTATCTGCGGGGCGCTGCAGCGTCTGCTGCCAGGGTCCGTCGTCTAGGATGCGCGCGAAGACCGCGGATGACTCGCGCGGCCGCAGGTCGACGATGTCGAAACCATCCTCCACGGCGTCGGCGACCGGCGCCAGCGCCTGCTGGATCAAGGGCCGCAGGCGCACCACCAACCCGACACGACCCTGAGCGCGGGCTTGCACTTGGAGCGGCAGCCGGACTTCGGTGGCGCCCCCGGAGGCGAGGCGCACGCGCTGCACCGGCGGTCCCATGAGCTTGGCGGCGTCTCCGGTGACTGTGACCTCGAGCTCAGCCTCGACCTCTTCAGCGGCCCCGCCGCCATGGCGAACGGTCATGCTCGCCTCCACGAGGTCGCCAGGCTGAGCGAAACGCGGCAGACGCGGCACCATCATCCAGGGCTTGCCGACTCGCAGCTGTCCTTGCCCGGAGCCGAAGTGGGTGGCGCCATGGACCGCCACCGCCATGACGCGGTAGGTCGTCAGGTTATCGGGCAGCTTGAAGCGCGCCCGCACCCGCCCCGCCGAGTCGGTAGACAGCGCCGGGGCGTAGTAGGCGAGATCGCGGAAGTCGCCGCGGATCATCGCAGAGTCGCCGCCGTCGCCGCCGTCATCGCCCTTGTCTTCGCCGACACGCTTGCGCACGAGCTGCGAGATCAGCGCGTAGTCCGTGAGCGCGTGGGCGTGGTGGGCATAGAGTGGAGAGAATGGGTCGGGCGTGGCCATGCCAGTCAGCGCCAACACGCCCTCGTCGACGACGGCCAGGGTCACCTCTGCGTCGACCGGCTCGCCATGGGAGTCGAGGACGATGGCCTGGACCTCGACCTGCTCGCCAGGGCGTCGCTGCCCATCGTCGCCGCCGACGGCGACCCGGAGCCGGCGGGCGCTGGGGTCTACGGCCAGGTTGACGGAGCCGACGCGCAATGTGGGTGCGCCGAGGTCGAGGCGGGCCGGCACATCGCGCTTCTGGCGGCCGCGGTAGACCACGGCCGAGACATAGAGGTTGGGCGCGGCGTCGGGGCCAATCGCGACGTCGATGGTGCTGGCTGCCTGGTCCAGCGCCACCACGCGCCGCCGCCGCACGCGACCGCGGTCCTCAGTGATGAGGGCGAGCGCGCCGGGCGTCGGGTTGCGGACGAGGATCTTCGCAGTGTCGCCCGGCTGGTACATCGCCTTGTCGGCCACGAGCAGCTCAAGCCTCGCGTCGTCGCCGCCCCAATTCACAGCCTCGGCGCCGGCGACCCAGACGAAGCTGCGGCTGCGAAACGAGCGATCCGTGGCGTCACGCACCACCGCCTCGACTAGATAAGTGCCGGCGGCGGTGGGCGCGAAGCTGCACCGGCGGGCCTGTGACGGCGGCTGTGGCGCGGCCGGTGACGGAGCGGCACGGGAAGGTGCGGTCGGTGTAGGGGCTGAAGGCGTCGGCGAAACCAGGGCTGCAGCTGCCGGCGCCGCAGTCGGCGGGGGCGGGCTGCAGCGGGCGACCTCCTGGTCGACGTGCTCGGTCTGCCACTCCCAGGTGCCGCCGAGCGTCTCGCGCCGAATCGACTTGTATTGACGCGACAGCAGCCGCACCTCTACGGACCGGCTGCTGTCCGCCTTGCCCTCAAGATCGGTCACCACCACGTCGACGTCGAGCGGCTTGCCGGCCTGGATCACGCTCTGCGCCACGCGCACGCCGCACACCCGGTCGGCGGCGTGCAGCCAGAGCGTGGCCCGCTCGGTCAGGCTCTGGCCGCTCGGATCGGTGATGGTGGCCTCGACCTCCAGCGTTTGGCTGGCGGTGACGACGGGGGGCGCTGGGATCTCGAGCGTGGCCCTGCCCTCAGCGTCCAGGACCGCCTTGCCCTGGTGCTCGAAGGGCGCGAGCGCGCGGTCGTCGCGGGCAGACTGGCCGGTCGCGCCCGCTTCGCCCCCTTCTTCTGCGGCTTCGGCGCCTTCGAAGTCGCCAAGGTCGGGATCCCCAAAGTCGAAATCGGGCCACCCCGGCGGGGTATACGCCGAGCGGCTGCCCAGCACGCGCAGCTCGACCTGGCCGTCGCGCATCGGGCCGCCGGAGAGCCACTGGGCGCTGGCAGTGGCGCGCGCCTGTTGCCCTGGCAGTAGGTGCATCCGATCGATGACCAAGTCGGCCTGGACCCGCTGCTTTTCGTACACGGCGATGCGAAAGCTCGCTTGGTCCGACAAGGTGTCTCTGCCATCGGTGTAGTCCACCTTGGCCGACCATGTGCCGTATTTCGGCCGATCCGGCAGGAGAAACTCCGCTGCAAAGGCGCCGTGACGCGAGAGCACCGCCTTGGTGGAGTGCACGACCTCGCCGACTGGATCGAGCAGGGTAATCACCGCTGCGCCGGCGCGCGGCAGCGAGAGGGTCGGGCCGTCAACCCGTCGCAGGATCCCGCGCAGGTGAGCCGTCTCGCCAGGGCGAAACAGCCCCTTCTCGAAGAAGAGAACCGAGCGCATCACCTCGGGCTGCTGCCAGTCACCTGCCTCACGCGTCGACCAGTCGAGGGGCAGGATGGCGGTGTCGTCGCCTTTCTCGGCGACCAGCACGGCCTCCTCGGACGCCCAGTCCGCCGAAGAGTCTGTACCGAGGAAGAGCTCGGCGGTGCCGTCGTCGCCGGTGGTGCCGTTCGCCAGGAGGCTGCTCTTGGATGTCAGGAGGCGCAGCCCTACACCAGGGACGCTGCGGCCAGTCGCGAGCGAGGTGACAAACGCCAGCGCCCCGCCGCGAAAGGTGCGGACATGGACGTGCAGGTCTGTGATCTGCACCAGGGAGCCCGAGTGCATGCGGCGCCCGCCGCCGCTTTGACCGATGAGCTCGACGTAGGCCAGGGTCGGCCCGGCCACGCCGAGCTCCTTGCCGACGTCGAAGATCACTTGCTCTGCCACGTTCGGCTTGCCCAGCTCGATCTTGCGTACAATCGTTGGGCGCGCGAGGCGTGGCGCTGCCTCGCGATGCTGCCCCGCCGCGGCGTAGTGGAGCGCCAACCAAGCCGGGAGATCGACTCGCGAGGCCCTCAGCTCGCCGGAGACGTTGCGCGCCGCGAAGCCGACACGCCAGGGCGCCTCCGACCGCTCATAGACGCTGCCCTCCGTACGCAGCTCGATGAGCGGCGCCAGCGAACCTGTCGTCAGGACGAACTCCTTGCCCACAGCCAGCCTCTGGCCGAAGCGATCGCGGAGGCCAGGCTTCACCCGCAGGAGGTAGCGCGTCTCTGGCCGCAGCCGGCCGCTGAGATGGCAGACCTCGTTCCAACAGCTGACGCGCAGCTCTGGGATCGGCGGATCGGCAACGAAATGCGACACCAAGGTGTCGTGAGCGTCCTGCGCATCGCCTGAGGCCGCGCCCTCGACCGCCGTGGTGAATTGCACCTGAAACGGCGCCCACGTCTCTGGGTCGCAGCCGTGATCGCAGCTGGCACCAGCGACCTCGAAGAGACCGTGGACGGCGAGCTCGTGCCGCTGGGTCTCGGCGAGACCGCGGTCACCGCGCGACGGCAAAAGCCCGGCCCTGAGCTCGATCGCTACCCGAAGACGCATCGGCAGCGGCTCGCGGAAGCGGACCACGGCCACCCTTCCAGCGACGTCAGCCGGAGCCTCTTCGCTTGCGATGGCGGCGGCGTCGAGCGCGCGCTTGAGCGCCACCGCGTCGGGCGGCACCTCGACGACGACGGCGGGCAGCGCCACCTCGCGCCCGTCCAAGGTGCCGCGCACGACGAGCTCATTGCGCAGCGCCGCGGCGGTCACGGGCAGAGAAAACTCTAGCGCGAATCCGCTGTTGCGAGCGACTGGCCCTCCGCTCGGCCAGAAGCGCCGGAGAGTGAGCGCCGGAGTGCGAAATTTCGTGGTCATGGGCGCGGTCAGCGCCGAGCCGTCGAGCGCCTTGACCCCGGCCTCGACGCGCAACTCGAGCTGCTGAGCGGTGGGCCAGCCGCCCACGGCGGAGATGGCGAGGGTCTGCGGATCGATCCAACGCAGGCGCAGCGGGACGGCTGGCGTCACCTTTAGCCAAGGCAGCTTGGCGTCGTCCTCGACGGCCCCGAGGGCGTACACGGGACGATCGAAGCCGAGCGAGGCTTGGTGATCGGGCGCCACCTCGTTGTCGGGCAGCAGCCAGCTCACCCGCAGCGGCCCAGCGACGCCGGACTTGGGCGCAGCGCCAAAGCCGGCCCCCGCCGGCAGCTGGGCCAGGGGCTGCGGCGGCACCGTGACCTCGACTGTGGCGGCGCTGACAGCGGCGGCGCTGGCATTGGCTGCGCTGAGCGCCGCGGCGCTCTCCGGGTCGGCCGCGACGCTGGTCGCCGCAGTGGGGAGGCCCGAGACACCCCCAGCAGCGCCGGCGCCGACAGCCAAGGGCGGCTCTGCCGGTCGGCAGGCTGAAGCGATGACAAGGAGCAGCGCACCGAGTCCGGGCAGCGAGGACCGCCGGTCGGGGAACGGCAGGGCGCGCCCTCTGGTCATCTGGAGCCCACGGTGTGCAGCGAACATGGCAAAAACCTCCCAGTGGCGACAGGGCCGTGGACGCGCGCGTCACCTCGGATCTGACGCCAAGATAGGTCGCCAATGCAAGGCTCGACGTCCGCGATATCCTCGGGGCATCGGACAGGTTGCGTCTCATCGGCCGCCGACGCAGCATCCAGCGATGCTGACCGCGCCGCGCTACCCTCGCCTCGCCGCCCGACCAACGGCGCCGATGGTTGCGCTCGCTTGGCTGTGGCTGGCGCTGGGCGTCGGAGCGGCGCGGCCAGGGCTGGCGCGGCCCGGCGGCGTCCTCGATCCGGTGGCGCGCTGCGTCGAGGGCAGCCCTGGCTGCCGCTGTGAGGCCGTGCCGGCAGATCCTGCGCGCGCCTGTTGGCACCCGCTAGGCGGCCTGTTCGGTGATGGCGGCTGCGCGACGCGCGGGCAAGGCGATGGTCGCCGCGACGTCGGTCAGTGCTGCGCCGGGACCTTCGGCGCGGTGGGCGCTTGCGGCGCTTGCACCTGCCGCGGCGATCGCGGCGGCGACGGCTGCGTCGCGGCGAGCGCCAGCGCCCCGAGCTGCGGCCCAGAATTCCAGAGCGAAATCGAAAGCATCTCCCCGGCGTTGGCCGCAAGGATGCGAGGCGTGACCTGGAAGCCGGGCTGCCCGCTCGCGCTGGAGGCGCTGCGGCGCCTGACGATTCGCCACTGGACACCCACCGGCGAGGTCCGCCAGGGGGCCTTGATCGTGGCCGCCGACGTCGCCGAGGCCACGCGCACCGCGTTCCGCCGGCTCTTTCGCCACCGCTTCCCGCTCACGGCGGTCGAGACGATGGAGGCCTACGCTGGCGACGACGACCGCTCCATGGCCGCTGACAACACATCGGCCTTCAACTGCCGGCCAATCACCGGTGGCGGTGGCTGGAGCGAGCACGCGTTCGGACGCGCCATCGACATCAACCCGCTGCGCAATCCCTACGTGCGCGGCCCCCTCGTCTTGCCGCCGCCAGGCCGCGATTGGATCGAACGCGCCGCGGTCCGCCCTGGAATGATCGTCGACCCGGGCCCCGTGGTCGGCGCCTTCCGCGCCCTCGGCTGGGGCTGGGGCGGGGCTTGGCGCAAGGGCGTCGTCGACTACCAGCACGTCTCCCGCAGCGGACGCTGACAGGGCTAGGCGGGGAGCGCCTCGACTTCTGCGGGGCTGCCCCACGTCGGAGCGCCGCCGCCGTCCACACTTGCGCCGGTCAGCGCACCTTGCCACCCTGATGGCGTGACGGCCCTCGCCCACAGAGAGGGGTCGGGCGCGACGGAGCGGAGATGCCGCGGCGAGACAGCGAGGACGGCGCGCGCGGCGGCGCACCTCGACGCGACGCTCACGCTGATTCGCGATGGCGAGTCGCGGCGTGGCACGCGGTCGTGGCGTCGGTGGCCCTGGCGCTAGGTGCGGCGGAGGGCGCGGCGGCCAGCGGGCGTCCGACGCTGCCGAAGGCGCCTTGGCGTGGCGAGGTCTTCGTCGTCGGGTCGTCGTCGATCGGCGGAGATCTGGGCGCCGAGGTCGAGACGGACCTGCGCCGGCAGGGCTTCGACGTGCTTCGCCACGGCGTCAAGGGCACGGGCCTCGCCCGCCCGGACCGCTACGACTGGTTCGCGACCTCGGCGTGGCTGCCGGTGTCGACGCGCACGCTGGCGGTCATCTTCTACCTCGGCGTCAACGACGCGCAGGGCATCTTTGAGGTTGGCCGCGAATGGCTGCCGGGCCTTGGTCGGCCAGAAGGCCACGGCAGCGCCTACGCGTATGGCACACCACGGTGGAGCCAGGCCTACCTGCGGCGCCTCGTCTCCTTCATCGACTCATTCTGCCGCCGCGGCGCCCGCGACGTGTTCGTCCTGCTGCCTGTCGACGTCCGCAACCGCAAGCTCGAAGACAAGCTGGCGCGCATCCGCGACCTGCAGACCGAGGCGGTGCGCTGGTCGCAATGCGGTCGAGTGCTCGACACCCGCGGTGACGCCGAGTGGTTGGCCGGCGACGGCGAGCGCCAGCGGGCGCGGCGGCAGCCAGACGGCTTTCACCTCACGGCCGACGGCGCCCGATTGGTCTGGGGCCGGGTCCGCGACCAGGTGCTCGACGCCCTCGACCGGCTGGAGGGCCTGCCACCGGGCCGCGCCAGCCGCAGCGCCCCACCGCCGCCCCCTGCCGACGGCCTGCGCCACTGAGCGCGACCGCTCGCGCAGCAAGGGGGGTCAGGCGTCGAGCTTCTGCAAGCCGGGCGATCCATGCTGGACGGCGAAGGCGGCGGCCATCGACTCCGGCAGGCCCGGCTTGTCGACGCCTTCGAGCAGCCACCAGCGAAACTCAGCGCGATCTGGGCGCAAGTCGAGGACGCCGTAGCCGCGGCGGAGCAGGTCGTTCCAGCGGATGTGCGGGTTGTACTGCTTGGCGAGCGCGCCGATCTCGGGGCCGAGATTGCCGAAGCCGCCAGAGGTGATGCCCGGGACGACGAACTCGGCGCCGATCGCGCCCTTGCCGGTCTTGGGATCGTAGCTCGCGGCGTCTTTCGAGTCCTCGACGAGGTCGCTCGCCCAGCTGGTGTGGATGTCGCCGGTCAGGACCACGAACCCGGCCAGCTTGGCCGCCCGCGCCGCGGCCAGAACGCGCGCCCGCGTCGCCTTGTAGCCATCCCACTGGTCGGTGTTGATCGGCGTACCGTTGAGGACCAGGGGCGCGAACATCACCTGCTGACCGAGCACTTGCCATTTGGCCTTCGAGGTGGCGAGGCCGTCGAGGAGCCACGCCTCCTGGTCAGGGCCGAGGAAGCTACGGTCCGGATCGGCGCGCTCAGCCGCCTTCGACGGCGGCGTCTGCTTGCTTCGGCCCCAGATGCGGGTGTCGAGCATCCAGAGGTCGCAGAGGCCGCCGAATGACAATTTGCGCCAGATTTTGCCAGGTTCAGCGATGCGCGCCGGCATCCAGTCGCGCCATGCCCGCCAGCCGGCGTCGCGCCGCGCTGACCACGGGCAGTCTTCGGCATTATTGTGCGACGGCGCCCCACCGTTCCAGGCGTTGTTGACGGTCTCGTGGTCGTCCCAGACGCAGATGAAGGGGTGGACCCGGTGGGCTTCTTGCAGGTCAGGATCGCCGCGGTGTGCTGCGTAGCGCGTGCGGTAGTCCTCGACGGTCTTGCACTCATGGTCAGGGGCGGCGTAGCGCTCGGCGCTGGGGTT
>SXNM01000448.1 GCA_005777155.1 Pseudomonadota bacterium | reverse complement strand
GGTCACAGCCGCGGCCGAAAGGATAACGCCGATGCCGACGGCCACCAACTCAATCGACCGAATTACCGTCGCAAGCGCGTCGATCCAATCCTGGTTGTAGTTCCAGAGGCCCGCTGTCGGCGCCGCCGTCCACAGGGCCGCTGTCTGCGCCGCCGTCCACAGGGCCGCTGTCTGCGCCGGCGTCCAGAGGCCCGCTGTCGGCGCCAGCGTCCAGAGGCCCGCTGTCGGCGCCGGTCGCGCCGTCGACGCCGCCATCGCCAGCGCCATCGCCATCGCCTCGCTCGCCGCCGTCGCTGATGACATCGATCGCCACGCCGCCGCCGCTGCCCGCGCTGCCCGCACACGCCGACACCAACGCCGCCAACGTCGCCAGCAGCCACCTGCCGCCGGACGCCCGCCGTGTCCCTCTTCGTCGCATCGTCGTGGCCTCCCGTCCTGCCCCGCCCCATGGTAGCCTTCTGCGCCTGGGGTCGCCAGCGCCGGACGCTCTGCCGGAGGACCAGATGCCGACGCACACTTGCCTACGGATGCACTCCCGCCTGCGTTTGGCCGGCTCGGCGCGTCGGAGCCCCGGCGCTCGAATTGCGGCGCGGGCCCTCGCTTCGCTGGCGTTGCCCTGGGCGCTCGCGTTGCCCGCCTGTGGCGAGAAGGAGGTGGACGCTATCGCCGACGCGGGCGCTGTGGACGTCTTGGCCGATGGCGCCGGCAGCGACGCGTCCACGGTCGACGCCGCGGAGATCGCTGGCGCCTGCAAGCGGGTCGTGCCGCCCGCGCCGCCGGTCGACAGCAAGCGCACGCGCTTTGCGATGAGCCTGTACCACTTCAACCTTGAGTACGTCATCGGCGGCCTCGACTACACCGACGCCGCCGGCGTTCGCCACCTCTTCGCCGGCGTCGCCGAGGCCGCGGGCTGGACCGACGCCAAGGTCGAGGACTGGATCGTCACCGACACCTTCGCGCCGATTCTGCAGATGTACGACCGCCACCCGAGCTGGGGCGTCGACATCGAGCTGCAGGGCCGCTTCGTCGAGGTGCTGGCGGCCCGCCACCCGCAGGTGCTCGAGCTGCTCCGCACCATGGCCCAGCGCGGCCAGGTCGAGCTGGTGAGCTTTCATCAGAACGCTCAGCTCTTCTTGGCCTTTCCGCGGGAGGACCTCGATCGCTCGATCGCCGAGACCAAGAAGACCTTCGCTGCCCACTGTCTGCCCTTGTCGGGGGTGGTGTTCAACCAGGAGGGTCAGGCCGGCGAGGGGCGGCAGCGGGCCCTGCTGGATCACGGCTACAGCGTCGGCATCCATCCAAAGAACCTGTTTCGCTACGCGCAGAAAGGCGCCGATCCCTTCTGGCCCTGGTACCAAAGCGAGGGCGGCACCCTCATCGCCGGTCCGGGCAGCGTCGATCCGAAGTCGGGGGTCGAGGTGGCATGGGACATCTTCGACGACGGCGAGCTTTTTGCCGTGCCGGGCAAGCTCAACCCCTACTTCGCGCCGGTCACCAAGCACGATCCCGCGGTGGTCGCCGCCCTGGAGGCGAAGCTGCAGCAGAAGGAAGACGCCGGGTTCCTCATGGCCACCGTCGGTCAGTACGTCGCCCACCTCGCCGCCCTTCGCGTCGAGAAGAAGCCGGCGCCGCCCCTGCTCGATGGCACCTGGCAGGCGCCCTCCACCGACTCCATCCATCGCTGGCTCGGCGGACGCAGCGACGTCTTCGCCGACGGCGAGAGCGACAACGCCGTGCGCACCGCCAACCTCCGCGCCCGCCGCGAGGTCATCGCCGCCCAGGTGCTGCTTGAGGTGGCGCAAGCAGCGGGAGTCGCCGACCCCGCCCAGGCGGCCCTCGTCCACGGGCTCTGGCGTCGGCTCTTTCGCGCCCAAGTCAGCGACGGGTCAGGCGTCAACCCATGGATCGGCGAGCGGATGGCCTGCCTGGACGAGAGCGCGGCGGTCCTGTCTGCGGCGGCGCCCATCCAGGCCGCTCTGTTAGCCAAGCTCGGCTGGCCGCACGCCGAGATCGACGTCGAGGCGAGAACGGCCAAGAAGATTATGGACCTACCACAGCACGTGCCGCCGCTTGGTGTCGAGCCACCGTTTGCGGTGACGGTCACCACTGGCGACCGCAAGGCCGAGGTCCAGTGGTCCAAGCTCAGCCCCAAGCGCTGGCAGCTCCAGATCATCTTTGGCAAGGCCGGCAGCGGTCCAGCATGCAGTGGCTGCGATCCCCGCCACGTGCAGGTCGATTTCCCACGTGCGGACGCGGTCTTGCGCTATAGCCCCGGTCTGCTCGACGGCGAGGTGCGCAGCTACCCTGCCGGCGCCTTCGCGCTGCTCAAGGGCGAGGCGTACCTGCCGCTGGCCAATGGGCTTTTTGGCCTCGGCCAGGACCGCTGGGTCATCAAGCACACCGCAGCTTGCCACCTCGCGGTCCGAATCGCCGATGGCGACGACCGCGCGTCGTTCATCGATCGATCGCTGCAGCCCGGCGACACCGGCGCCTGGGCCTTTGAGCTGTTCGAGGGGCCACAGGCCGAGGCGCTGGCGCTGGCGCGGCGAATCAACACGCACCCGCGTCTGTTTCGCTGACGCCATCGGCGGCTCGAAGGTGTCGGCGGGGTCGCGGCACTCGACGGGCTCGCGGCTGTCCGCGGGTTCTGGCCGAGGCCGATCGCTGCGGTGCGCCCGAGCGTAGGCGGCAGCTGAGCCGCTGTCCCGCAGCTAGGACGCCTGTGGCGCCCAAGGGCCCCAACGCAGCGTCGCCGCGCCCCAGGCGTAGCTGACGCCGGCTGAGGCCATGACGACGAGGTCGCCGTCGACGAGGCGGCCCTCGGCTTGGGCCAGCTCGCAGCTCAAGATGGGGTCGAACTGGCCGACGTGGCCGTAGCGCTCGAGGTAGGTCGAGCGCTCGCTGGCGACGCCGAGATCGGCGAGCGTGCCGTGGTGCGCCGAGCGCTTCATATGCAGCAGGGCAAGGTAGCCGATATCCGCGCGGCCGGCGCCGGCGGCGGCCAGGGAGTCGTCGATGACGCCGAGAAAATTGCGACCGCTGCGCTCAGCGAGGCGCGCTCTCATCCCCGCGGGATCTGTGACGGCCAGCATCGCAGCGGCAGTGCCGACGTCGCCGACCGTCAGCGGGCGCACGGTGCCGCCCGCCGGGACATGGACGTCGTCCGCGAAGTCGCCATCGCTGCGCAACGCTACACCTAGCAGGGCGTTGCGCAGCGGCCAGCGCCCGTCATCACCCCGCCGCAGCACCAGCGCGCCGCCACCGGCCGCCAGCGACCACATGAACGAGACCGCGCTGTCGCCGTAGTCGATGAGGTCGCCGTTTCTGTAGCCGCCGGCGAGCAGGATGGTGCGGATCGCCGGGTCGGCGGCGAAGAGGCCGCGCGCCAGGGCGAGGCCGGCCAACGTGGTGCAGCAGCGCTGCGCGACGTCTACCGCCCAGGCGTTGCGGCAGCCGACGAGCTGCTGCAGCTTGATGCCGCTCACCATCAGCGGATGTTCCTTGTATTCCTCTGAGATCGAGAGGACGACGTCGACCTCTTCGGGGCGAACACCGGCGCGGTCGAGGGCCAGCGTGGCCGCGCGCGCCCCCATGGCGCAGGGGTGATCGTCAGCGCCCGCCGTCGGTTTGCACACGATGCCGAACTTCTCGGCGATGACGGCCTCCGGAAGCCCGGTCTTGGCGGCGATCTCGGCGGCGGTTTGGCGCCCGCTCGGCAGCCAGGTCGCGAGGCCAGCGACGCCGCAGATCGGTTTGGATAGGGCGCCCTGAACGGTCGACACAGGCTGCATCGTGGCCTCAAAGCGCGCCAGCGCGGCGCCTCGACCGGGGACGCTACGGCGGGCCTGTCAGCGCGGTCAATGGCAGCGGCCTGACGCTCGACCCGGCGAAAGACGGCGCAGCCTGGGCGCACGCTCTCCGGCGAACCGGTAGTCGCGGCTCCGGTTGCAGATTCGATCGCCCCGGGGGCCGAGAAGACCACAGCCAGGACCGCTCACGCTGGCGATGCTCATCCTTGGGTAGGCGTCGTCCCACCATGCTCGCTCTTCGCGCCTTCGCCTGCCCCACTGACCAGCTCGATCATCCGCTTCCATGAGCGAATCCAAGTGGTTCTATCGTCCGCGGGCGCTCACCGCCAATCGTACATTCCACCCCGGGCGGCGAACTTGTCCGCGCGCCACCCCACTTCCGCCAGCGCCGCCATGACGCCCACCTTCAGGATCGGCGCACTCACGAGATAGCGTCCAAATTCATTGCTGAAAAAGCGCCCCTGCGGGTCAATCATCACGTACGACCCGCGCATCGCGTCGTTGTCCTCACAAATCGGCGCCAGACCCTCGGTCTCCAAGTGCGCGTGCCGCTGCACGAACGCCCGAAACTGCGCGTCGCTGATGAGGAGTGGTTCGACCTTGCCGTCATTTTCGCCCTCAATGCGAAGCACCTGGAACGCCTTCCACCGCTCCGGGCCGACGCGGCGCACGAGCGCCGACATGTCCTCCTGCCAGTTCAATTGTGTAATCACAGAGTTCAGTTTGATGCGAGCGCCGCGCCGCCGCAGCTCATCGGCGTGCTCGATAGAGGTACGAACGTGGTCGCCGCCGCCGCGCCCCAGCGCTGCCTGCACGTCCTCGTTCCCCGAGTCGATCGACAAGCCGACCCAATGCAGCGCCTCGCCTGCGGATTCGAGCAGCAGTCGCAGACGAGCGCCGTTCGTGACGACGCACGTGACCAGCCCCAGGTCGCCCGCATGCCGAACGAGCTCTGCTAGATGCGGATGCAGCGTCGGCTCGCCACCGACGAAGGTGATCTTGTCTGTGCCGGCGACGACGAGCGCGCCGATGACCTGCTTTGCCTCTTCGACCGGCAGGACGCTACGCGCGCCAGGGAACCCAGCGTAGCAGAACTTGCAGCCCAAGTTGCAGCGCGGCCACAGGTGGAAGTTGACGGCGACGGGGATGGGGTTGGAATTCATCGCGGGCTCCGCATGTCAGGGTTCGGTGTGCGGCCTTCACCGCGACACTGTTCACCAGGGCAGCATTGCCCCTCACCGCAAATACGTCGCAGCCTGCAGCCGTCTGACGCGCGCCGTTTGCCCAACTGCCCGCAATTTTCGAGCCTACGGAATGAGAGCGTGCCTCAAGCGATTGCGGGCACCGTCCCGCGTCTACATCACCGCGGTCGCGCCGCTGAGTCCGGCGGCGCATCCTGGGCGAAAGGCCATAGACGGAGCGCACAGCCGAAGCGTTCACCGTCGCCGTCGCGACGACCTCAGAGTTGGACGCAGCCGACAGTCCGCAGTCTCTCGCGGTGCGGGGGTCTCGGCTCATTGTCTGCCCTGCACTCACCCCTACCGGCCGCGAACGCCAGCGCTCGCGCCTCCCCTGCGGCCGAAGCCCCCCGCCGCACCACATCTCCGGAACTCCGGCGCCGTACCTGTGTTGTCGGCAGAGGTGCACAACAGCCACCGCGATGCCACACTGCAGCGCACACAGGGGGCTGAGCAGCGCCCGCTGGAACAGGGGAACCGATGGCGCTACCGCGGCTGAGGCTCCGTGACGATCGTTGGGAGCGCGCGATCGACGGCATCGACCCCGTCACTGGCGCCCACACCATCTTCGGCATCCTCTTCGACCGCGTCTTTCCGCTCGACCTCTTCTTGAGCAGCGAGCTCGGTCAGCTACGCACCTTCGCGGTGCCCAGCATCTCGCGGCTGCTGCACTCCACCCGGCAGTACGAAGACGAAGGGCGGAGGCGCGTCGACGACACCAAGGCCATCCTCTCCGAGATCATCATCCCAGGTCCGCGCAGCGCCGGCGGCCGCGCGATGATGGACCACCTCAACAAGATCCACGGGCACTACGTCATCTCCAACGACGACATGCTGACGACTCTGGCAGCCCTCGCCGTGGCTCCGATCGAGCACGTCGCCCGCTTCGCGCACAGGCCGATGCGCCCGCGTGAGCAGGCCGCCTGGTATGAGGTCTGGCGCCAGGTCGGCGTGGGCATGGGCATCTCTGACGTGCCGAGCCGCTTCGAGGAACTGCGCGACTTCCGCGACCGTTACGAGGCGCGCGTCGTGCGCTTCGACCCCGCCAACGCGGCGGTGGCGCAGGCGCTGCTCGCGGTGCTACGCGACGAACTGCCACCGGCGTTGCGACCGCTCGTCGAGCCGACCGCCGTCGTCTTGCTCGCCGCGCCGCACATCGCCGCCGGCCTCGGCCTTCGCCCGCCAACGCCGGCAGAGCGCCGCTTCATCCTCGCCGGGCTCGCTGGCCGCCGCGTCGTCGAGCGCAAGGTCACGGCGTTCGCGCACCAGCGCTTCTCAGAGACGCGGCTGTTTCGCCACTTGCCGAGCTATCCGCGCGGCTACGAACGCCACATGCTCGGGCCGCGCAAGCTGATCGCAAAGATGCTGGCGGGCTCAACCGCCGCGGCGCGCGCAAGCGCCGCAGCGCGCTGAGCTCGGCCCGCGCGGCCCCGCGGAACAGATCGCAGGGCCGCGCGGCGCCGTGGGCACTACTTGGCCGCCAGCGCGGCCTCGATCTGCTGACCCATGGCGTCGGCGTTCGACGGGTCAGCCACCTTGGTGCCATTGAGCATCATCGTCGGCGTGCCCTGAACGCCCACCGTCTGGCCGAGCTTGATGTCGGCATCGACCGTCGCCTTGTGGGTCCCAGCGTCCAGCGCGGCCTTGAACTTGGCCATATCGAGGCCGATGTCTTTGGCGTAGGTCTCGAGGTCCGTGCGGCCCAGCGCCTTCTGGTTCTCGAACAGCTTGTCGTGCATCTCCCAGAACTTGCCCTGCGCCAGCGCCTCCAGCGAGGCCTGGGCGGCGAGGTGGGCCTCTTTGTGGAAGTCGAGCGGGTACTGCCGGAAGATGAGGCGGATCTTCTCGCCGTACTTGGCCTTGAGCTGCTTGGTGGCCTCGGCAGCGCGCACGCAGTACGGGCACTGGAAGTCCGAGAACTCGACAATCGTCACCTTGGCGTCGGCCGGCCCGAACTCGCCGGCGCCCGGCTTGGTGATGGCGGCCAAGGCCTCGGGCGCCAGGGGCTTGTTGCCCTGCTCCATCTGCTTGAGCTGGCCAAGCACCGTGTCGAAGTCGCCCAACATCTTGGTGCAGCGCTCGGCGCCGAACTCGGGCGTCTTGGTGCGGACCATCTTGCAGGTCTCGGTCTCTTCGCCGAGCTCCTTGCACAGACGCGTCATCAGCTCGCTGCAAGACTTGTTGCTCTCGGTGATGCGGCCACGGCTGTACTCCACGTCTGTGAGGCCGGCCTTGCAGGCGCGCGGCGACAGCAGCTTGAGCGTCGACTTGAGCGACGTGCAGGTGCCGGTCTGGTCGCCGGCCATTTCGCAGAGCGACTTGGCGTAGGCGTCGCAGTCTTCGGGCGTGCCCTCGGCGATGGCGGCGGGCGCGGCGGCGGGCGCGGCGGCAACGGCGGCGGGGTCGGCC
>SXNM01000447.1 GCA_005777155.1 Pseudomonadota bacterium | reverse complement strand
GAGACGCACCGCCCGCAGGCCAGCGAGGCCCGGGCGGCTGGCGAAGGCGCGCGCGACGCTCACCGCGTCGGCCATGACGACCGGCCGGCCGGCGTCGGCTGACCGCGCGGCGGCGCTTGTCGGCGCGACCCCAGCGGCGGGCCACGCTAGCAGCACGACGTCGGGATCCGCGGCGACGATGGCCTCTGTACCGATCTGCGGCCAGCCGCGCAGGCCCTGAAAGACGTTGTCACCGCCCGCCGCCGCGACCAGCGCCGAGGTGAAGGCGTCGCCGCCGGTGGTCCAGGCCTTGGCGCCCGCCACGTCGAGCTCCAGGTAGACGCGGGGCCGCCGGGCTCGGCCGGAACCCGGGCCCACCGCCGCCGACAAGGTCTCCGCGAACGCTCGCTGCGCGGCACGCCCGCCGTCGCTGGCGCCGCATGCCAGCGCCACCTGTCCGAGATCTTGGGTGATGCCCGGCAAATCGGTCGGCGACAGCGACAGCCAGGGCACCCCGGCGGCGTCGAGCGCGGCCCGTACCCGAGCGTTTGGGAAGCTGACCAGCACGAGGTCTGGCCGAGCGGCGAGGATCTGCTCCGCCGAGGGCGCGATGGCGTCCACCGCCGGGACTGGCTGCACCTCCGGCGGAAAATCGCTCCAGCGATCGCGCAGGACCAGCGACGACCGGCAGCCGACGGCGCACAGGATCTCGGTCAACGCCGGCGAGAGGCTGGCGATTCGACGGGCTGGCGCGGCGAGGCGGACGTCGCGGCCAAGGCCATCGCGCAACGCCAGGGGCCCGCGCGCTGCCGACGCTGTCGCGCCTTGCACGTGCGTGTCGACCTGCGCGGGCCGACTCTTGGTCGAGGAGCCCCGACCGCCGACCGCCAGATGGGGTCCTGCGGCGCGGTCGCAGCTCCACGTCACCGTGAGGCCGACCGCGACCATCGCGGTGCAAAAACGCCGCCCCCACGCGGTCGCCAGCGTGGAGGTTGGCCCATGCGCCGCGTGCGTTCTCACCAAGGCCCGAGCTCCAGGGCCCGCAAGCCGCCTGCTGAGGTGCGCAGCCGCCGCGCCTGCCCGTCGACGCCTGCGAGCGGCAGAATCCAGAGGTCGCCGGCGAGATTGGCGTGATCGACCACCCAGATGCGCCCGCGCACGGCGTCGACGTGCAGGCCGCCGAGTGAGAAGGCCCCGGCGGCGAGGTGGCGCTGGCTGGCCTCCTGGGTGACGAGGTCGACCCGGAACAGCCGATCTGCGACCACCGCGCCGCCGGCCGCCGCGACCGCGCCGGTCGAGACAAACCACGCGACCGGCTGCGCCGCCTCGACGTCAAGCGCGAAGCCGACGTGCCGTCCGCCGAGCGCTGATGCCGGCAGGACCAGCGGCGCGCCGTGCGCTTGGCCGGTGGCGTCGAGGGCGAAGACGGCGAGGCCAGACTGCGCCACCTGGGTTGGCAGATCGGCGGAGAACGGGCCGCTGCACGCCACCACCAACCGCGGCGTCGAAGGCGTGGCGATGCGCGCCGCCCTGCAGTTGCGCAGGGTGGGCAGGTCGAGCGTGGCCGCGACCCGCAGCGCGTGGGTCGGCCCCTGGCCTCCAGTCGACGTCGCCTCGGCGCCCTCGCGAGCGATCGCGACGACCCGGCCTGGCCCGACGCTCTGGAAGTCCGGCGAGATGCTGGCCAGTGGCAGCCACCATCCGTCGCCGTCGTAGGCGCCGCTGCCAGCCATCGCGGTGCCGCCGCCCAACGTGCTGAGCCCGCTGAGCGCCAGCCTCGCGCGCACCTTGGCGTCGTGGCCGACCACCAACACGTCGTCGCCACCGCCGAGCGGGCCAATCGCCGCGCCGCCGACAGGCTCTCGTTCGCCGCGGGCGACCCAGACTTCGTCATCAAAACCGAGCGCGTCCTGTGGGTTGGAGCGAAATCCCCCCGCGACATCCAGCTGCCCCACGACCTCAAGGCCGCGCAGCCGAGTGACGACACCGCGGCCGCGGTCCAGCACCAGCGCAGCATGCTCCGGGCAGGCGCATCCCGCCGCCATGCGCCCCGCGACGACGTCACCCGACAGCGCGCTGCCACTGCCGCTCAGCGCGCTGCCGGAGTGCAAGAAGGCCGGCGCCACCACCAGCTCCCGGTCGAGGTCGACCCGAGAGAGCGCTGTCGATTGGTAGTCGCCGGCCACGACGAGCAGGCCGCGGGCCTGCAGCGCGGCGGCTGTGGCCTCGGCATCGCCGGCCTGCGCGGTGTCGTCGAAGCAGCCGACGGCGAGCAACAGGCCGAGGCCGAGGGCGCCGGGCGGCCTCCATCGGCGCGCGGCGAAGGCGTTTCGGAGGACTCCGTTCATCGCGCACCCGCTGATGGGCCCGGCCCGCTGTCGGCGCCCGCGCCGGCGCCCGCGCCGGTGTCGGCGGTGAGTGTGACGAGGAAAGCCCGGCCCGACAACGGAAAGCCCACGAGGTCATCGTCGCCGGCGTCCGCGAGGTCGTCGACGCGCAGGGCGAGCTGCAAGCCGCCGCGCACCAGCTGGATGCCCAGGTCGAGCCGCGCCCGCGGTGGCAGCCGCACCAGATTGGCGCGGTCGGCGAAGCGGCCGGCCCGCCAGCGCAGGCGGCCGAAAGGCTGCACGGAGACGCCCCCCGGCAGCGACCGCTCGGCGCGCAGCGCGACATTCCAGGCGCTGGCCGGCACCAGCGGCACGGCGCGGCCGCGCCAGGCAGGGTCTTGACCGCGGTCTCGCGCCGAGATGGCGGCGTAGCTGGCGCTGGCGCCGAGCCATCCCCACGCCGTCAGCTCGGCGCTGGCGTCCACCGCGGTGGCATCGGCGGCGGCGATGTTCAGCCAGATCGCGCGCGTCGGGCTCGTGCGCTGCAAGGCGATGAGGTCGCGTTGGCGCTGGTGGCTCGCCGCGAAGCGGCCCTGGAGCGCCACCGGTCCGAGCCGAGCGCCGCCATCGGCGCCGAAGTCGATGGAGAGCGCGTGCTCATCGCGCAGTGCGCTGTTGCCGCTGACCACCCCGTCGTCGCCGTGCAGCTCCAGCAGGTGCGGCGCCCGTCGGGCGCTGGCGACGCCGAGGCGCAGGCCGCCCTGCCCGGGCAAGACGCGGTGGAGGCCGACTCTCAGGGTCGGCAGGCTGCGCCACGGCACTTCGCGCACCTGCCAGCCGCCGCTCGACGCCGGATCGTCGGCCCGCTCGCTACGTTGTACAGAGAGGTGGCCGCGCGGCTCCAGCCTCCAACCTCCCGCCAGCCGCCAGGGCGCGCTGACGCCAAGGTCGGCGCCTTGCAGCGTCGAGGTCGGCTGGGCGACCCCGCTCAGCGCCTCTTGGCCCTCGACACGGCCTACGAAGGCGCCTACCCGGACGCTGGGCTCGATCGGCGCCTTCGAGCGGTGCTGCCACAGCGCGCTGGCCTCGAGCGCGCGCACCCCGAGGCTGCGGCGGCGGGGCGGACCGAGCTCACCGCTGACGTCGGCGACGACCTCGTGCTGCAGACCGCCGCGCAGCGTGAGCTCGACGTCATGGCGGCCAGCGCTGCCGCGCCAGTGTGCCGCCGCGTCGTGGCGTTGGTGCTCCAGCCGGGCCCGAAGGGCAGGGGCAGCCGCGGCACCCGGCAGCCCCTGCCCGCGCAGGTCGCCGAGCCAGCGCAGGTGCAGCGTCGAGCTTCGACCGAGGCGCTGGCGGTGGGCGACGACGCCGCCTAGGCGCTGGACATCGTTGTTCTCGCGGCGTCGCCAGCCGTCGTCTGCCCGCAGCAGCGGCGTGCCAGCGTCATGACGGAAGGCGAAGTCGTTGTCGGCCCGCAGCCAGCGGACCGCCACCACCCCCGCGCTGACCCCGCCGTCGTCGTCGCTGTGCCCACCCTCGCCGCCGCCCCACCCGACCCGCGCCTCGACCAGCGCCGCGCCGAAGCTCCCACCGCCGAGCCGCAGCGCCGGCGGGCCGCCGAGGCCGAGGCGCAGATCGACCGCGCCGCCAAGCGCCTCAGCGCCGATGCCGAGCGGCGCGCCGTCGCGATAGAGCGCGAGATCGCGCAGCAAGCCGAGGGGTAACGCCTCGAGATCGAGGGGGCGACCGATGGGCGAGCGCAGCGACACCCCGTCGAGCGCCCACGCCGTCTGCGCCGGGCTGGTGGCGCGCACCCGCACCGCCGCCTCGCTGCCGAAACCGCCGACTCGATCGACCTGGACGCCTGGCAGCGTAGCCACGGCGTCCGTCAGGTCACGGTGCTCGCGGCGGACGCGGAGGCCTTGCAGGCGCAGCGGCGGCGGGTGAGCGCCGGTGTTGGTGCGCCGTCGTCGGACCTCGATCGGCGCTGCGCGGCGGCCGTCGTCTTCCCGATCGGCGCCACCTGCCGCGGCCGCTCCGCCAGCACGCGGGGCCTCTGCCTCACCTGCCGCGTCACGGTCCGTCGGCGTAACGTCGCCTGCCAGGGCCCTGCCCAGCCGAGGCGCGGCGGTCGCAAATCCAGGCGGCAGCGAGGCGCCGATCAGCATCGCGAGCCACGGCAGGGTGGCAAAACGACCGCCGCCCGCTGAGCACCGGTGGGGGCCGGGCGCGCAGCGGGCGCGGTTGGCTCGGGCGCAGGCAGGGTTCAGGGCGTTTTGCAGGCGCCAGGAACCGAGTCGCAGGGCGAGAGCAGGAGCGGGTTGGCGACCAGCGTGTGCTTGCCCATCTCGACGGGCTTGATGATCATCGTTCCGCCGTAGGTCGGGTTGCCGGTGACCTTGTCGACGGCGAAGGCGCGGACGCCGAGCGTTGAGGTGCGCACCCCGCAGATGACGAGGCCCTTGGCGTCTACCGGGATCGAGCAGGAAGGCTCAGCGAATTGCATGTCGACCGCCCGCGCCGCGTAGCTGGCCGTGGGCCCAAGGTCACACGCCTTCTTGGCCCAGGGGTCATTCCACGGCACGACGACCTTGGCGCCCGAGGCGAGATCGCTCAGTTCGATGTAGACGGTCGAGGTGCTGTGGCTTCCGCAAGTGCCGCCGTCGGCGAAGGCCCAGTCGAGGCTGACGGTGCCGCGCAGGTCGCGAAGGTCGATCGGGTTCTGAATGGCGATCCCGATGCCGGCTTTCACGTCGAGCGGGCCGAGAAGTGGGTCGTTGCCGAAGGTGACGGCGCCGTCGGCCGTGACGCCGTCGAGCTGCAGCATGACGCGACCTTCCGGCACATCGATCAGGTTGGCGCCGCCCGCGCCGCAGCTGACCGCGGCCGAGGCAAGGACGGTCTTCTTCGTCTCGTCCAGGATGCTGATCACCACCTTCTGCACCGCATGGGCCTGGCAGCCGAACATCGCCGCCTTGCCGCCGATGGTCCAGCCGATCTCAATCGTGCCCTGCTTGCCGTGGAGCGTTCCGTTTGTTGGTCCTTTAGTGTGCGGACTCAGCCGCGCCTAGGCCAGCATGCCATCGGCGATTGTGGCTTGGCGGTGGAAACCCAGGGTGGTTTGCTGCTGGCGATGATCGACGCCTCGGGCCACGGCAAGCGCGCGAGTATGGTTGCCGACAACTTGGCAGCGACGCTGCGCGCGCACGCCTCGGCAGATTTGAGCG
>SXNM01000446.1 GCA_005777155.1 Pseudomonadota bacterium | reverse complement strand
GTGGGAGTAGCGTCACCACCCAGCGCCATGACAGCGGTGTCACGGTTGCAGCCCCTGTTTGTGGACCCGGCCGGCGTCGACGCTATGCTGCCGGCGTGCGCAATGAACCCTCCAGCCTCCGTCGCCAAGGCCCGCCAGGCCGCGCTGTCGCTGACGCTGTTCGAGGCTTGGTCGCGGCCCCGCCCTCCGCAGGGCGTGACGTCCTGGCCCTTTGTGGGCTCCTCCTCGCGCATTGGCCGCTGACGGCGCTAGCGGCGGCGCCGACGCCCAATGGCGGCTGTCCCCAGCCCAATCATACGTTGGTGATCAACGAGGTGCAGGTCGGCATCGGCGCCAAGCCGCGCTGGCTCGAGTTCGCCAACCCCGGCAGCGTCGCGGTCAGCCTCGCCAATGTGGTGGTGCGGATCCAGGCCAAGGGGCTGGGCGGAGCGCCGGCAGACGCCTTCGGTGTCCTTGAGTTCCCTTTCGGCGACGCCATTTTGGATCTACCGCCGGGCCAAGTCATCCTGGTCGGCCACCTCCCAGTGGACAAAGACGGCAAGGCGGGCCCTGGACCCTGGTTCGGCCTCAAGCTGCTCGACGCCGGGCCCGGTTTCGTGCTGCCGCTCTGCGACGTCAAGGTGCAGCTGCTCGGACCCGCTGGCCCCATCGACACCTTCGTCTATTCGCTGTGCAAGGAGGGTGTGGCCCCGGTCGGCGACGCAGCCTGGCAGACCATCATGGCCCTCGATCCAGCGCACCAAAACATCTGCGCCAACGACGCCATGGCCGTCTGGTGCCAGCCCAGCTCTCCCAATAGCAGCGCCAAGTCCAGCCCCGGCAAGGCCAACGAACCCTGCGACCTCGACGGCGACGGCTACACCGCCGCGACCGGCGACTGCGCCGACCAGAACCACAACATCAGCCCGATCGCGATCGAGCTCTGCAACGGCAAAGACGACGACTGCGACGGCGCGACGGATGAAGGTGTCGCCGCTCCAATTGGCACCTGCCTCAGCCACGGCGTCTGCGCCGGGCCCCTACCAGACGGCTCGCCCATCGCGGTCTGCGATGGCAAGAACGGCTTCGTCTGCAACTACCCCGTCGGCTACGAGTCGGTGCACGAGACGCTCTGCGACGGCTTCGACAATGACTGCGACGGACAGACCGATGAGGCGCTGCAGAACGCCTGTGGCACCTGCGGCGCTGTGTCAAGCGAGCTCTGCAACGGCATGGACGACGACTGCGACGGCCAGACCGACGAGGTGCCGGACCTGACGATGGTCTCGTGCGCCGGCAAGGGCGTCTGCGCCGGCAGCAAGGCGATCTGCGCAGGTCCAGCGCCGGTGTGCTCCCTGCCGCCCAGCTTCGAAGTGACCGAGACGCGCTGCGACGGCCTCGACAACGACTGCGACGGCCTGTCCGACGAGGAGTTCGGGCTCGGCCAGTCATGCAATGTCGGCGCTGGACTCTGCGCCGCGGTCGGCATCGTCGCCTGCGCTCCGAGCGGACAGACCGCCTGCGTCGCCGCCTCCGGCAGCCCCGTCACCGAGGTCTGCGGCAACAACCAAGATGACGACTGCGACGGCTCCACGGACGAGGGCTTCGGCGTCGGGTCGCAATGCCTCGTCGGGCTCGGCGCCTGCGTGGTGGTCGGCAAGCGGGTCTGCGCGCCGGCGCCGGAAGGTGGCGTCTCGACGGTGTCGATCTGCCTCGCCACACCGACCGTGCCGGCGGGCGCCGAGCGCTGTGACAACGAACTCGACGACGACTGCGACGGCTTCACCGATGAGCCGGGCTGCGTCGGCGCAGCGTTCGAACAGGGCTGCAACGCCTCACCCGGTAGGCCGGCTGCCTTCGACGCCGCTCCGGCTGGCGGTGCGTTGTTGCTGGGCCTCGGCGTCTGGGCGTGGCTCCGACGCCGCCGGTTGACCGCGATCTCACGAGGCGCCGACTGACGCCGCGTGGCCCTCAGCGGACCAGCCGCCGTGGCGACAACGCCGCAAGGATCGCGCGAGCCCGAGCGCCGGGGCGCAGATCACCGCCGTCCTCGCCGAGGTCGTCGCTGCCGTCGTCGTCGCGACCACGCCCGCCTGATCGTGCCCGCTGCGCCGCTTGGCCACCGCCGCGCCGCGACCGCGCTGTACCCAATGGCGCTGCGCCAGCCTGACCGCGCAGAGCATCGAGTCGCGCCGCCGCTAAGCCGAGCGCCGTGTCCGGCGGGTAGGCGCCGCCCTCGTCCGGCTGGCCGCAGCGCACACCTGTTAGGATCTCGACTCCCTCCTCGATCCTCGTCACCGGGTAGAGATGGAACTGGCCGGCTGCGATGGCGCTCCGCACCTCAGCGTCGAGCATCAGGTGCTGCACGTTGGTCGCGGGCAAGATGACGCCCTGGGAACCGGTCAGCCCGGTCGCGGCGCAGAAACGGTAGAACCCTTCGATCTTCTGATTGATACCGCCTACCGGTTGCACGTCGCCTAGCTGGTTGATCGAGCCTGTGACGCCGATGCCTTGGTCGATAGGCAGGTCAGCCAAGGCAGAGAGGATGCCGTAGAGCCAGGTCGAGCTCGCGCTGTCGCCATCGACGGCGCCGTAGGACTGCTCAAAGGTCACCGTGGCGGTCAGCGCCAGCGGCTCCTTGCGGGCGAAGCGATCGCCGAGCAGACCGACGAGGATCTGCACGCCCTTGTCGTGCAGTTCGCCCGACATGTCGACCTCATGCTCTATGTTGACGACGCCCTCGCTGCCGGCAAAGACGCGGGCGGTGACTCGGAAGGGCCGGCCGAAGTCGTGCTCGCCGACGCTCAGCACAGCGAGGCCGTTGATGACGCCGACGCGGTGGCCTGTCGCCTCGATCAGCACCTGCCCGTCTAGCACGTCTTCATGCATCTTGTCGGCGATGAGGCTCGAACGCAGGACACGCTCGGCCACTGCGCGGTCGATGGCCGCCGCGTCAATGACCTCGCCGCCGTCGCGCCGCGCATGCCAAGTCGCCTCGATCAGCAGGTTCGAGATGGCGTTGAACCGCATGGTCAGACGCCGCTGAGACTCGCAGAGCCGCGAGCCTTGCTCGATGACGGCGGCGACAGCGCCGGGCGTCAGCGGTAAGCAGTCGTTGTTGTGGGCGGCGGTGGCGATGAAGCGCACGTAGGAGCGCAGCGCGTCGTCGGTGCGCCGGATCTCGTCGTCGAAGTCCGCCTTGATCTGAAAGATCTTACGGAAATCGTCGTCCGCGCGGTACAGCGTGTGGTACAGCGAGTTGCTGCCGATCAGCACGATCTTGACGTCGATCGGGATCGGTTCGGGCTTGAGGCCGGAGGTCGGCAAGAGCCCCGCCGACTCACCGAGATCCTCAATCGCGACCTCACGGTTGCGCAGCGACGACTTCAGGTTTTCCCAGACGCCGGGCAACGCGAAGAGGTCGGCGGCGTGGCAGACAAGGTAGCCGCCGTGGGCCTGAAGCAGCGACCCGGCACGGATCATCGTGTGGTCGGTGAAGTAGATGCCTTGCTCGACGCGCCGCTCGATCTTGCCGAACATGCGATAGAAGCTCGGGTGGTTCTCAAAGACCACAGGCGCGCCCCTGCGTTTGCTGTGGTCAACCACGACCTTGACCCGGAAGCCGATGAAGGGATCGGGCCGCCTCTCGCCGCCCTCGTCGTCGCCATCTTGCTGATCGTCCTCCGGCAGAAAGCGCCCGAAGTGCGTGACGTAGTCGGCATAGACCCGCTCAAGGTGGCTTCGCAGCTTGACGCCGCTGGTGCGATGACGCCGGCGGAGGCGGGCGAACAGCGGCTTGCCGATGCTGCGCGCCAGGTCTCGCGTCAGCTCCTCCATTTTGAGGCGAATCTGCTGCTCAAGGTCACGGTTTTCCTGCAAGAAGTCGGTAAAAAGCGGCTCAACCGCCTCGCGCGCTTTGTCGAAGGCAGCCCGCTGATCGTCCGGCAGGCTGAAGTAGTCCTTCTCGTCGATCGGCTCGCCGTCGATGCTCGGCGCCATCGAGATATCGCCGTCCTCCTCGGCGGTGACCAGAAAGCCCAGGTCGCCGGCGGCGCGGTGGAGGCGGTGAAATGCCTCCGACCGCCGCTGTGTGCCCTCGTAGACCACCCGCTGCATCGCCTCCTGGTGCGGTCGGCTGTGAAACGCCTTGGGAAGCTCCTCGCGCAGACGCTCGAGCGCTTCGTCCATGTCGCGCCGCAGCGCGCTGGCGTGACCAGACGGTAGCTGCAGCGCAAGCGGCGCCTCTGGCTCTTCGAAGTTGTGGACGTAGACGATGTCCGGCGGCGTCGCGCGGGCGGGGGCGAGGCGCTCAAGCAGCGCCCGGACTTGGCTGCGCTTGCCGGTGCCAGACGGACCGGCGACGTAGACGTGGAAGTTCGGGCGATCGATCGCTAGCCCGAGCTCCAAGCTGCGCTGGGCTCGATCTTGCTCAATGACGCTGGCGAGGATCTCGACCTCGGCGGTGGTCGAGAAGTCGAGGACCGAGGCTGGGACGGCCACTGTGGCTGCCGTCGCTGGCAGCCCAGCGGGCCGAGGCACGCGCTGGAGGGCGGTCTGCCCGGGCGCTTGGCTCGACGGTGCCGGCCCGCCGGTCTTAGCCGCGCCGGCCCTCATGGTCTGCGATCCCACCTTGGTGCCCATGGTCGCTCCGCGCTCGGCCCGGCGCCGCGGTCCCCTCCGCCGGCGCCAGCAAGTCCGCGGCAGGGTACCACCTACGCAGCGTCACGGCGCCCCCCGCGTCGGCGCCCTGGGACCGTCGCCTACGGGGCGGCGCTCTCGGGCCTCTGGGTCACCACGATGGCGTCGACGTCACCGCCGGCGTGCAGGCCGTCGCGCGCAGCGGTCGCCGCCTCTTGGCTGTGGAACGGCCCAAGCCTGACGCGGAAGAACACGCCGACCTCGCCCAGATCTGCCCGCATCACCGACGGCCCGAGACCCTTGGCGCGCAGGCTGTCTGCGACAGCGGCGGCCTCGACCTCATTGCGCAACGACTTGACCTGCACGAAGAAACGTCGCGCCGGTGCAGGCGCGCGCTGGATCGCGCCGACCGCTCGGCGCTGACGCGAGGAGGGTGTCAGCGTCGCACCCCTGGGCTGCAAGCCGGCGGCGGCGCCGGCCTCGTCGGGCGCTTTCGTCGCTGGGCCGACGAGCCCTGCCGCGGCGCCCTCCGCGCTGGCCCTTGAGCCTGCGCTCGCCTCTGTGGCGGCCTGAGCGGCCTGGAGCTTGCCGTCGTCGTCGGCCTTAGCGGCTAGGAGCTTGGCCTCTGCTGCGGCCTTGGCGGCTAGGAGCTTGGCCTCTGCTGCGGCCTTAGCGGCTAGGAGCTTGGCCTCTGCGGCGGCCTTGGCGGCCTGGATCTTGGCCTCTGCGGCGGCCTTGGCGGCCTGGATCTTGGCCTCTGCGGCGGCCTTGGCGGCCAGGATCTTGGCCTCTGCGGCGGCCTTGGCGGCCTGGAGCTTGGCCTCCGCGGCGGCCTTGGCGGCCTGGAGCTTGGCCTCTGCGGCGGCCTTGGCGGCCTGGGCTCTGGCCTCTTCCTGCGCCTTCGCCAGCGCTGCCGCCTCGGCCTCGGCGCGCGCCTTGACCTCCGCAGCCGCCTTCTCGGCCTGCTCGCGGGCGATGGCCTCCGCTTTGAGCGCGGCCGCCTCTGCCTGACGCGCCAGCTCCGCGGCCTCAGCACGCGCTCGCGCTGCGCGCTCTTCCGGCGTCACCGCCATAAAGTTGTAGCCGGCTGCGTCGAGCTCTGCCTGGCTCCGCGCGCGCAGGTCGAGCTCTTCGCTGGTGCCGCCGACGTGAGCCGGATCGCAGACCAGAGGGCGCCCGTCCGGCGCGACCGGCCAGCTGACGACGCCGGCCGGGCAGGGTGCGTCGTCGGCGCTCGCCTCGCTGCTCTCCTGGGCAGCTGGACGGGCAGGCTCGCTGCGCAGCGCGGCGTCGCTCCAAACCGTCGCCGGTGTCACCGCCCGCCGCGTCGTCGCTGCCTGCGCCGGCTCGGTCGCCGCCGAGTCCGCGGTGGCCTGCGCGCTGTCCGTCGCCCCTGCGCCCCAGCGCGGCGCCGCGTCCTCCGGTGGGTCTTCGGACTCTGGCTGCACGTCGTCGGCGCGGGCGACGGCTCGGGCGCTGTCGCCAGCCACGGCGAAGCCGGCACCGACGGAAGGCCCCACGCCACGCAGCGCCAGCTCGCCGAGCGTCGGCGCCAGCGACTCGTCTTCTGCGCCACCTGCGCGGCCAAACCGCACTGCGCGCGCCGGTAGCACTGGCTCACGCCGCGCCGCCATGTCGAGGTTTGGCGCCAAAATGCCGACCGCATCGACCCCGATGGCAGCGTCAAGGCGCTGCCGGGCCTGCTCCTCCAGGCGGCGCTGTGCCATCTCGCGGCGCCCAGCGTCGCGGCCAGCATAGAACGCCATGGCGACGACGAGGCCGCAGCCCGCGAGGGCCAGCGCAGCGCTCCGGCCGCTGACCGTGACAGCGCTGCGCTCGCGCACCTTGTCGAAGTCGCGCAGCATCATGCCTTCGCCGCCCCTAGAGAGCTGTCATCAGCGCCGCCCGAAGCGTCGATTGCCGCGCCGCCTTCGCTTGGGCCGAGGTCGATCATGCGCTGGTGCGCCCGCACGCCGAGCAGCGCGAGGGCGTTGGCTAGCACAGTGCGGGCGGCCGCGGCGAGCTGGACCCGCGCCTTGCTGGTCGCCGCGTCGTCGCTAATCACGCGCGCTTCCGCCGACTTGCCGCGCGAGTACCAGCCATGCAGCGCCTTGGCCAGATCGAGCGCGAAGAACGCCAGCTGGTGCGGCTCGCGCGACAGCGCCGACCGGGCCACGGTCTCGGGCCACATCGCCAAGATCAACGCCAAGTCGCGCTCGTCGTCGCTGCGCAAGGGATCGAGGCCTGGCGCCCCCTCGGCCACCACGCCCGCCGTCGCCGCGCGCTCAAGCACCGAGCAGAGCCGCGCGTGGGCGTACTGCACGTAGTAGACTGGGTTATCCATCGAGGTGCGCGCCGCGAGCTGGAGGTCGAAGTCGAGCTGAGCGTCGCTCTTCCGGGTCAGGAACAAGAAGCGGACGGCGTCGCGACCCGATCCCGGCTCGGCGGTCGAGACCTCGTCGATGACGTCGCGCAGCGTGACAAACTCGCCGCTGCGCTTGCCCATCGACACCGGCTGGCCGTCACGCAGCAGGGCGACCATCTGCATCAGCAGCACCTCAAGGCGCTCGCCCGACCAGCGCGCGGCGTGGAGGTCGCCCTCGCTGCGCCGCAGGTCGCCGAGCGCGTGCAGCACGCCCTGCAGGCGCGGCACGTAGCCGTGATGGTCTGCACCGAGGACGTCGATCAGGGCGTCGCAGCCGCGCGCCAGCTTGTCGTCGTGATAGGCGATGTCGGCGGCGAAGTACGTGGGGCGGCCGTCGGAGCGGATCGCCACCCGATCCTTGCTGTCGCGAAACGCCTTCGGCATCGCCTCGCTGCTGCCGCAGAAGAGCAGCGCGCCGGCGTCTTCGCCCTCGCCGCGCCGCACCCAGCCGACGCGCTCCAGGCGCTGGACGCAGTCGCTGACGCGATCAGCGAGCTGCCCGGTCGCAGGGTCGGGATCGAGGCCATGCAGGACGCGCTCGGAATAAAAGGCGTCGAAGCGGATGTCGAGCAGCCCGAGGTCTTCGCGGATTCGCTCCATCATCGCCTGCCAGGACGCACGCGCGACCGCGCGATCGTCGCCCCGGCCACCCCGGCTCTCCGGTTCGGCGGCGGACCACGCCGCGTCGTCGTGCCAACTGGCGAGCGTCAGGCCGAGGTGCAGGTCGGTCCGTGCCTTCAGCGTCTCGGCGATGTCGGCGATGTATGCGCCGCGATAGCCATCCTCAGGAAAGTCCGCTGGAAATCCTGCCGGGAACGGAACGGGGTCGCCAGCCTGCCACAGCGCTCGCGCCTGCGACCGAGCCGCGTCGTCGCGCAGCCAGCACCACACGCTCTCGCCCATCTTGGCGATCTGATTGCCGACGTTGTTGATGTAGTATTCCGTGGTGACGAGGTAGCCAGCGGCGCGCAGCAGCCGCGCC
>SXNM01000445.1 GCA_005777155.1 Pseudomonadota bacterium | reverse complement strand
CGGCTGCGTGCCGATTGACCATCTGATGGAGGACGCCGCCACCGCCGAGATCTCGCGCGCCCAGCTCTGGCAGTGGCTGCGGCACGGCGCTCGCCTCGACGATGGCCGGCGGGTCGACGCGGCGCTGCTGGCCGAGACGATGCAGGACGAGATGGGACGCCTGCGGCAGCGCGTCGGCGACGCCGGCTGGCAGGCTGGCAATTTCGAGGCCGCCGTGGCGCTTTTTCGCGACATGACGCTGGCCGAAGAGCTGGCCGACTTCTTGACCCTCGCCGCCTATCCGCGGCTGGTGGCGACGGCGGCAGCGAGCCCAGCGCCGCAACGCTAAAGGCGCCGATTCCAGCGTCTGACCCCGCCGAGGAGGCGAAGGCCTGAGCGCGACGGCGCCCCCCGTTCCGCCGCTCTGCGCCCGCGTCGGCCCCTTCCGAGGCCAAGAACGCCGCGACGCCTCAGGGATGCAGTCGCTCCAGGGCCACCTGCACGCCGGAGAACACCGCGTTGCCGGTCAGTGAATCGAGCGCGCTGGGATCGGTCAGGTCGTTGATCGATGCGCCAGGCCGGAGGTTGGCGACCGACAGCGACGTGCCGTCGTGGCCGTGGCCAAAGCCGTGCGGCAGGCTGACGACGCCGGGCATCACCTCACTGCTCAGCCGCACCGGCACCTGCACCGCGCCCACCGCCGAGCGCAGGCGGACGACTTCGCCGTCGCAGACGCCGCGCAGCGCCGCGTCCTCGGGGTGGAGCAGCAGCACGCAGCGGTCGCGGCCCTTGGCGAGGGTCTTGGCGTTGTGCAGCCAGCTGTTGCAGTCCGCGAGGCCGCGCCGGCCGATGAGGTGGAGGACCTCGCGCCCAGACTCCTGCGTGCCGGCCGCCGACAGCTCGGCGTCAAGCGCGACCAGATCAGCCAAGATCGGCGCCGCCGCGAGGTCGATGCGCCGGCCGGCGGTGGCGAGGCGCGCCGGCAGCTGGTCCGCGCGCAAAGGCCCGAGGTCGACGCCGTGCACCTGCCGTCGCAGCGCCGCCACCGAGAGCCCGTCGCGGCGCAGCGCCCGACCGCCGAGGCTGCCGTAGGGCCCCGCGCGCAGCGCGAGGTCGAGCTGCCGGGTGGGCGAGAGGGTGCGGTTCGCCAGGGCCAGCAGCCGCGCCCAAGGGCCGCCACCGCCGGCGTCGAGGCGCTGCAGCAGCCCGGCGTAGATCTGCCAATCGTCGCGGCCGCCTGGGTCGCCGGCGAGGAGACGGTCGGCGAAGCGCGCCGTGTTGCGCACCGCCAAGGCGTGAAAGATGAGGTCGTAGTGCGGCACCTCGAGCCCGGTGCGCGGCGGCAAGATCAGGTGGGCGTGGCGCGTGGTCTCGTTGCGGTAGATGTCGATCGACACCATGAATTCGAGCTGCTCAAGCGCCTGGCCGAGGCGGTGGCCGGCAGGCGTGCTCAGCACCGGGTTGCCGGCGGAGGTGATGAGGGCGCGCACCTGGCCCGAACCGGGGGTCAGGATCTCCTCGGCCAACACCGAGACAGGCAGCTCACCGCCGAACTCGGGGGCGCGCCGGACGCGACTGTGCCAGCGGGCGTAGCCGCCGCGGCTGCTGCGCGCGACGACATCGACCGCAGGCGACGTGAACATGGCGCCGCCGACGCGGTCGAGGTTGCCCGTCAGCAGGTTCAGGACCGCCACCAGCCACAGCGCGAGGCCGCCGTGCGGCGCCGTGCAGACGCCCAGGCGGGCGTAGCAGACAGCGCGCTCGGCGGCGGCAAAATCCCGCGCCATGCCGGCGATGACGTCAGCGTCGAGGCCTGTCGCGCTTGCCACGGCGTCGGGCGTGTAGGTACGCAGAGCTTGGCTGAGCGTGTCGAGACCGTCCACCGTCGCCGCCAAGTGCCGCAAGCGCGGTCCTGGCGCCGCCAGCACCTGTTGGCAGAGCGCCGCCAGCAGCAACGCGTCGCCGCCAGGCCGAATGAAGTGGTGGACGTCGGCGGCCTCTGCCGTCTCGCTGCGCCGGGGATCGACGACGACGACGCGGCCGCCACGCGCCCGCAGCGCCCGCAGCCTGGTCCGCATCCCTGGCGCGGTCATCAGCGAGCCGTTGCTGACCAAGGGGTTGGCGCCAAGGATCAGCAGGTGGTCGGTTCGGTCGACGTCGGGCACCGGCAGCAGGAGCTGGTGGCCGAAGAGCAGGTAGGCCGCGAAGTGGTGCGGCAGCTGGTCGACAGAGGTCGCCGAGAAGCGGTTGCGCGTCCGCAGCGCGCGCACCAGCTGCGGCGCAAAGAGCATGGTGCCGAGGTTGTGGACGCTTGGGTTGCCCTGATAGACCGCCACCGCGTCGCGCCCGTGCCGGGCCTGGATGTCGCCCAGCCGGGCAGCCGCCTCGTCCAGCGCCTCATCCCAGCCGATCTCGGCGTACGAGCCGTCGGCCCGGCGCCGCAGCGGTCGCCGCAACCGGTCGGGATCGACGGCGATGTCCCGCAGGGCAAAGGCTTTGGCGCAGAGGTGGCCGCGCGAGAGGGGATCATCGGGATCGCCCTCGATGCCGAGGACCCGCTCGCCGTCATGCTCAATGACGAGGCCGCACATCGCCTCGCAGAGGTTGCAGGCGCGGTGGTGGAGGCGAGCGGTCGTCACGCTGCGAGGGTAGCGCCCGGCGACCGGCAGCGCGAGCCCACAGCGCACAGCGGGCGTGCTGGGGCGCGGGGGCGTACTGCTCCCCTCATGTCGATACACTCCTGCCACCGGATCTCGGCATCGATCGCGACGCGGTGCCTACTGTTGAGGTCCAAGCTGGGGGCGCAGTCAATGGGATAGATCGCTAGCCCGATGATCCAAGCTGCGACGCAAGGGTCACGAGGTCGCTTGCGTCCGCGCGTCAGCGGCATGGGGCGGCCTGCCACAGGCTTCGTAAGCACTCGCCCCCCGGCGTCGTGCACGCCAGGATCTGCATCGATGGCGGGTCGGCCGTGTTTGGATGCCTATCCGATCCCGCCGGCGACCCACGAGATGGGCATCTTCGTCCCAGCGCCTGGCGCGCTCCTGCGCGCTCATCCCGGCCTTGCCGAGCTCATCATGTACGACGCTGGCGCCTGCGGGCTGGACAACGCCAGCGCCATCATCGAGCGCGGGATGCAATCCCTGATGTGTCTGATCGCCGGCCAACCGACGCTGCGCGCCGAGGCCGAGCGCCGACTCGCCAGGCTCGCCGCGGACAAGTGCGTCGCGCACGATGTCGACATCGATGGTTCGGACGTGGTCGAGCGTCGCGTCTTCATCGCGGAGTTGGACAAGCAGGGCTGGCAAGCCTTGACGCACCTGCGCACGCTGCTGCGCGTCCACGTCACGCGAACGCACAAGACCACCGGCGAGGTGAGTACCGAAGATCGCTCCTACGTCAGCAGCCTGCCGGCCAAGCGCCTGCAGGGCCCGCAGTGGGGCCAGCTGATCCGGCGGCGTTGGTCTGTGGAGAACCAGAACCACAACACGTTCGACACAATCTTCTCGGAAGACGAGCGGCTGTGGATCCTGCAGCCGCAGGGGATGCTGATCGTGATGCTGCTGCGGCGGCTGTGCTACAACCTGCTGACGCTGTACCGGGCGGTGACACTTCGCAGCGAGCACAGCCGCGCTGTGCCGTCGAAGTCGCTGCTGCGCACGGTCTACAACTCGCTGCTGCTGGCGACTCAGGAGGCGATGGCGGGCGTGCGCCGTCGAGACCGCGCCGTGAGCTAGCGTGCCGGGTCTGCCTGCCCGAGACTGCGTCCGCGTGTTTGCTGTCACATCGTCCGCTCGAACCCCAACACGAACCTCACGGCGCCGGCCGCGAGCGCGATCGTGCACGCCCGGGGACGAGCTGTGGGTCGCTGGCAACGAATTGAGTGGGGCCGGCGACTGCAGGCTTGCGTTGGGACCGATCGAGGCTGGGAGTCGGCGCACATTCGACAGCGTGGCTCATGGGTGGGGTGATCGCGGCTCCGGGGCGCCAGGTGGGACAGCCGCTTGACGAAAGGCTCGGCATAGCGCAGATTGGTATCGGATTATCCGATACTCGGTCGAGAAACCCATGCTGCCCCGCCCGACCATCGAAGCCTTCGACCGCCACCTGCTCAGGCCCGGCCTGCGCTTCGAGGGCGTCGTCATCGGTGGCTCGGCGCTCGCGCTCATGGGCGTCATCCAGCGGCCGACGCGCGACTTCGACATCCTGGTGCCTGCGCTACCGCGGGCGATCGCCTCGGCTGCGCGCGACTTCGCGAAGGCGCAGCGCCAGGCCGGCGTCGACCTGCAGGACGACTGGCTCAACAACGGTCCGATGCAGCTCGGCGAGGTTCTGCCCGCTGGGTGGCGCGAGCGTGTGCAGCGCATCTTCGAAGGGCAAGCCCTCGTGCTCGGCACGCTCGGCAGGTCCGACTTGCTCAAGAGCAAGCTGTTCGCGCTCTGTGATCGCGGCACCGATCAGCCCGACTGCATCGCGCTCGCGCCGACCGCGGAGGAGCTTGCCGAGTGCATACCGTGGCTCGAGCTGCAGGACGGCAACGAGCTGTGGCCGGCGCATGTGCGGGCGACGGTCGCCGACCTCGCGCGGAGGCTCGATCATGGCGTTTAGCCGCGTGACCTCCCCCGAGCCGACGCCGGAGCCCGACGAGCTGACCGCGCGCATGGTGGGCATCGGGATGAACTTCGCCGCGAAGGCAGAGGCCGACGCGGAGATCGAGAGCACCCTCTTGCACGCCTCCGTCCTCGGTATGGACGATGGTGATCTCCGCGTGCTCGCCGTGCTGACCACCTGGCTCGGCGTGCATCACACGCACCTGAACGCCGACCGGCTGGCGCGCCTCGTGGGCGCCCATCCGTCCGAGCGCGTCCGGGCCTACTGGTCTGCCATCGCGACGTGGCTCAAGAAGGACCGTCGTCTCGCCCGGCTCGCAGGAGCCCACGAAGGAGCGCCGATCGAGTTGTTGCCGACGGGGACCGAGTTCCAGGTCAAACGACGCGGCGAGGATGAGCGCTTCATCGGGTCGAAGCTGCGCGTGCCCAAGGGCACCCTCCGCGATCGCCACGAGGACGTGCTTGCACCGGAGGTCCTGGTGCGACGTCACGCGGGCTACCGAAACCGAGTGCTGATGGGCCCGTCGTTTCGCGCCGACGTGTGGACCGCGCTCGAGTACGCGCCCGACCTGTCCATCGCCGACATCGCGCGGAGGGCCTCGTGCTCCTTTGCGACCGCGTGGCAGGCCGCGCAGGACTACCGTCTCCTGCGCGCGGCCGGACCGAATACGCGGCAGGAGTGACCCGCTGGTTGACAGCATGAACGAAACGAGTTCGCTAGGTTATGCGTGTTGAGACCGCGATGTAAGGCAGACAGTATTTGAGCCATTCAAGCGGGGTCGCGAGTGTCTTGACATGAGGGAAGCAGTACAGCGACATCGGGATGGAACTCCAGCGGGTTCTCGATTTTCGTGGCGCGTCGATCCTCGGCGTCGCTGCCAAGGTCAGGGCGCGAGGAAGGCTCCTGTGGCGACGACACCTCGGTCTCCCGGTGCTGCAAAGTCTACATCCGCTCACCACCATTACGGTCGCTGTCACCCACGGCTGCCGCGTCTCGCCGCTTGACGCCGCAGGCGAGCCGACTTCACCGGGCGCACCCGGCTGCACAGAGGTCAAGCACAAGGCCTGCGACGACGGCGATCCGTGCACCATCGACCGCTGCGTCGGCGCCAGCGGCTGCGGCCACAAGGCGCTGCCTGCGGGCACGGTCTGTGGTCTCGACCCTGTGCGCGCCTGTTCCAAGAGCGGTGCTTGCGCCGCGCTCGCGCCATGAGCGCGTGGTGGTCGGCTCGCCGCATGGCTGGGCAGCGCACGGGGCGGTGACTTGGCAAGCGTTGGCCGTGCGGTGCGATGTCGGCGGCAACTCAGGCCAAGCACGGCCGCCGTCTTGGTTTCGACGACCTCTGCTCTATCGCGCCAACAGCTGCTGCAACGCACGCTCCAACGAGAGGAGCCAGGGCGTGTCTTTCAAGCTCTCAGTCGCGCACCAGTGCGCCTGCGAGCCTATTCCTTGGCCGCGCTGCCCGCCATCGTTGGCGCTCGGAGCGTCAGCCGAGGTCCACATCGCGGTGCCGACCTCCACGTCCCCGTCCGGCCCGATCGAGATCTCAGACGCGGCCGGAATCCCGAAGGCTTTCCGACTAGTACGGTCAGCATGGAGGCGATGTTCCCCAGAGGTGAGCCCAAGTTAGCCGACGGCTTGAGTGGGGCCGGCGACTTCACGCCTGCGGTGGGACCGATCGAGGCTGCCGGCGGCCGGCCGCACCTTGCCGCAAGGAGCCCGAACCGCTACCCTATGCCCTCCGGGCCGCCGGCCCGCCCCACGCACCCGAGGACGCCGCGATGGCCGACGCAGCCACACCCCAGCCCTACGTCCACCTTGCGCGCCACCCGAGCGACTACAAGCACTACCGCCTGCAAGTCGACGGCGCGGTGGCGACGCTGACGCTGACCGTGGAGCTGCACGGCGGGCTGCGGCCAGACTACGAGCTCAAGCTCAACAGCTACGATCTCGGCGTCGACCTCGAGCTTGCCGACGCCATCCGGCGCATCCGCTTTGAACACCCGCAGGTGCGCGTCGTCGTCCTG
>SXNM01000444.1 GCA_005777155.1 Pseudomonadota bacterium | reverse complement strand
TGCATCGCCTCGAGCAGCGCAGACTGCACTTTGGCTGGGGCCCGGTTGATCTCGTCTGCCAAGATCAAATTGCTGAAGATCGGCCCCTGCTTGACGCTAAAGGTGGCGTCTCTGGGGTTGTAAATCTGGGTGCCAAGGATGTCGGCTGGGAGCAGGTCCGGCGTGAACTGAATCCGCTGAAATCCCACCGCCATCGCGCTCGCGAGCGTCTTGCAGGTCAGGGTTTTGGCGAGGCCCGGCACGCCCTCGAGCAGGACATGGCCGCCGGTCAGCATGCCGATCAACAGCCGCTCGACCATCTGGCTCTGACCGACGACCTGCTTCTGCACCTCGGCCAGGATGCGGTCGATGAACTCCGACTCGGCGCGCACCATCTCATTGAGAATCCGAATGTCCTGCATGTCCTCAACTCCTCTCGTCGCGTGAGGCCGGTTCTGGGTCCGCGCCCGCTGCCTGGAGCTTCATCGGCCACCGCCGACGCCGCCGCCCAGCGCTGGGCGCCCAAGGCCGCAACAACAAGCGCGGCCCGCTGTCATTCCCGACGGTGTCCGCGTGGGCGCTGCTACCCCACCGCGAGCGCTCGGCCCAGGCGGGGCGCGTAGGGTAAGACGCCCGCGCCGATTGTCGAGTGGGGGCCGCCGAATCCGCCGAGCAACCGATTGGCGTCGTCGCGGCGAGGTCACACGCGAACGCAGAGGGCGCCGCACCCAGCCCCATTTGCCGACCGATCGCCTCCGTTGGCGGGATCCGAAGGCCTCGTGGTCGAGGGCGTGAACTCAGCGAAAGCGTCGAAACGCCAGCGACTTACTCTTCTGCAGGCCTCCCCAGCCGAGCAGCCACGTCGCCGACTCTGGCAGGTAGGCGCTGGTGTGGACGACGCCGTCGCTGTTGCTGCCCAGCGCGCCAAAGGCGCCGCCCAGCGTCGCTCCAGGGTCGGCGAAGCTGGCGTGCACGCGCTTCTGGACGACAATGGCGCCGCCGGCGGTTCGGCCAAAGAGTACGACCTGGCCCGGCTGGCCGCTGCGCAGGGCGAGCTGATCCCAGTTGATGCTCGCCTCGACCTGGGTGGCGGCGAGGGCGGTTCCGTCGAGACCAATGCGACGCAATCGCACGGATTTGCTTGGCAACAGGTCGATCCAGCCGGCGACGAAGAGCAGGTTCGGCGACGGCACGCCGAGCGTCAAGGCGTCCACTGCGACCGCTGGGACTTGGGTCGAGGCGACACCGAACGCCTGCGGCGGGTTGACGGCGGAGAGCGCGCCTGAAGGCTGATCCTGGTAACGCCGCCACACTGGCCCGGTGTCGGGGTCAAACCAGGTCATGAGCACGTTGGCGCCGTGCACCGCGGCGTCGCTGTCTTTGCCACCGACGCTCACCACGAGCGGATCGGCCTCGACGAAGGTCAAAGCGCCGGCTTCCAGCTGGGCCTTGACCCGGCGCGCCCGCACGCCGCCGCCGGGCGCGCTCCAGACGACGAGGAAGCGGCCGCCGGCCAGGGGCAACACGCGGCTGCGACAGAGCCCAGCGCAGCCATCGGCGCCCAAGGCCGCGGCAGGCGCCTGCGCCTTGAGATCGGCGTCGACGCGCATGGCGTGCAGCCGGTGCGGCTTCTGGGCCCCGTTGCCATCGCGGCCTTCGAAGAGCAGCAAGCCGGCGTCGCCCGACCACGCGAGATCGGCGCGGCCGAAGGCGACGGCTGGGACGGTGGGGCTGCCTTCGTAGGCGTTGAGTCCGCTCAAGAACGGGCCGGCGCTGGCGTCGACGGCGCCGGTCACGGCGTTGACGTCGGCTCGGCTGATCTGCGCCTTGAGGCCATTCTCGATCGTCCGCCACAGCAGGTGAAAGCGCCCGGAGCCCGGTGCGCCCGGCAGCGCGTGCAAGCGGCTGTGATGCAGGCCAGTCGTCGGCTCCAGTGAGTCGCTGGTGGCCAGCGTGGTCGGCCCGTCATCGAGCGCGTCGACGCCGAAGGCGCCATCGCGCTCGACCGCGAAGCGCATCACCACAGGCTTCAGCGCCGCGCTGCGCAGGTAGGCCGTGCCGCGCATCATCCCTTTGGTCGTCTGGTCGATGAAGACATAGCCCTGAGCGCCAGCGTACTTGGTGCCCGCGAGGTCCGCGAAGCCCGCGCTGGCCGCGACCTTGCCATTGGCGCTGATCTCGAATGCGTCGCCCGCCTTGGCGGCAGCGGGGAAGCGCAGCGACGCGTCGAGACCGCCACCCCCAATGGTTGAACCGGCGACCTTGACCGAATCAGGCACGTCGGCCACCTGCGCCGCGTCGGTGGCGCCCTTGGCGTCGGGCACGGCGGCGGCGATGCCGGGCGATCCGCTGTCGCTGACCGTGACCGTGAGCGCCGCCGACGTCTGGGCGCCAAGCTCGACGCTGAGCTTGGCGCTGCCGGGCCGCACGCCGACGACGCGAATGGCGCCGGCCTTGTCCTTCCACAGCGCGATGGCCTTGACACCGCTGGCACCACCGGCGGGATCGAAGCCGAGTACGGCCGGCGCACCATCGACACGCCAGGCCAACTCGCCGGACCCGCTGGCGTTTAGGAGCTGGCCTTGGCTGTCTTTTGCGATGACGACCAGGCCGGCGCTGTCGGCGATCTCGAGGGCGCTCGGCCCCTCCACCTGCAGCGCGACGACTTCGGCGCCACCACCGTCGCTCGGCAGCTCGGCGAGCCCGTATGCGTCGCCGCCTGAGGCCTCGACTGGGGGCGCGTCCGGCGTCGCAGTGTCGGCCGCGGCAGCGTCGGTGGCGCCGCCGCTGTCGATTGGGCCCGCGCCGTCGATGGTCGTGTCGCCGAAGTGGAAGCCGCCGCCGTTGTCCGGCATTGCGGCGGTGTCTGCGGCGTCTGCGTTGTCGTCGTTGGGCCCAGCACAGGCGACGGTCGCAAAGAGGGCAGCGCACGCGACCGCACGTATCAGCTGCCAGCCACGCGATCGGCGCGCCCCGGGCTGCGCCGCAGCCATGCGCTCTCGCGCCAGCGACGACCTCATGACGGACGCAGGCCTGACCATCGCGCTCCCGTGCCGGCTCTACCTACGGCGTGTCTGCATGGTACGCACCGCCAACTTCGGCGCAACCCGGCCCGACCGATGCCCGCCGGGCGGCTGTGAGGGGCGGTTGGCGCTTGCGCCGCGGTCGCACCGTCGCTAGATCGCGCCATGACTGATCCTCGACACGGCGCTGACGTCGCCTCGCCGACACCGACCGCCGTGGCGGACGTCGACGCCGAAGCCCTCGCTATCGCCCGTGAGGTCGCCGCTTGGGCCGACGCCTTCGCCGCGGCGCGGGGGCCGCTGCTTGGCGACTCCGACCGCTTCTCCGCGCTCTGCGGCCGCCTGGAGCGCCTGCAGCGCGCCGGCATCCCCGCCTACGATGGCCTCAGCGCCGCCGCGCCGGCTGGACGCCTTGGGCCGGCCTTGATGCCTGTGGCGGCGTGGAAGCGCCTCCCGCTGCAGCTGCCTTCGACGTTGGCGGCGACGCGGGTTCGCTTCGTCACCTCAGGCACCAGCGATGGCGAGCGTGGCGTGGTCCGACTGCGCAGCGCCGCGCTCTATGACCACGTGGCGCTGCGTACTTGCGAGGCGCTGGTCCATGGGCCGACCGCCTCGGTAGCGCCGCCGCCGCGTGTGCTTGCGTTGCTGCCAGCGCCGGGGAGCCGACCGGACTCGTCGCTCAGCCATATGGCCGCGGCGTGGGACCGCGACCTCGGCGACGGCGCTGGCGGGTTCTTGATCCGCAGCCTCGAAGAGTCCGCCGCCGCCACTGCATCCGATGCCGCCGCGGCGATTGACTTCGACGGCCTCCGCGCCCACGTCGCCGCCGCCCACGCCGAGGGCAGGCCGGTGGTCGTGGTAGCGACGACGCTGGCCCTTGGCGCCTGTGCGGACCGCTGGCCCAAGGGGACGACGGTCCCGTTGCCGAGAGGCTCTTGGCTCATCGATACCGGCGGCGACAAGGGCCGGCGTACGGGCTTCGATCGCGCTGCGACGCACCGCTTCGCCTGCGAGGTCCTCGGCCTCGCGCCGCGCGACGTCGTCGGCGAGCTCGGCATGACGGAGCTGGCCAGCCAACGTTACGAGGCGGTTCGTCTGCTGCCGCCGGACGCCTCCGCCGCCGAGATCGAGCTGTTGCGCGGCCATTTCATCGGCCCGCCGTGGCTGCGGAGCGTCGTCCTCGACCCGGCGACGATGCGACCGCAGCCGCCCGGTCACGTGGGGCTCGTCGGCCACATCGACCTCGCCAACGTCGAGACGCTGGCTTTCGTCCTCACCGCCGACCTCGGCAGCCTGATGCGAACGCCCTATGGCGACGCGCTGCGCCTGCATGGTCGCCTGCCGGGCAGCGAGTGGCGTGGCTGCGGGCTCCGCGTCGAGGACGTGCTCGAGCAGCTTGGCCAGCTGGCCTGAGGAAGCGCCGCTGCTGGCGGCCGCGCCGGCTACGGCCACACCGACCCCACAGGCGGTCACGTCGAGTCCGCGAGCTGCGCCACGCGCCAAATCGCCCACTCGCCAAGTCGCGGTGTCTTTGTCTGGCCGGCGAGCGCTGAGGCTTGCGGCGCCAAAATCCCCGCTCGCTGGGCCTCCGCGCTAGCGACTGACGCCTAGAGCTGCGCCCGCAGCAGCGCACGCCGGCTGGTCCGCACGAGCTCGCGGCCGCAGGCCGTGGCGAAGGCGACCCGCTGCTCGGCGGCGAAGGCCTCCTCATACGCCGCCAATTCCAGCTCGCCGCCGAAAACGACCTGGTCGACGAGCCGCCCGTCGTCGTACTCGTAGAGCCGCGCGGCCCTCACGCCTGGCACCGCGCGCAAGGCCGGCAGGTGCCGCTCGGTCAGGTAGCGCCGAACCCCCTCGCGCGCTGCGGCGTCGGCGACGCACACCTCGCTCTCAATGACGATGGGGCCTCGTTTGGCCTTGCTGAGCAGCTCCACCAGCTCAGCGAGCCCGCCCACCGAGAGGTCCGCCGCCGCGCGATCGTCACCGCCGCGCCGCCGTAGGTGGCAGGTCCGCACCCCGCGCGCCCGCGCCGGCTCCAGATCCAGCTTGCCGAACGCTGAGATATGCAGCCAAGCGTCACGCGGCAACGCGCTGCGGGCGACGGCCATGCGCACGGCGGCGTCCCAGGCGCGATCCAGCGGCTTGCACGCCCGCAGATCGGCGCTGGTCACCACCAGATCGAAGGCGAAGCGCAGGCCTGTGGCGACCTCAATCTGGTGGCTCGGATCGCTGTTGGCCAGGACACCCACCCGCGTCAGCGCCTGCAAGGCGGGCAAGGCGGGCGCCACGTCGGCAAAGGCGGGTTGGCGGCCCAGATCATCCGCGAAGAGGCCGATAACCGCCGGGCGCAGGGCGGGTCGGAGGCCGCGGATCGCCTCCTTGACGCAGGCAGCCCATGGTCCGGGCTTGTCCGCGCGCTCCAAGCCGCGGCAGGCGTCGAGGAAGCGCGCGAACTCAGCGTCATCATCCAGCTCGACCGCACCTGCGCCGGCGCGCCAATCGATCAGCGTGCCAAAGCAGTCGAAGGTGATGAGCTGGATGTCGGCCAGCCACGCCGGCGGCGTCGCGGCGCCGCCACGGTCCGGCGCGTCGGAAGGAGCCCCACTCAGGCTGCCGCTGGCCCACTGCATGCTCGCCATCCGACCTCCGTCTGCGCCGTCGCAGGCACAGGCCGCCGACGGTACCAAGGATCAGCGAGGGCGCCAACGCGGCCCCCGACACGGTTGCATGGTCGGCTGGGCCGCGTCGTCGGCTGGGCCGCGTCGTCGGCTGGGCCGCGTCGTCGGCTGGGTCGCGTCGCTCGGCCCAGCGCGGCCACCCTGGTCGCCTGCAACCCTTGTCGCCTGCCACCCTTGTCGCCTGCAACCCTTGGGCCTGTGAGGCCGTGTCGGGCACCTTTCGCGGTGGGTGACCGCCCGACGCGGCGCCCGAGTCGAGCTCAGGGCGCCGCGTCGGCAGCGGGTCAGGTGCCGTGCGGCGGTGTCGGCGCCGCTCCAGCGCGGCGTGGTGCCGCAGGACGGCTAGAGCTTCTTGGCGTTCTTCGACAGGAAGGAGGCGACGCCGTCAGCGTTGTCCTTCATG
>SXNM01000443.1 GCA_005777155.1 Pseudomonadota bacterium | reverse complement strand
TCACCTGCGGGTGCCCATCTGAGAAGGTCCAGCAGGGCAATTTCGGGGTCGTCCTCATGGCCGACGCCGACCGAGTGGCGCGCTGTGTGACGGCGATGCGTGAGGCCGTGGCGCTGCCGGTCTCGGTCAAGCACCGCATCGGCTTCGACGACCGTGACCGCTTCGATGACATGCTGGCGTTCGTTGACCTTGTAGCCGCGGCAGGCTGCGATCGCTTCACCGTCCACGCCCGCAAGGCTTGGACGCAGGGGCTGTCGCCGAAGCAGAACCGCGAGGTGCCGCCCTTGCGCCACGACGAAGTGCACCAACTCAAACGCGAGCGCCCGCGGCTCCGCATCGAGACCAACGGCGGCATCCGCGACCTGGCGGCGGCGCAGACCCAGCTGACCGCCGTCGATGGCGTCATGGTCGGTCGCGCCGCCTGGGACGACCCGTGGCTGCTGGCCAGCGTCGACAGCGCGTTGTACGGCGAGGCGAGCGACCCCTGCCGGCGACGGAGCGACGCGGTGTTCGCGCTGCTGCCGCTGATCGAGGGCCGGCTGGCCGATGGGTGCAGGCTGGGGCCGATCGTCCGGCCGCTGCTCAATTTGTTCGTCGGGCGCCCGGGCGGACGGCGCTTTCGCCAGACGCTCTCCGAGGGCCATCACCTGCCGGGCGCCGACGTGCGCCTGCTGCGCGAGGCGCTGGAGCACGTCGCAGCGGGCGAGCGCGGCGCCGAGAGTGGGCCGCGAGCGAGCGCTCGCCCGGTGGGCTGAGGCCGGCGCTGGGGCAAAAACTCAGTCTGCCGCGTTCGCCAGCGCGCCGACGTGGGGTCGCGACCGGACCTGACCCGCCCGAACCCTAGAGCGGGTCGGCGGGAAGCAGTCGCTTGTAGTCGCTGAGGAATTTATCGACAGCCCGCGCCCCATCTGCGTCGGTGAGCGAACGCATGCTGGTGAGCATCGCCCGTGTGCCGGGCAGCGCGGCCATCAGGAGCGCCTTGCCGGCCTCCTCGCGGACGTCGCCGCCATGCAGGACGAAGAGCGTCGCCAGCGCGCCGGCGGCCTCCGCCCGCACCTGCTGCCCGAGGCTGTCGGCCTTTGGACCCATCGCGCGCCAGGCCCAGCTCGAGCTGAGCACCCCGAGGCTACGAGCGATCGCGCGCAGGTCCTCAGGCGGCTGCGGCTGCGTGGCGAGGCCGACGAGGTGTCGCGCGGTCTTCAGCGAGCGGGCGTAGCCGAGGCCAGCGATCGCGGGGAGGCGCAGGGCGTCACCGGCGGCGCTGTGGCGGACGAGCAAGGCGACGGCGGTGTCGGTGCCGATGAGGCCGATGGCCTCGCCGGCGTAGGCCAGCGTCTCGGCGTCGCGGCGCGCCCCGCGCAGCAGGACGGCCTCCACCACCGGCAAGGCGCGTGGGTCGCGGGCGACGCCGATGGCCTGCAGCAGCGCGTGGCCGAGGGCCCGCTTCTCGGCCTCGCTGCTGGCCAGCCCAGCGGGCTCACGCAGCGCCAGGGCCTCGAGCATCGGCAGGAGCACGCCCGGGCCGAGCCGGCGCAGCTCGCGGCTGCAGTTCGGCACCGGGTTTCGGGCGGCCCGGTAGCCGGCCTCGCTGCAGCCGCGCACCGTCCGCAGGGCTTCAAACGCGCCGGGGTGTGTGGCCTTGAAGTCGCGGATGTCGCGCTCAAGCGCCTGGACCTCGCCAGCCGGCAGCGCACGGACGTCGAGCGCCACACCGCCAGCGGCGAGGGCGGGGGCTGCCGACAACAGGGTGCCGAGGAGCGCGAGCGCCCTGCCACTGCGTCGCCAGTTCTTGCGGTCACTCATGGTGCTGCTCCTTGGTCGGTCCACCGGGGTCGCCGCGTCGCCAGCCAGGCGCCGATGGGCACGGGCCGGGGCGCGGAGGCGTTCGCTCACCTGCCCAGCGGCCACCAGGGCGTCAAGGCGGGCGCGCCCTCTGGGTTGGTGCCGCAGTGCACCTCGCCTAGCGCGACGTGGTAGCTGGCGTAATCGTCGACGTAGACGGTGGTCATGCCCTTGCCGTCGAGGCCGATGCTGTGCTTGGGGGTCGCCAGCTCGTTGTTGACGTAGACCTTGAACAGGTCGCCGCCGTCGATCACCGGCCCGAACGGGTCGGCCATGACGATGGTGTTCGAGAAGACGAGCGCGTTCACCATGCCCGGCAGGTACGCGATCTTGCCGCCGATCTCCTCGGTGAGCAGCGGGATGGCGACGATCTCATCGTCGGCGAACTTGAAGGCCTCCACGAGCGTGACTCGCTGCCCTTCCGTCTCGATCTCGGCCTCTTGGGACCATTGCATGAGGTCGACGTCTGCCAGCGTCTCGTCGATGCTGACCACGGCGTCCTTGAGCTTGTCGGTCTTCGGGTCGTAGTTCTTGAGGCCGATGAAGAACTTCACGCCACCATTGCCCTTCTTGGCCTGCTCCTCGAGGAGGTCCTTGCCGAGGGAGTCGGAGGCCATCAGCAGCTTCCAGCCGCGCGGCGTCTGCGACGGCACCCAGCTCGTGGTCTCATCGATGTGGCCGACGGCGAGCCATGAGGTCTTGACGACCAACGACGGACCCTGGATCGCCTGCGCGTCGTAGAAGGCCTTGTACTCAGGCAGGGTTCCGGTGCCGTGCACGATGCGGCCGAGGGGGTATTTGACGTCACCGAGCATGGACCCCGGCGCCAAGTCGTGGTTGCCGTAGGAGTCGTAGGTGCTGCCGCTCGAGGCCTTCTTATAGACCGAGAAGATCGCGGTGTCGGGGCCGAGGTAGCGGGTGCGCAGGAACGCGATCGGCAGCCACTGTGCGCCGTCTTGGCGGCCCCATGGCCGAGCGTGGTGGGCCCGCATGCCGTGGGGCACGCCGTCTGGGCCCGGAATCGTCGTGTACCCCGTGTTGAACATGTCCTGCGTCCACTGGTCGTTCCAGTTGGTGTAGGGCTTGTACTCGATGCCCGTGTTGGCGAGCGCCGATTTGATGCCTTTGACGAAGGTCGGGTAGTAGGAGGCGGAGTCGACGTGGTCGAAGACATCCATGTTGCCGAAGGTCATCCACGGCGCGACGCGCAGCACCACCTCGTCGTGGCCCTTGGGCAGCGCGGCCGAGGCGACGGGGGCGCCGCTGGTGTCGGTGACGTCGAGCGAGAGCTGCACCGTGCCGTCCCAGGACTTTGGGCCGGCGGACATCCGGAACCGGCGGCCCTCGACGCCGAGCTCCACGCCGCCGCGCAGATCGGCGGTGGTGAGCCCGGTGGCGTCGACGCTGTCACACTGCGGCACGTCTTTGCACTCGGCGCTGGCGCCGAGCGCCAGCTTCCAGGTGCCCTCGCTGAGGCGGCGCCAAACTCGGACGTTGGGCCCCGAGACCGAGTCGAGGCCGAGGCGGGCGGTCGTGCCGTTGGGGGCTTCCTTCCAGGGCGCGATGCGAACGCGGGCGAGATCGAGCTCGTCGCCGGCGCCGTTGACCTTCAGGTCGTAGGCGTCCTCCAGGCCGTTGTCGTCGTCGTCGTCGAGGTTGGCCAGGAATGAGGCGCCCGCCTCAGCGGTGCCGACGCCGCGGAAGGTGGCGTCTAGCTTGGAGGTGAAGCTGACCACGCCGTCGCGATCAGCGTCCGTGGCGAAGATCGGGCCAAGAGGGGCCTTGTAGGGCTCGGGCTTGGCGTCGATCGTGGCGTCGGCGGCGTCGGCGGCGGTGTCGTCCGGGCCGACGCTGTCGTTGGCAGCGCCGTCGTTGCCCGCCCCGTCGCCGGTGACGCTGTCTTGTGCGCCCGAGTCGCCGGTGAGGTTGCTGATCGGCGAGGTGGTCGCCGTGCTGCAGCCGATGCAGGCCATCAGCGCCAAAAGCGATATCGGCGCGCGGAGGTCGAAGGCGACCTGCCCCGCGGCGCCTTTGGTCACCGGCGCGAACTGTAGCCTTGTGATGCGTGTCATCTGGCGTTCCCTCGGCGCGGGTCCCAGACAGCGGGACGGAGTTTGAGGTAGCAGTTGGAGCGCCTCGCTGTCAAACGGGAACGGCGCCGCCACGCGTGCAGCCGTGCACGCGTAGGCGCGCTCTCGGGCGCGCGGGACGATTGTTTGGTTCGGGCGCGCCGCGCCGCGCCGGTGGTCTGGCCGACGGCTGGGCTCTGCGCTACCGTACCGGGCGTCGCGGCGAGGGATCTTCTCGCTTGCCGACGGCGCCGCGGGGGCTGGGCGCGTGATCAAGTACCTCGGATCCAAGCGCACGCTGCTGCCCGGGCTGGCCGCCATCTTTTTGGCCCTGCCCGAGGTCCGCAGCGTCCTCGACGTGTTCTCTGGCACCGCCCGCGTTGGCCACATGGCGAAGGGGCTCGGCCTGCGCGTCATCGCCAACGACCACAACGCTTACTCCGCGACCCTGGCCCGTTGCTACGTCGAGTCCGACGCCGAGGCGGTCGCCGTGGAAGCGGCGCGACTTATCGCCGAGCTCAACGGGCTGCCCGGACGCGCAGGCTACTTCACCGCCACGTTCTGCGAGCGGTCTCGCTACTTTCAGCCCAAGAACGGTGCCCGTGTCGACGCGATTCGCGACCAGATCGCCGCTTGGGCCTTACCGCCGCCGCTCGAGTCCGTCCTGCTGGTCAGCTTGATGGAGGCGGCCGACCGCGTGGACTCGACGACCGGCGTCCAGATGGCCTTCCTGAAGCAGTGGGCACCCCGCGCCCACAAGGAGCTCTCGCTGCGCCTGCCGGCGGTGTTGCCGCGCGCGGTGGCTGGGCCGGGGCTGGCCCTGCAGCTCGACGCCGCGGCGGCCGTAGCGCACCCCGCCGTCACCGGCGGCGGACTCGACGTCGCCTACCTGGACCCGCCATACAACCAGCACAAATACCTCGGCAACTATCACATCTGGGAGACGCTGGTGCGCTGGGACGCGCCAGAGGTCTATGGCGTCGCCTGCAAGCGCGTCGATTGCCGAAGCCGGGCGAGCGCCTACAACGGCCGCAGCGCCGCGGCGCCGGCGCTGCGCGCGCTCATCGAGGCCATGCCAGCGCGCCACCTCGTCGTGTCTTTCAGCGACGAGGGCTTCATCACGGCCGAGGAGCTGGCGTCGATGTTGGCGACGCGCGGCGAAGTGCTGACGCTCGAGGTGGACTTCAAGCGCTACGTCGGGGCGAAGATCGGCATCCACAACCCAAGGGGCGAGAAGGTCGGCACCGTGAGCCACCTGCGCAATCGCGAGCGCATCTTCGTCGTCACCGAGGACGCGGGGCGGCTGCGGCGGGCGCTTGCGGCCTCGCCGGCGGTCGCTCCGTGGCTGGCCGACCGCGCCGTGTGACCGACCAGGGCGAGGCGACGGCGCCAGCAGCCCGGCAAGGGCGCCGCGGCGCTCGACAGCTGCCGTGACGAGCGCGAAGAGGACCACCTGGCGGTCGCTGGCTGGGTCCGTCCGTGCCCTCAGCGGCCCTCGGCAATTGGCGAGCCGAGCGGCGCCTCGACCTCGGGCTGGGCCAGCCAGCGCAGCAGCGGGCGGGGCAGCCGCTGAAGGTCGGCGTCGCTGGCCGCCGCGAGCGGCGCTGCCGACTTGGTCATCCAATGCAGCACTGGGCCCTCGGCCTCTGGCAGCAGCGCCAGCATCCCTGCCGCCGAGCGGGCGGTATAGACGAGGTCGAGCACCGGCGGCGGCTCAGCGTCGGGCCGCTGCGCTGCCAGCGCCGTCGCCTCGACGTAGAGCCGCCGCGCCGCCTCACCGCTCGGTGAGGGGTGGCCGTAGCCGGCGCCGTTGTGGCGACTATCGACCCAAAGGCCCCGGCGCAGCGCGCTGGCGTCGATCCGATCGGCGGCGCCACGCTCGGTGCCGAGCGAAGCCCGCAGCAGGCGGAGGGTGGCGCGGGCCAACAGCGCGATCATCGGCGCGCTGGCGAAGGGGTTGGGCGCGACGGGGACGGCGACGAGCTGCGGCGGCCGGCGCCAGCCCAGCTCCAGCGCGGCGGCAAGGTGCAGGCCGACCAGGAGGCCGGCGGCGGTGGCGGTGCTGCCGGCGGTGACGACGACGTGTGCAGGGGCCGGCAGCTCACCGCGCGCGACCTGGGCGGCGAGTTCGAGCGCCGCCGAGACATGGCCGAGCGCGCCGAGCGGGATGGCGCCGCCTGGCGTCATCACCACCTGGGCTGGGTCGCGGAGCAGGCGCAGCGTGGCGCCTGGCCGCAGCAGCCAGTGCCCGGCGGTGGTGATTGTGCAGGAGGTGGCGGCGAGGGCCCGCAGGTTCGCCTTTGCGGTGGCGGTCGCCGGCTGCGGCACCAAGATGGCGCCTGCTTGAAGACCGGCGCGGGCGGCGTGGACGGCCGTCGCCAGAGCGTGGTTGCTGCCGTAGGCGCCTGTGGCCCAGATTCGGCGCCGCTCGCGCGCCAGCGCGCGGCCAATGTGCCCCTCGATGGTGCGGACCTTGTTGCCGCCATAGTGCGGCGAGGTCAGATCCTCGCGCTTGACCCAGACCTCGACGCCACGCGGGTTGCCGTCGCCGCGTGTGGCCCCGGGCAAGTGCAGGCGGCTGACCGGCGTCGGATACGCGCCGAGCACGACCCACGGCAGCACCTCGGCGAGGCGCGGGAAGCGCAGGAAGAGTTCGAGGCCCCCTGCCAAGGGGTCACGCAGGACCGGGGCGGCAACGGCCAGCGCGCCGGAGTCGCGGCCTGGAGGCGCTGCAGCGGCGCCGTGCTGCCCCTCAGTGTGCGGCTCCATCGGCATCTTCGGCTCCCCGTCGAGCGCCCGGCGCGAGGGCTCGTCTGGCGCCAGGGCGCGTTTCGACCCGGCGTCGCCCGCGGTCGGTCTGGCACCGCATTGGCCCGACCGGCAGGCCAGCCCCCGTTCGGCGGCTCAACCGCGGCCCACCAGCGGGTAAGGGCGACTGGGGCGAAGCACTGCCGCTGCGGCACTGACTGGCACGATCAGCGGGCAGCGGGGCCGCCGACAAGGCAGGTGGCCGGCGCGCGCCCTCTGGCGGCCCCTTCAGATGTTGAGCGCCCGGCCAAGCGACGCCAGCGCCGCCTCCTTCGTCACCTCTGAGAGCGTCGGGTGGGCGTGGCAGACGCGGCTGATGTCCTCCGCCGAGGCCGAGAAGGCCATCGCTAGCGCGGCCTCGGCGATGAGCTCACCGACCCGCGGCCCAATCGCGTGTACGCCGAGGACGCGATCGGTCTCGGCGTGGGCCAGCACCTTGATGAAGCCGTCGGTCGAGGCCATGGCGCGGGCGCGGCCATTGGCGATGAACGGGAAGCTGCCCTTGCGGTAGGGCACGCCGGCCGCTTGCAGCTGCTCCTCGGTCTGACCGACGCTGGCGACCTCGGGGTCGGTGTAGACCACCCCGGGGACCAGCGCGAGGTCGACGTGGCCGTAGCCGGTCGCGATGTACTCAGCGACAGCGACGCCCTCTTCCTCCGCCTTGTGGGCCAGCATGGGGCCCGCGATGAGGTCGCCAATGGCGAAGAGGCCGGCGATGTCGGTCTGCAGGTGGGCGTCGACGGGCACGCGGCCGCGGGGATCGCAGGCCAGCCCGACGACTTCGAGGCCGAGCCCCTCGGTGTAGGGCTTGCGGCCGACGGCGACCAGCAGGCGGTCACAGCGCAGGGGCTCCAGGCCCTTGGCCTCCACGACCACCTCGTCGCCCTCGACCCGCGCGCCCGTCACCTGCACGCCGTAGCGCAGGTCGAGGCCCTGCTTCTTGAAGAGCTTGGCGGCGGCGCTGCGCAGCTCGCCGTCCATGCCCAGCAGCGGCCCATCGGCGTACTCCCAGCCGGTCACAGCGCTGCCGAGGCGACGCCAGACCGAGCCGGGCTCCAGCGCGATCACGCCAGCGCCGATGACGATGAGGCGCTCTGGCACCGCCGACCAAGCGAGGGCCTCGGTCGAGCCGCCGATGCGGTCGCCGTCGAGGACGAGCCCAGGCAGCGTCGCCACCGTCGAGCCCGTCGCCAACACCACCTTCCCTGCCGTGACGGTGGTAGGCGCGCCCTCCATTGGAGTGACCGCGACCACGAAGTCGCCAGCGCCATCGCGCCCTTGCAGGCTGCCCTTGCCGAGCAGGCGGCTAACGCCGTTCTTCTTGAAGAGCCCATCGATGCCGCCCGCCATGGCGCGGACGACGCGATCCTTGCGCTGCATCATCTTCGCCAGGTCCAGCGCGACGCCGTCGACGCGGACGCCATGGTCGGCGAGGTGGGTGCGCGCCGCCTCATAGTGATCCGAGGACTCGAGCAGCGCTTTCGAGGGGATGCAGCCGACGCGGAGGCACGTGCCGCCGAGCTGCTTCTCCACCTCGACGCAGGCGACGCGCAAGCCGAGCTGCGCCGCACGGATGGCGCCGACGTAGCCGCCGGGTCCTCCGCCGATGAAGACGACGTCAAATCGCGGCGGGGCGGCGAGCGCGTCCGAGGCGGTGGCGGGGGCGGCGGCAGACATGAGGTCTCCAGCGTAGTCGGGCGGTGGGGAGAGCTGCGGCGCCGCCATATGAGGCGCGTCGCCGCCTTGGCGCGGGCCGGCGCGAGACGTGGCGGACTAGATCTCGAGCAACATGCGCTCTGGGGCTTCGCAGCACTCCTTGATGCGCTTGAGGAAGGTCACCGAGCCGCGGCCATCGACGACGCGGTGGTCGTACGACAGGGCGATGTACATCATCGGCCGCAGCACCACCTGGCCGTGGAGGCCGATCGGGCGCTCGATGACGTTGTGCATGCCGAGAATGCCGGACTGT
>SXNM01000442.1 GCA_005777155.1 Pseudomonadota bacterium | reverse complement strand
GGGCGGCCGCGGCGGCAGCTGTCGGCGCGGCTGGCGTGGCCGCTGGCGCTGCCCCTGGCGGCGGTGTTGGGCTGCAACGAGGTCGAGCGCATGGCCGCACACCCGTCGCTGGCGCCGCCGACCGCCATGGCGGTCCGCACCAGCGCCGGCGCCGTCATCCGCCAAGAGCTGATGGTCGCTGGCGAGCGCAGCCTGGCCGGGCTGGCGCTCGGGCTTGGCACCACCGCCGATCAACTCGTCAAGGACAATGGGCTGCTGCCTGGCGAGACGCTGCGCGACGGCCGGACGCTGGTGATTTGGTCCCGGCCCGAGGTGCTGCAGGCCTACGTGCAGCGCCGGGAGACCGCGGCGCGCGAGCGGGCCGCCGCTATTGAGAAGGCGCGGCGCGAGCGCGAGCTGGCGGTGGCGAGGGCCGCGGCCGAGCGGATTCAACAGCGACGCGCCGCGAAGCTCGCCGAGCGTGAGGCCCGGCGCAAGGCTCGCGAGGTCAAGCGCGCTACCCGCTCTCGGACTGTGAGCCAGGTGGACTGAGGTCCTCCGCGTCGGTGGCATGGGCGAACGCCTGGGGAACAGGGTTGGAGCCGGCGACGCGCGGCGAGGCTACGGAGTCGGTAGTCCGCCACCGGCGCTGCAGTAGCCGCCACCGCCTGAGCTGCTACCGCCGCCGCCGCCCATCGCCGCAGTCAAGCAGCTCATATCGAGGCAGGAAGCGCCAGCGAAGCAGGCGGGATCGGCCTTGCCGCCGCCCTGGGCCTGCACGAGGCACTGGATGAGGCTGAGCGGGTTGCCGCCGCCGCCGCCGCCGCCCTTTTGCTGGCAGCAAGAGCCGAGGCCGATGGGATCGCAGTCTTTGGACGTCGAGTCGACATCGCATTTGCAGTTGACCAAGCTGAACTGCTTGCACAATGAGTCGTCCCAGCCGCTGCTGCCGCTGCCGCCCGACGACGCGCCGCAGCTGCAGACGCCAGCGCCCGAGGTGGCCGGACCGCTGCCACCGCCAGGCAGGCCGGGGATCTGCGGCAGGCCGCCGCCGCCGAGGCCCAAGCCGTCGAAGGGCTTGCAGACGCTGCCCGCCGCCGCGTTGCAGAACGCCGCGATGTTGTCGCACTGGCCTTTCTTGTCGTAGCAGAGGCCGGTGGGGACATCGCAGGCGAGGTCGAAGCCGGTGGTGCCCGCGGGGCAGTCGCTGTCGGACTTGCAGCTGCCGCTGGTCGGCCCGCCGCCGTGGGTGGTCGCCGAGCAGGTGTAGGTCTTGCCGCACGTGCCCTTGCCGGTCGCGGCGCAGTCATTGTCGGTCGCGCACTCGACGCAGGACCAGCTGCCGCTGATCTCGACGCAGCCGGGGTAAGGGGCCTTACACACCGAGCACTCGTTGGTCTGGTTGGCCGGGGCGCAGGCGTTGGCAATGCACTTGGGTCCGACGTCCGAACCGGCGCAATGGGTGTCATTGGTGCAAGCGACGCAGATGCCAGTCACGAGCTTGTGCGGCTTGGTCGGCGGGCACGTCTCGCTGGTGCAGGTGAACTGGCCCGGCACGCAAGTGCCGCCCTTGCAGTGGCTGTCCAAGGTGCACTCGACGCAGGCGCCAGCGACGCACTTGTCGGGGCAGCCCTTGCAGGCGGCGGAGGCGGCGCCCTGGTAGTCGCAGGTGCTCGCGAGATAGGTGCAGGCCTGGATGCCGGCGGTAAAGGCGACGCACGCTGAGCCGGCGGCGCAGGCGGTGTTGGCGCCGCAGGCGGGCGCGCAGACCTTCTCTTTGCCCTGCTTGACGCAGGTGAAGCCATCGCCACAGTCCTTCGGGATCTGGCACTTGGTGCAGGCGCCGCCGACGCTGATGCACACCGGCGTCGTCACCGTGTAGTCGCAGCTCTGGCCGCTCGCGCAGCCGCTGACGGCGCAGCCCGCACACTCAAAGGTCGGAGGGATGCAGTACTTCTGCGCCACTTGCGTCGCCTGCTCGCAGAAGAGGCCCGATGCGCAGTCGGCGCTGGCGCTGCACTTCTTGACGCAGAAGTTGGGCTTCGCCTTGTCTGGGCCATTGTTGAGCAGCGGCACGCAGGCCTCTGTGGCCTTGCACTGGGAGTCGCTGGCGCAGGGACTGCAGGCGCCGGCGCCTACCGGGCCCGTCGTCGTGTCGCCGCCGGTAGCACTGTCGCCGCTGCCGCTATCGCTGCCGCTGGCGCTGTCGCCCGAGTCCGTGCCGCTGGCCGCGCCGTCCTTGGCGTCGCTGGTCCCGCCGTCGGCGCCGCCGGTGGCGTCGCTGAGGCCGCCGCCGGCAAATTTCGTACTGCAGAGGCCCTGCACGCAGGTCTGGCCCTGGGCGCAGTCAGAGTCGATCGCGCAGGCGGTGCCGCTGGCCGTGGCGCCAGGCTTGGCCTCGCTGCCGCAGCCGACCGTCGTGACGATGACCGCGCCGCAGAACAGGAGTCCTGTCATCGCCAAGTGAAAAAGTCGCTTCATAATCTCGCTCCGCGCCGGCGCGCCCCTCGCCCGGACCGCGACAAGGTAAAGAGATCTCGCCGCTGGCACAAGCACAGCCTGCGCCGCTGCGGGTTGGCGGGGCGCCGGCTCCCCGCTGGCGGCCGTCAGGGTTGGCTCAGCACCGTCGCCGGGTCGAGGCGGGTGGCTCGCCGCGCCGGCCAAGCCGCGCCGAGGGCACAGAAGAAGACTCCAACCGCGATCGGCAAGACGTAGGACCAGGCTGGGACCTCGAAGAAGGCGTCGGGCAGCAGCGGCACATCAGCCAGCCAACGTGAGGCCGCCGCCTCGACGGCCATCGCAGCAAGGTGCGCTAGGCAGAGGCCGAGCGAGCCGCCAGCGGCGCCGAGCAGCATCGCCTCGACCAGAACGAGGCCAAAAATGGCGCGCGTCGTGGCGCCGAGCGCCCGCAGCACCGCGATCTCGCGACGCCGTTCGTGGACCAGGATGGCGAATGTGTGGGCGATGCCGAGCGCGCTGACCGCCAGCACCACCAGGGCGAGCAGCACCAAGGCGAGGTAGATGAGCAGCACGACCGTGCCGAACGTGCGCGCCGTCCGCGAGCGCCGCGACAGCTCCAGGCCCATCGCCTCGGCCTCCGCGATGGTGGCAGACACCGCCTCGTTGCTCGCGGTCTCGATGATCGCGCCGTCGTAGCGGCTGCCGGCCGCGCTGCCCGAGAAGCGCGCGTTCCAGCCAGCGACAGCGGCGAGCGGCGCGGTGACGCCGAGCTCTGGCGCCTTGGATGAGAAGCCGACCACCACCGCCTGGCGGACCATCTGGCGCTCGCGGGCGGCATCGGTGGTGAAGTGTGAGTCGCCGAGGGCCAGGTGAAAGCGCACGCCGAGCAGCGCCTCTGGCGCCGCCACGCGGGCGATGCCGAGCGAGGCCGCCATGTCGGTGTTGAAGACCTCCAGGAGCAAGGGGTTGAGCACCACCGGCACCGGCAGCTCGCAGCGACCGCTCAGGGCGCCCGGCGCGTCCGCAGCGCAGTAGGAGTGGCCGGCGCAGGCGCCGCCGCGGCCGCACAGCCCACCTGGCGCGTCGCACGCCTCCGCCAGTTGCCCGCGCATCGCTGTCCGCTCCAGGCTGCGGGCGTCTTCGGCGCGCTGCAGCAGGCAGCGAACCGCCTGACACTGCCTGAGGCCATCACCGCCCGCTTTGGCATCGCAGACCTCGGCGCCGTGGCAGTCGCTGTCGCTGCGGCAGCGATCGCTGCAGACCGCAGGTGCGCCCCCTTGGCGGTCGGCGTCACCGGCGCTGTCGGCGCTCGCCAGGGTCGCCGGCAGGCAGCGTTGGCCCGCGCCGCAAGGCGACGCTTCGGGGTCACCTTCGCCACAGCGCGGCAGGCAGCGGCCTTCGGCGCAGGCGTCGCCGCGCTGGCAGTCGGCGTCGCTGGCGCAGCGCAGCACCACGTCGCGGCTGTCAAAGCGCATGGCCCAGCGGACTGCGGCGCAGACGCCTTCATCGCAGCGGCTGCCGGCGGGGCAGTCGTCGTCGACGTCGCAGCGCTCGCGGCGTCGGCGACCGAGGTCGAGGCCGCGCTCAAACGCCTCCAGCTCCGGCCGCAACAGCGCGTCAGGGATGCCGTCGAAGAAGGCCTCGGTGTGCAGATCGTAACCGATGAGGTGCCGACCGCCCCACAGCCGCGCCGGAAAGGCCGAGCGTTGCTTGCCGAGGGCCCGCTCGACGCCCGGCAGGCCCTGCAGCCGACGCAGCCGAGCCGGGTCGAGGTCGCCACCGGTGGGGCTGCCAGCGACGCCGAACACGCGCACCGAGCGCGGCTCGACCTCGATCTGGTTGGCCGGCAGGATGCGGTTGAGCACCCGGCTGCGTAGGCCCTCGCCGAGGCCGATGAAGAAGGTCAGGAACGCGGCGCCCAGCGCGACGCCGAGCACAGCGGACGCAGCGCTGCCAGGGCTGCTGCGCAGGTTGGTGGCGACCAAGCTCCCGAGGCTGCGCGCTCTCACGGCTGCCTCCGCTCGTCTCGCATGAGGCGACCGGCCTCGAGGTGCAGCACCCGCGGCTGGCGCTCGATGACCAGGGGGTCGTGGGTCACGATGAGCAACGCGCTGCCGTTCTCGCGTGCCAGCTCTTCGAAGAGGTCGAGGACCGCGTCGGCGTGGGCACGGTCCAAGCTGCCGGTCGGCTCGTCGCAGAGCAGCAGCGCCGGCTTGAGCAGCAACGCGCGGGCGAGGGCGACGCGCTGGCGCTGTCCACCCGACAGCTCGAGTGGACGCCTCGCCGCGACGCTGGCGTCGAGGCCCACCCTGGCCAGCAGCTCTAGCGCTCGCGCCCGCAGCGCGCTCGGGTCGGCGCCGGCCGCCGCGCCGCCCTCGGCGAAGGCCGCTGGCAGGGCCAAGTTGGCGGCGACGTCGAGGCTGGGCAGCAGATTGAAGCTCTGGAAGACGAATCCGATCGTCCGGTTGCGGAGGGCGGAGAGCTGGCGATCGCCGAGCGCGTGGAGCTCAGCGCCGGCGATCTGCAGCGTGCCCAGGTAGCCGCCATCGAGGGCGCCGAGCAGGTTGAGCAGGGTCGACTTGCCCGCGCCCGAGGGCCCCGTGATCGCGAGCCGCTCGCCGGCCTCGACGTCGAGGTCGAGGTCGACCAGCGCTTGCACGCGGCTCGGGCCTTCGCCAAAGGCCCGGCCAAGTCGCCGGGCGTGGATCAGCGCCGGCGTCACGGCGCCGCCCCATCGCCGCGCGGCCGCAGCACCAGCTCGAACGTCAGCCCCTCCTCGCCCAACTTGAGGCCCGCGCTCACCGCCGCCACCGACGCGATCATGCGGACGAAGTGCTCTGGGACGCCACGCCGCCGTGCCGCGCGCACCACCCTGCCGAGCGTGCTCGACGCCGCCCACCAGGTGCCCTGGCCCTGCAGGACCGCGCGCTCCTGCGCCGACGCTGCCGCAGACGCCGCGCTTGGCATTTTCCCCGCCGCGACACGCTGCCAGCGTTCGTGTTCACCGGCGCCGACCAACACCAGCAGCGCCCGGCCGCCGCCCAGCAGCGTGGTCTCTGGCGACTCGTGCGGCTGGCTGCCCGCATAGCTGTGACCCGTGAAGGCGCCGAGCGTGACGGGGCTGCCGGCGCGTCCGGCCGCCGCCAACGCCGCCTCGATCGCTCGCTGCAGCGCCGCTCGCGCCTCGGCGCTGCGGAGGCCGACGCCGACAAACGCGCCGACTGCCGGCAGCTGGCTCGCGAGATCGGCGTTGAGTTTGGGGCCGAGGGCGACGCTGTCGTCGACGCCGAGCAGGCCGCCAAAGAGCTGGCCGTCTAGGGCCTCGATCAGCAACGCGCGGGCGTCCACCGCCGCCAGCGCCGGGTCGAGGCGTCCGAGCAGCTCCTTCGGCAGCAGGCGATCGCGCAGCATGGCCGGCACCATGTCGAGCAGCGCCGGGTTGACGCGGCCTCGCAGCAAGAGCGCGACCTCGTCCGGCAGCAAGGCGCCGAGATCGACGGCTTGGCCGCCGGCGAGGAAGTCCTGGTGGTAGGCGCCCAACTCACGCCCAAGGCCGGCTGGCAGCTGCAACGTCAGCCGCACGTGGGGCGCCGCGCTGAGGCCGTCGCCGTCGCGGCGGGCGCCCGCGACAGCGTCGACAGCGCGGCCAAAGAGCAGCGACGCCGGACCGATGGCGGCCCGCAGGCGCGGCCGCAGCGCGTCGTTGGCGCCGAGGCGAACCTCTGCGTGGAGGCCCGTCGCCACCCGCGCCGGCAGCCGCTTGCTCTGTTGCCAGGCTGCGATCGCCTCGTCGAAGGGCCGCAGGCGCATCGGTTCGGCGCCGGCAACGCCCCCCGCCGCGCCGTTCGCCGCCTCGCCGTTCGCCGTCGCGCCGCTTGCCGCGGTGCCATTCGCCGCCGCGCCGGCAGGCCCACCGCGAGCAGCCCCCACCATGCCGAGGGCGTTGGCCCACGCTGCGGGCAGCGGCGTCCGCAGGATCAGCGCTCCGTCCTCCAACCAGCGCAGGTCGATGTTGGCGTCGGCGTTGCGAAAATGGCGCGGCGCCGCCTCGACGAGGCCGAGGCCGCGTCGCTCCAGCGTGCGCCGGATGTGGACGACACCCGCTTGCGTGATCGACGGCAACGCCAGCCAAAGCTCGCCGGCGGAGGCGAAGGCCGCGATGCCGACGTCTGGCCGTAGCCCCACCGCCGTCAGCGCCTCGCGGTCGAGCTGCGGCAAGCCGAGGGCGACGCCGGCCGCCTCGCTGAGGCCGCCGCTGCCCTCAAGCTGGGCGCCGAGCTGTCGGAGGTCGTCGGCCAAGGCACCGAGCGAGGCGCAGTAGGCGTAGGCTGGGGCGTCTTCAGGGATCAAGGTTGACGCCGCCACCGGTGCGCCGATGGCCGCCACCCGCAGGCCGCGCGTCGTCGCGATCGCCACCGCGACGACCAGCAGCAGGCCGCCGATTGTCCAGCGGGTGAACCAGGGCCGCAGCCGCGCCGCCATCGCTAGGCCCCGCGGCCCTGGGCTGGGTCCAGCTCGTCGGGCGTGCAGTCCTCCTGCAGCGTCACAAAGCCGGCGCAGACGACGTCGGCGAGGCGCTCGGCGGCCTGACCGTCCCAGCCCGCAGGCACTCGCCCGGCTGGCGTGTCGCCCGCAAGCAGCCGCGCCACCGCCGGCCCGATGGCCGCAGCGTCACTGCCGATGAGTCGGTTGGTGCCCTCGCTGACGGTGACCGGCCGCTCCGTGTTATCGCGCAGGGTCAGGCACGGCACGCCGAGCGCGGTCGTCTCTTCCTGAATCCCGCCGGAGTCGGTCAGCATCAAGCGGCATTGCGCCATGACGCAAAGAAATTGCAGGTAGCCGAGCGGCGGGGTGAGCTGCAGCCCCGGCGGCAGCGTCAGGCCAAGCTCGTCGACGCGGGCGCGCGTCCGCGGGTGCACCGGGAACAGGAGCGGGAGCTGCCGCGCCACGTCGCCCAGCGCCGCGATCAGGGCGCGCAGGTGGTCGGGATCATCGACGTTGCTTGGCCGGTGCAAGGTCGCCACCGCGTAGTCGCCCGCTCGCAGGCCGAGGTCGGCGAGGGTCCGCAAGGCGCGCGCGCGCTCCTCGTGGCGGCGCAGCGAGTCGATCATCAGGTTGCCAACGCGATGGATGCGCCGCGCCGCGATGCCCTCGCGCCGTAGGTTGGCGTCGCCATCGGCCGAAGGCGTGAAGAGCAGGTCTGACAGGTGGTCGGCGACGACGCGGTTCTGTTCCTCCGGCATGCCCCAGTCGCGTGAGCGCAGCCCCGCCTCGATGTGACCGACCGCGGCGCCGCGCTTGGCCGCTACCAGCGCCGCCGCCAGCGTTGAGTTGACGTCGCCGGCGACCAGCACGAGGTCGGCCGGCCACTGCTCGAGCTCGGCGTCAAAACGCTCCATCACCCGCGCGGTCTGCACGGCGTGGTTGCCCGATCCGACGCTGAGGAAGGCGTCGGGCCGCGGCATCCCGAGGTCGTCGAAGAAGACCTCGCTCATCTTCTCGTCGTAGTGCTGGCCGGTGTGGACCAGCCTCATCTGCATGCCTCGGCGGCGGAGGGCCTCGAAGGCCGGCGCCACCTTCATGAAGTTCGGGCGCGCTCCGACGACGCAGGTGATGCGCTGCGGTTGCATCATGGTTGCCTTCGCTGAGCCGGCGCTCGTGGGCGCGGCGGGCCGCCCCGTGGCGACGTGGCGGGGGCAGGGGCGCGCTCCCGCGG
>SXNM01000441.1 GCA_005777155.1 Pseudomonadota bacterium | reverse complement strand
GCCGACTGACGGACAATAACGGCAAGACCACCGACTTCCGCCACGTCATCCTGATCATGACCAGCAACGTCGGCGCCTTTGCCCTAGAGCGCGGTCGACTCGGCTTTGGCGGCACCGGCGACGGCGGCGGGGCGGCCGACGAGGACCGCGAATACAAGCGCCTGTTCGCGCCCGAGTTTCGCAACCGCCTCGACGCCCGCATCCGCTTTGACCGGCTGGCGCCAGACGTCATGGAGCGCATCGTCGACAAGTTCATTCAGGAGCTAGAGGGCCAACTCGCGGAGCGCAAGGTCATCCTTGAGCTCACCGACGCGGCGCGCAGTTGGTTCGCCCGACACGGCTACGATCCGCAATTCGGGGCGCGGCCCATGCGGCGCCTCATCCATGAGCAGCTGCGGCGCCCGCTCGCCGACGAGCTGCTCTTCGGCAAGCTGCAGCGCGGCGGCACGGTCGAGGTCGACGTCGATCCTGACGCCGTGCCCAGCGCGGATTCGACCGCGCCGGGCGCCGTGGGCGCGCTGAAATTGCGCATCTTGACGGCCGCGAGTGGCGCTAGCGCTTAGAGTGCGTTGTCTGTAGAGCTCATGTCTTGGCGTGCAGACTTGCATAGATTACCGGCTGTTCTGCACAAGGAGGGGTGCGACGCTAGGGAGCGCGCCTCGGCAGACCCGTGGCGAGGCGCGCCAATGCGATCGCTCGAACCGACAGCTCACGCAACCAACGTCGCAGAACCTCGTGAGCCAACGTCATGCCCAACTCTCAATGCGCCATAGCGATGCGCCTCCACAGCCTCGATCTGACGCCGAGTGCATCATCGTTGCTTGCTGCGCTCTGGGGTGGCCTCTAAATGTGGCGCGGCAGGCGTCTGGTGGCCCTTATCTCATGGCGTGCTACAGAATCATCAGGCACCCACGGTCGCCATTTTGGAGAGTGCACTCGAATCTCAGCCACCCTGCCATGGTGATCACAATCGGATCGAACGATATACCCAAGAATATAGCCTTTAGCGTCTAGACGCTTAGGCAGCACGCTCTTTCCGGGATTGTGAGCGAATGGCGAGAGCTCGCGTGTCGTTGATTCACCAGACCAATCTGCAATTATCGTGTTTACACTCGGCTGTACGCCATGGGCTCTTGGAAGTGCGACCCCTTCATAGATGGGCTCAACTGAAGACCAGGGGGCTTCTGGAGAATCAAGCAAGCAAATTGCAATCCTACAGTCTGGCATTTGCCAACAGGCAGCAACAGTCGGTCTCAGTGCGAACCAGTTCAGGCCTTCAACCAGCGAGACTAGCGCGAGGAATCCACTCGAGAGTAGTATTATGAATTTGCGCTTCATTTCAAAGACCTCCCACCGCAAGTTACTCCGGACTTTTCTATCATACTGACCTCGCCGTTGCACTGCTGCAGAATCTTGGCCTTTGTGGCTGTCAAGCGCCAGGAAGTTAGGGCCAGCGGACGCCAGCCGCTTTCCGTACTGCACCCTGTCGCCCACTCGCGGCGGCGCCCTTGCATACACGATGCAGTGGCCGCAGCCACAGCGCAGTTGCGGTTGCAGGCCGCGGCGACGCGCCTCGGCGGGCCAGACAGCGGCGCTCCCACGCCGACGTCGCGCCACAACTCGCAACGTCAGCCCACGGCCAAAGCGTCGCCTGACAGCGGCGGCTCAGCTCATCAAGCGCGCGACCTGAGCGACGAGCACTGCGGGCTCGGCCAACTTGGCTTTGCCATCCTCGCCTCGCGGCGCCAGGACCTCCACCCCGAGGTTGGCGAGCGTCGCCAGATGGCCTCGCGTAATGGAGTTGAGCATCGCGCCGTGCATCGCCGGCGCCACCGCGATGCGGGTCTGGCCGCGCTCAAGCTGGCCGATCGCGGCACACAGCGCCGTGCTGACCGCGTTGTCGCCGATGCCCAGCGCCAGCTTCGCGAGGGTAGAAGCGGTCGCCGGCGCCACCAGCCAGAGGTCGATGGCAACGCCACCCGGCGGCTCGACGTGTGCCGCCCGGCCGTCGAGGTCGACAACTGGCGGGGAGGCGGCGGCCCACTCGATAGCCTGCGCTGTGACGAAGGTGAGAGCGGTCGGCGTGCAGTAGCAGACGCAGCTGGCGCCCGCCTTGCGCAGGGCCCGCAGCAGGTCCGGCGTGCGGTAGGCAGCGATGCCGCCGCAGACACAGAGCGCGACGCGACGCCCCTGAAGCGGACCACCTTCGACAGTGGCCACCGCACGATCGCCGTCGAGCGGCACGCCGAGGTCGAACTCAAAATCGACAGCGGTCCAGACCTTGGCGGCCGATCGTCTGCGCGTGGTCATCGTCGCCTCGCCGGCACCCGCGACGCGCCACCAGGCGGCAGCATCCGTTGCGCCGCGTCTGGCGCCCCGCGCCCAGGTGGTGGTGCTGCCACGGGTTCGCGACCGATCTCGACCACCCACTCCCGGTCCGGCGTTGCTGTAGCTCGCAGCGCGGCGGTCTGCGTCAGAGCCGCGCCACGAGGCGCCTCATCCAGCCAAGCAGGCACCGCCTGCAGCGGCGCCAGGGCGACGGCACGGCGACCATCGCGGCGGCACAGGTAGCGTCGCAATTGCCCCTGGTGGCGCATGGGACCGCCGATCAGGCGATCCCAGATGGGGCTGGGCTCCACTGGAGCGCCGCTGGGCGCCGTTGCGCCGAGCGCGGGACCTGGCGCCAAGAGCAGCCAGCTCGCCTCCAGCCGCGACCGGTCGTGGCCTGTCGCCTGATCGCACGCGGCGATGTGCGCGGGTCGCTGCCACGGCACCGAGAAGAAACACCAGTCTTTGACGCTGCGCAGCGGGCAGGGCTTGGCGTGCGCGCAGGGGCCGAGCGGGACGGCGAGCCCGCCGCCGACCAGGGCGTCGCGAATGCCGATGACAGCGCGCGACGCCGCCCGGGTTGCCGGCTCGACCACCAGCAGGGCCCCACCCGGTCGCAGCAGCTGGCGCAACGTCTGGCCGAGCAAGCGCTCCAGGGCGCCCACCGCCGCGCTGGCCAGCTCCTCGTCCTCTCCGGCTCCACCGAGCTGGACCCGGCCGCCAGGCAACTCATTGACGACATTGGCCATCAGCACGAGGTCAAAGCGCTCGGCCGGCTTGGCGCCGAGCAGGCCCAACTGGCTGAACACCCGCAAGTCGCGGAGATCGGCGGTGTGCAGTTGGACCGAGGCGTTGGGGGCAAAGGCGAGCAGCGCGTCGCGTCCCGCTTCGAGCGCGGCCCTGGCCCCGTCGACGGCCACGACCTCCAGCGGGCGATCGGCCTGACCGTTGCGCGCCAGCCAGAGCGCGACACCCAAGCTCGCGCCGAGGCTGCCTGCGCCGAGATCCAGCAAGCGCAGCGGACGACGCAGCGGACGAGGCACCGGCGCGGCTTCGAGGTGGCCGGCCGCCGGGGGCGTCGAAGCTCGCTGCGCCGGCGGGGCGCCTTGCATTGGGGGCGCCGAGACCGGCGCTGGCCCTGCGTCCAGTGGCAGCCGCCAAGCGACCGCCGCCAGATCGAGCGTGGTGGCGACCGTCGCAGCCGTCGTGGGCGTGTAGTAGAGCAGGTAGGCGGCGCGCGCCGGCGCGGACTGCAAGTAGCCGCGGCGCAGGGTCGGTCTCTCGGCCGTGAATCCCCGCCAGAGCTCAAGCAATGCGTCGCGGTGGGCAAGGGCGAGCGGCTGCCCCTGCAGTCGTGGCGGGGTGCAACGCTGCCGCACCACGGCTTGGACGGCCTCTGCGAGGCGCTCCAGCGCTAGATCGCAGCGATTGGGCGGCGTCGCGGCCGGCCGGCGCAAGCCGTTCAGGCCTCGGCCCGAAACAGACTGCGCCAGGCCAGGGGCGCAAAGTCGCCGCGGTTGACGACGCTCAGGTGGCGGCGCTGCTGGTAGTCCGGCTGGAACTGAAGAACTTTCGCGCCATTGCGAATGGCGAGACATGCCTCGATGTCATCGAGGAGCGGCCGCGTGACGCGCCCCTGGGTCGTCTCGGTGACGACGCCGAGCATGACCACCAGCTCCTTGCCGTCCGCGACGGCGAGGTCGCGCGCCTTGGTGTGCTCGTCCCGCGGCTGAATCAGGGCCGCCCGCAGCGTGCTGTCGTGGGCACCGCCGACGAAGAGCAAGTCGAGGTCAGACCAAAGGTCAGCGGCCTCGTCCAGCTTGCCGGCGAGGAGGCAATAGTAGCCAGTCTTGCTCAGCAGCGGGTGCTTTACCTTGCCCACCTCGTCGATGCGGACGACGTCCTGGTCCCACGTGACAAAAGCCCGATCCATGACTGCCTCCCCGGCCTGCCGACGCTCGACGCGGCGGCCAATTGCTTATCCGTTGCGGCCTAGAGTGTCAACGGTGGCGTGGCAGTGCGGCGCGGCCGATGCTGCCAGCCGCGCCAACCGTGGCGGTCGGCCGGCAGCTGCGCTCGGGCGGGCACGTGGGCGTTGTGCCCGTCGCTCCGCAGCTGCGGCGCTGGGTCGTTCAGCTGAGCGGCGAGGGCCCTGCGGCGGTGGGCCGTCGCCAGTCCTCGGCGCGGCCGAGCGCGACGGCGCAGAGCCCGTTGCGCAGCCCCGACAGGCCGACGCGCCAGCAGTCGATGCGAGCAGCGACGGTGACCCGCTCAAGGACGATGGCGCCAGCGAGCAGCGAGTCGACGCGGCCAGGATCCATGCCCGGCAACCGCAAGCGCTCTTCGCGGTCGCGCTGGGCCAACGCGGCCATGAGGGCGCGCAGGTCCGCGAGGGTCAGCGGCAGACGGTCGATGCTCGGGACGATGTCGGCGCTGCCGGCGGGGCCAGCACGCGGCGCTCGGGTCTGTTCGGAGCTCCCGGAATGGGCGACACGCTGGGCGGCGATGGCGCTGGCGATGCGCTGAATGCTCCCCGAAGTGCCGATTGCGCGCCCCGCCGACGCCAGCGCCCCGAGCGAGAGCCCCGCGCCGAAAGCCGCCACCGGCGCCGCCACCACCTCGTCGATCGCGGCCCTCGCGGCGTCGAGCTGCGTCTGGCTCACCGCGTCGTCGCCGAGGCCCAGGCGACGACTGGCGACCAGCGCGCCGATGGGCAAGCTGAGGATGCGCTTCGGCGCCCTGCCCTCACCGTAGACGAGCTCGGTAGAGCCGCCGCCGATGTCGAGGCCTAGCAACGCGCCACGCCGCCACTGCATCCGCATTCCGGTGAAGACCAGCGCGCCCTCGGTGGCGCCGTCGATTACAGCGATGCGGATGCCCGTGGCGGCCTCCACTGCGGCGCAAAGCGCCGGGGCGTCATGCGCCTGACGCAGCGCCTCGGTGGCCACGGCGCAGACCGCCGCTGACGCCGGCTGGACTCCATGCCGCGACATCAGCGCCGCGAACCTGCCAAAGGCCTCAACTGTCCGCTCGATCGCCGCCGGCCCCAGGCGCCCAGATGCGTCCAAAGATGCGGCGAGACGCAGCGGCGCCTTGGCGCGGGCGAGCACGTCAAAGCCGCTCCGTCCGCTGCGACGCACGACCATGACGCACGCCGACGCCGAGCCGAGGTCCACGATCGCCGCCACGTCACCGGTGGCTTGTGGCGGCGGGTCGGCGGCGCCTGGCATGACAGGGGTCGCGGCGCCGTGGCCATTCGTCGCCGGGTTCTTGATGGGGTGTGGCATGGGAGGAGCTTGCCAGCCCTTGAGGCGCAATGCGAAGAAAGCGACCCTGCGAGGCCGCGACCCCAGGGCAAGCGGCGCGTCTAGGCGCCCGCTTTGACGCCGGCGCTGTGCCCTCTCTCGCCGAATGGTCTTCGGCGGCAGCGGCGGTGGCGGAGAGATTTGCCAGCGCAACGCTGACCGCGCATCATCACCTGACGCGCGCGCTCGCCCCAGCCGGCGCCCTGGCTGAGGTGACTCGATGGCGCGGCTCCTAATCGTCGACGATGAAAACCTCATTCGCCGGATGCTCGTGCGCTTGCTCAAGCGCATCGGCCACGACGTCGAGCAGGCAGAGAGCGCAACCGCGGCCAAGGCCCGGCTTGAGCGAGAATCCTTTGATCTCGTGCTGTCCGACGTCAACCTGCCAGGCGAGAGCGGCATCGATCTGGTGCGACACGTGCTCGCCAACTTCCCAGACACCGCGGCGGTCATGGTCACCGGTGTCGATGATCCGGAGACGGCGGAGACCGCGCTGCAGATCGGCGCCTACGGCTATATCATCAAGCCCTTCGAGACCAACGAGGTGCTGATCAACGTGATGAACGCCCTCAAGCGCCGGGCGCTCGAGATCGAGAATCGCAGCCATCGGACGCGCCTGGAGGCGCTGGTGGCCGAGCGCACCGTTGCGCTCGAGCAGACCATCCGCAAGCTGGAGGACATCTCAGAAGAGCTCCGCGGCAGCCGCGAAGAGACCATCCAGCGCCTGGCGCTGGCAGCCGAGTTCCGCAGTGACGAGACCGCGTTCCACATCCGACGCATGAGCCTCTACTGCGAGCTGTTGGCCCGCCGCGTCGGCCTCAGCGAGCGCCACGCCGAGCTCATCCGCATCGCGAGCCCGATGCACGACATCGGCAAGATCGGCACGCCGGACTCGATCCTGATGAAGCGCGGCCGTCTGACGCCTGACGAGTTCGAGATCATGAAACGTCACGCGGAGATCGGCCATCGGATCCTCTCGGGGTCAAGTTCCGAAATGCTCCAGATCGCGGCCGCCATCGCCTGGAACCACCATGAGAAGTGGGATGGATCGGGCTATCCGCGCGGCCTGCGCGGCGAAGAGATCAGCCTCGAGGGCCGCATCGTCGCCCTCTGCGACGTATTTGACGCCCTGACAACCGTGCGCTGCTACAAGCCAGCCTTTAGCCTCAGCGACAGCCGGACGCTGATGGACGCCGGCCGCGGCAGCCACTTCGATCCGTCGCTCTTCGACACTTTCTGGCAGCACATCGACGAGTTTTTGGAGATCAAGGCAGCCTACGACGACCCGCCGCCGGCAAGGTGAATTGGGCCAACATTTGAGCGGCCTGTCTCTTCGGGCCCTTGAGGCGCAGCACATGAAGTCGCTTCCCCCCGGCTCTGAGGGTCTGCCACTCTTTGGTGAAACCCTGGCGTTTGCCCGCGATCCTTTTCAGTTCTTCGCCGAGCGCGCCGAGCGTCATGGACCGGTGTTCCGCACAAGCTTGCTGGGCCGCAAGACGATCTGCCTGTCTGGGCCAGAGGCGTTCGACTGCTCGACGCGCGGTGAGCTGTTTCAGCGCCAGGACGCGAGCCCAGCCTCTTGGCAGGAGCTGCTGACCAAGGACGCAGTGCCCTTTCTCGACGGCGACGCCCACCGCATCCGCAAGCGCATCCTGCTGCAGGCGGTTGGCCCGAAGGCGCTGCCCAACTTCTTGCCGACGCTGGTGCAACTCGTCGACGCAGCCCTGGCGCGGGCCGGCGGTCGTGAGGTCGCGTTCGTCGATGAGGCGGCCGACCTGGCGTTTCGCGTCACCGAGACGCTCTTCGCCGCCGGCGATCCAGAGAGCCCGACGACGGAGATCCGTCAGGCGTTCGACGCGTTCACCCAAGGGGTCTTCGCGCCGGCGGTTCCGCTGCCCTTCTCCAAATACAGCGGCGCCCGCAGGGCCGCAGCGCTGCTGAAGCGCCGCTTCTTGGAGCGCATCGCGATGCGGCGCGCCCAGCCGTCCAACGACGTGCTGTCGGGCCTGCTGCAGGCGGAGTTCGAGGGCGTTCGCCTGAGCGACGACGAGGCCGCAGCAGAGACTTTGCACTTCTTTTCGCAGCCTACGCTGGTCTCGCCGCCCTCCTCGCTGACCTTCTACTCGCCCTCACCGAGCACAGCGAAGTCCGGTTCGCCGCGGAGGCGGAGGTGGCTCAGGTGCTGGCCGGACGCGATCCGACGATGGATGACATCGCAGCGCTGGTGCATTGCGGTCGCATCGCGCGCGAGGTTCGTCGGCTGTACCCTTTGATTCCGTTCACCTTCTTTGCGACCGCGCGGCAAGACGTGTCCATCGCCGGCCACGTCATCCCCGCTGGCTGGCAGGTCATGGGACTGACTTGGCAGACCAGCCGCGACCCGAAGGCCTTCCGTGACCCGACCCGCTTCGTCCCCGATCGCTTCGCCCCAGGCCGCGATGAAGGGGGAGGCACGCCCTCTGCCTACGTCCCGCAGGGCGGCGGCCCGCCGGATGGCCACCGCTGCGCCGGCGAGGCGTTGACCCAGCTGCTGCTGACCGTCCTGTGCGCGCGCGTCTGCGGCCACTGGCGCTGGACCGCCCCACCACAGGACTTTACTCTCAACATGCGGCTCCCACCGCACCTGCCGCGGGACCGTCTCCGCCTGACGCTGGAGCGGCGCTGATTGGCTCGCCACGGCCCAGCGCCGAGCTAGGCCCCTGGAGGCGACGATGGCATGGGATCCGAAACCCGGCGGCACTTCTGGCGGAATCGGAGAGTTCCTGACCGGGACTGCCCTGGTCTTGTTCGGATTTTGGATGCTGGCGTCACGCGTCGTCGTGGTCGGCGGGCGCCTCTTCGGCGGCGTCCTTGGCGACTCTGGCGGCGGCTTTGCGCTGCTGCTCTTGCCCTTCGGCGCCGGCGTGACCTTGCTCTTTCGCGACGGCAGCTCGCGCGCGGGCTGGCCGCTGGTCGGGGTCGGCGTCGCCCTCATCGCGCTCGACGTGGTGACCAGCCTGCACTTGCATTTTCGCGCCACGCCGCTGCCGATTTTTCTCGGCATGATCATCGCCATCGCCGCCGGCGTGGGCCTCATCGCCCGCTCGCTGCGCCCGCACGCCTGAGCGCACCGGCGCCGGTTGCCCCGGCTAGGCGTCCGAGAGGCCGCGGCGATTGCGCCAGACGACGGCGGCGAGGAAGGCCACGGCGCCAAGGGACGCGGTCAGCAGCAGGCCAAGGACCTGGGCGGTGCCGGCGGCGGCCCCACCCGCGGCGTCAGCGACGAACATGCCGCCGATGAGCAGCTCCTGGACGATAGACCCCACCGAGCCCATGCCGTTGATGATCCCTGCCGCTAAGATGGCGCCGCGCCGACTGCCGATGTCCATGGCGCCGGCGCCTGTCATCAGCGCGTCGGGGCCATAGAGGCACAGGCCGCAGAGCGAGATCGAGATGGCGAAGAGGGTGACGTCATGCGCGCCCGCCGTTGCCAACAACAGGGTCGACAGCACCATGCCGAGCAGTAGGTAGAGGCTGACGCTGGCCCGCCGACCGGCGAAGTAGCGATCAGACAGCCAGCCCGCGCCGATGACGCCCACAATGCCGGCGAGGTCGAAGAGCGTTGAGAGGTAGCCGGCGTCATCGCCATCGAGGCCGAAATTGCGGCGCAGCAGGTAGGGGGCCCAGCTCCAGAGAGCGTAACGGATGAACTTCACAAAGAAGTAGAAGCCACCGACCAGCAGCACGCTGATCCACGTTTGGCGGCTCCAGCCTGGGTCATTGGCGGCGGCGTCGGCATCCGGCGTCGCGTCGGCGGCGGCTGGGCCGTCCGCCTGGGCCGAACTCGCCGCCGCCGCGTCGGGCGCGGGCTCCTCGGGAAAGTCCTCAAAGCCTTTGTCAGATGGCCGATTGGCTTGGTTGCCAAGGAAGAAGAGCAGCACGCCGGTCAGCACCAGAGCCCCAGCGAAGAAGGCGGCGCGATCGCCGTAGCGCACCAACAGCCACGCCGCCATCGCGTTGGCGCCGACGCCGCCGACCTGGTAGCAGGTCGCCCACAGGCCCATGACGGTGCCGCGCTCGCTGCGCTGGAACCACTGCGCCATGTTGCCGACGGCGCCGCTCCAGCCGGTGGCCTGCGCCAAGCCGTTGATCGCCATCCAGATCGAGAGGCCGAGCGCCGTGGTCGAGAATCCAAAAGCGATGGACGCGGTGATCGCGGCGACCATGCCGAGGGCCAGCAGCTTGCGAGCGCCCAAGCGCTGACCGAGGCCGCCGGCGACGAATTGCCCGATGGTGTAGGCGATGAGGTAGACCGAGCCGATGCGGCCGAGCGCGCTGGCGTCGAGTTGGAGGCGGTCGCCGAGGTCGGCCTTGACGATAAAGAAGGGCTTGCGCGCGAAATAGAGGCCGGCGTAGCAGAGCCAGGTCGCTGCAAAGACACGCCATCGCCACGCTGCGAGGCTGCTGAACCGAGCGCCGGGCGCCTCCGGGCCGGGGAGACCGGCGCCTGCCCAGCCAGCGCCCATCGTCGCGGGCGCGGTCGAGGAGATCGCCACGTCAGCGCCGTAGCCGCGCCGGCCTGCGCAAGCCCTGCAGGGGAGACGCCGTCACGGCCCGAATCGCCTCGACAAAGGCCACGGTCGCGGCCTCCACCTCACGCAGCGGTCCGTGCAGGAAGCCGCCGCCGTAGTTGGTCTCGGAGGGCGGCGCGATGTGCTTGACGAGGCGCACGTCGGCGGCCTTGAGGGCGGCGTCGAGGCCGATGATGGACTCCAGCGGCGGCGCGATGAGGTAGGCCAGCGGGTCGCCGACCTCGACGTTGGCTTCGCGGGCCAGGAACGAGCCGACGGCGCCGATCGCATGCGCCAGAAAGGCCGGGCCGTCGGTGCCGACGAATCGTTGAAAGGCGATGTCGCGCAGCGCGGCGCGGACGGCCCAGATGCCCTCGGCGACGTGGTCGGGGTGGGAGCCGGCGATGACGCCTAGCACCTCGCCGGAGTAGGGGCCAGAGGCGTGGGCGGCGCCGGCATAGAAGGAGCGGGCGAAGACGACGTCGACGTCGGCTTGTTTGGTCGCCTCGTCGAGCGCGACGTAGAGCGCGTCGTCGGAGTCGGCGCTGAGCAGGCCGCAGCTGGTGTGGCGCGCTGGGTCGAGGCCGAGCGCGACGGCGAGTTGGGCGTCGATGTGGTGCAACTGCTGTACCGCCAGCAGCGTCGGCGGGATGGCCTGCAGCCCAGCCGGCGGCGACGTCAGCGTCAGGCCGAGCGGGCGTGGCGAGGCAGCGTCGGCGAACTGCGCCGCGGGCTCAGGCGGCATCGGTCTGGCTCGTCAGGTGAACGCCGCCGCCGCCGGCCTTGAAGGTGCGGCGCAGCAGCGTAGCGGTCATCTTCGCCGCCTCGGCGGCTGGCACGCCAAGCGGACGGATGTTGCTGATGCAGTCTTTCTCGGCGTTGTCTTGGCCGATGCGCGGCGCGAAGGCGGTGTAGATCGACAGCGAGTCGCCGGTGCCAAGCCCTGGGCGCTCGCCGACCAGGATGATGGTCGCCTTGCAGCCGAGCAGAACGCCGATCTCGTCCTGCACACCGACGCGCGCGTAATGGACGAGCAGCGGCGCGCCAAGGCTGAACCCTGCGGTGCCTAGCTCCTGCTGCAGCGCCGGCAGCAGCGTCGGCGCGTTGGCCTCCAGCGCCCAGGCGGCGAGGCCGTCACCGCAGATGATCTGAACATCGGCGCCGCGAGTCCCGCCTTGTTCTAGGGCCGCCCGCGAGGCCGCGCTGAGCCGACGGCCCTTCTCCGGGAAGGCGAGGTAGTCGGCGTGGTCGGCGGCGTCGGTGTGCAGCTCCAGGCAGCCAAGGGCGCCGGCGAAGCCCTGTGGCAGCGTGCTTTGGACGGCGTCGAGCGCCACGGCGTGTTCGGCGCGCAAGCCGATGGCCTTGTCGGTCGGGTAGCGCGTGCCGGCGCGGCCCTGAACGATGCGGGCGGGAGTCGCAGCGCGCAGCCGCGCCACCTCAGTCGGCGCAAAGGGCAGGCCGTCGGCGGCGTGGCGGGCGCGCCGGTAGGCGAAGGTGCCGGCGCCAGGCCGCGTCGACCCGGAGCTGGCAGGCGCCGCCGCGGGGGCAGCTGTCGGGCCAGGGGCGCCGGCCTTGCCGCGTTCCTTCGGCGACTCGATGACGAGCGTCGGGATCGGTCGCCGCAGGTCGTCGTGCGGCAAGTCGGCGTGCGGCGCCGCGCGGCTGTCGTCGGACGCGGGCGGGCGCGTGGCGTCGGTCTGGAGGGCGGCGTGGACGCTGTGGCGCAAGGCTGCGCCGCCGTGGCCGAGCTCAGCCAACACCGCCTCGACGACAGCGGCGATGCGGGCCTGGGTGGCGGCGTCCAAATCGCTCTCGGCGTGAGACACGGCGACTCCTGGGGGCGCCCGAGGCCGGCGCTGGCGGGAGCTTAGATCGCGGTTCGGATGCGGTCTACCGTCCGCAGCGTCGTACCTCTCGGCCAGCGCTCGAGCGCTCCCGGCCGCCACTGGCAGCTAGGCGCCGGCCCGTCGCTGCCGGCGGCGACGCGCCGAAGACGCGCCAACTTTGTCGCCAACGTCGCCGAGGCGCGACGACGCGCGACGATGCGCGACGACGCGCGACGATGCGCGACGACGCGCGACGACGCGCCAGCGCAGCACAGACGGCGCTTACGGTCCGCGCGGGCCGACGTAGCGGGTGACGGCGCTGGGTTCGGGCTCTGGGGCGTCGACCGAACCCGAACGCTCCAGCCCCAGGTCGCCGCCGACGCCGAGATCGAGCGTCGTGGACGGTCGGCCGCCAAAAACCGCCGCCACGCCGGCGCGGACGCCCTCGACATCCGCCGGCCGCAGCACCGCCGCCCGGGCCGAGCCGCCGACGAGCGCCCCGCTCGGGCTCAAGGTCGGCGCCTCGGGCACGGCGCGCAAGAGATAGGCGCACCACTCCTTCAGCTTGCCAAGGACCGCTCCCTCATAGCCAAAAGCGGCACGATAGCGCGCGATGATGGTATCGACGAGCGCGACCACCTCATCGCCGCACGGGTGACGCGGCGTGCGGCCGGCGGCGATGTCGGCGGCCTGTTCGAAGATCCAGGGGTTGCGGAGCGCCGGCCGGCCCAACCTGACGCCGTCGCAGCCGGTCTCGCGCCGCATGCGCTGCACGTCGGCGGCGTACCAACAGTCGCCGTTGCCGACGACGGGGATGCGCAGGTGGGCCTTGAGCATCCCAATGATGCGCCAGTCGGCGGTGCCGGCATAGAAATCGGCGCGCCGCCGCGGGTGGACCACGATGTAGTCGGCGCCGGCGGCCTGCACCGCGTCGCCGATGGCGAGGACGTGCGACTTGTCGTCGAAGCCAGCGCGGATCTTGGCTGAGAGCAGGCCAGGCACGCGCGCCCGCATCGCCGCCAAGACCTCGTGCAGCAGGTCGAGATCCTTCAGCATCGCCGCCCCGACGCCCTTCTTGACCACCTTCGGCACTGGGCAGCCGAGGTTGATGTCGACGACGTCGGCGCCAAGGAGGGCGACCGCCTCTGCCGCCTCCGCCATCTGGCTGACGAGGTTGCCCATGACCTGGACCGAGAGCGGTGTGCCGGGGACAAAGACCACCTCGCGGCGCAGGACGGCCGGCGAGAGCGGCGTCTGCGTGACCCGCACGAACTCGGTGCAGACGCAGCCGATGCCGCCGCCCTCGGCCAGCAGCTGCCGAAAGGCGGGGTGGCTGACGCCCTCCAGCGGCGCCAGCAGGGTCGGATGGGCGAAGGGGAGCTTGGTCAGACGCGAGCGATCGCCGTGGGCGCGCTGCTGCGCCTCTGCTGCGGGGGCGGATGTGACGAGGAGGTCGGCGCTCACCATACGATCCTGACGGTTGCGAGCCTTTCGGTGACGAGCCCAGCGGTGTCGAGCCCAGCGGTGTCGAGCCCAGCGGTGTCGAGCCCAGCGGTGTCGAGCCCAGCGGTGACGAGCCCAGCGGTCCCGAGCCCAGCGGTGACGAGCCCAGCGGTCCCGAGCCCAGCGGTGACGAGCCGAGCGGTCCCGACCCCGGCAGCCGCGACCGGCAGTCGGCCGGCGCAGGTCCCTACAGCGGAGCGCCAAGCTTGTTCGGCTCCGCCACGGCGTCGAAGCGTACCACACCGAGGTCGACGTATGCGCGGTCCGCCATCACCACGAACGGCAAGTCCCGCAGCTGCACGCCCGCCTTGCCGTCGCTGCGCATCGCGATGACCCGACCCATGCCGAACCCCATCGGACCCTGTCGATAGCTATGCACAAAAACGCGCAGGCTGGCCCCAGCGTCGCGGGTCACGAAGCACTCTGGGCCCCAACCGGTGGTGACGTCGGCAAAGATCTGCCCGCTCTCAATAGACTTGCGGCGATAGAAGGCGTGGCGGTCGCGGCGATCGAAGACGTGGAGGTCGACGTCGTTGGCGTCATTCTCCCAGGTCAGCATCAAGCGGAGCCCGGCGGCGCGGTCGGGTCGCAGGCCGTGGCGGCGAAGGACAGCGGCGACGCCCGTGGCGCCGATCTTCGCCAAGTCCAGGGCGCTGTCCGACGGCAGGTCGCCGTCGGCCGCCAGCGCTGCGGTGGCGAAGACCCGGATCAGCTCCTTGGCCGTGCGCTCGTAGGCGGGGAAGTTGCCGCTCCGTCGCGGCGCAGCGAGGCCGGCGTCCAGCGTGTCGACGGCCACCGCGAACCTTCCGGCGCGCGCCTCGGCCAGCGCGCGCATCAGCCAGCCGCTCGGGTGGTCCGGTCGGTCGGCCACCGCCACCCCGTAGCAGTCGAGCGCCAGGGCGTCTGCTGCGGGATCGCTCAGTGACTCCAGGAGGTTGCCGGCCCAACGGCGAATGTCGGCGCGGCCGGGGTGCAGGTCGATGAGCGAGCCATAGGCGCGCGCGGCGAGCGTGGCGTCGCCGCTGGCTTGGGCAGCGCGACCGAGCGCCACATAGCTCAGGAGGTCGGAGGGGTGCTCGCTCAGGTGCCGCCGTGCGATGGCGAGGGCGCTAGCGGCGCCGGTGGCCTCGACGGCGCCTGGCTTGCCCTCGACGGGCGCTGAAACCGGTCGCAAAGCCGCCGCGACCTCTGCCTGGATGCCGACCAGGGCCGGTACCCGGCGGGCGTCGCGCTCCATCGCGCGCAGCTCGCCGGTGTGACGGGCAGGCGCCTGCGGCCGCGGGCGCGAGAGGGCCGTCGACGGCGCGCCATCGCTGCGGAGGAAGCGCAGCAAAACGACCGCCTGGCCGAAGTCGCCGGACGGTAGCCTTAGGAGCAACGGCAGCCGCGTGCTGGCGCAGTGGCTGACGCGCGGCTCACGAGGGGTCCGCGACAGCGTGCGGAGCAAGCCGACCCGGCCCCCGGAGTCGATGCTCAGCTCGAGCCGGAGCTCGACGACGTCGCCGACCGCCATGTTGCGTCCGCAGTGGGCCAGACCCGGCGCGGCGCGATAGAGCGCGCTGTGCAAGGCGCCCTGCGGCACGCCGCTGACCCTCTGGATCTCATGCTGGACGCGCAAGCCTCCGGGATCGCTGCGGCGACGCGTCTCGTCCGGGTCCGTTTCGAAGGGGTCGAAGTGGATCGCGCCGCTGTTGCCACGCCTGCTGCCGCGGTCGCCCCTCTCGCGGCCGTTCGACGCGGCTTCTGGGGGAGGCGGTGCCGTCGGGGCTGCTTCGACCCCCTTCGCGCCGCTGGCCTTCGACGCCTGCGGCGCGCCAGCCGGTACGCGCTCTGGCCGTTCGACGTCGGCGTCGGCCGTGGCCGGTGCTTTGGCAACTGGCGGCGACGATGGCGCTTCGGCTTGCCGTGGCCGCTGTTCAGCGTCAGCGGCTTCGGCCTCAAGCGCGACGACCTTGTCCTTGATCGCGACGGCCGGCTCAGCCAGCCGCGGCGGGGGCGCGCTGTGGCTTGCCGTCGGTGCGTTGCCGGCGCGGGCGGACTCGCTGGGGGCGCCAGCTGCAGGCGGCGCGTCGCCCAGACGCCCCAGGGTAGAGGCGGCCTCCTCGCCGCCGTCTTGCCGGCGCCCCACAGCCCCGCCGCCACGACGCTCCGGCTCCCGCGCGACCTCCAGCGTCGAGCGCGCCGATGCGCCAGGGTCCCTCGGCGAGTCCGTCGGGCGCGCTTCGTGGTCCTGGCTCGGCGGTTGCCCGAGGGCTTCGAGGAGATCCTTGTTGCCACCGAGCGCCGCAGCGTCCGGGCCGCGGTCGCGCTGAGCGAGGCTCATGACGCCGTCGTCGCCGACCGTGAGGATCGCGGCGCGCTCGGTGCGGTCGAGGCCGTAGCGGGCATAGTCTGCGTCGCTCTCGAGCACCAAGAACGAGGTCCAGCGCGAGACGACCCGGTAGCGGAGGGCCAGCTCCAGGGCCTTCTGCGCGATGGCGGCCTGTACCTGCGCGTCGCCTTGGTCATGGGTGGCCTCCAGCAGCGCGATGCGGGCGCGGGCGAAGGCGCGCTCCAGCAGCCGCTCCTCGCCGCGGCGCGCCTCCGGCGACAGCACGACCTGCGCCTCACCGCTGCGGACCTCGACCTCCAGCGGCGCGTTTTCGTCGCGCAGCTCGGCCCACACCAGCGCCGATCCGTCGGCCTGCAGGCCGGTGATGCGGTGCGGCCAGACCCAGTCGGCCCCTCGCACAGACACGGTCAGCGGCGGCAGCGTGCGGCGCTGCAACGGCGCGATGGCGCTCGCCTCAACCCCGGCGTGGACCACTACACCGTCGTCGGCGAGCTGCCCGCTGACCAACCGCTGGAGCAGCGCGTCGTCGCGGGCGGCGGTGGCGGTGATGATGTCCAGTCGAGCAAATCCGCGCTCGCCGAGGCCGCGGACACGATCGGCCAAGCGAGCGCCGTCGCGCTCACCGGCGGTGCAGATTCCATCGCCCAGCACCACCACCCGCTGCGGCAACGCGGCGCCTGGCGCTGTGGCCTCTGCGGCGACGGCGGCGATGGCGGCGCCAAGGTCGCTGGCGCCGAGGGGGCCCAGCCGCCTGAGCTCCGCGGTCACCGAGGCGGGCAGCGCGTCGCCGTCGATCGCCCCGCCGCCCTGGCGCGCCGGGCGGCCGCGCCAGACCCGCCGCGTCTGCTGGTCAAAGGCGAGCACGGCCAGCTCTCCGCCCTCGGCGGCGGCGACGCGCGCCAAGTGCTCGAGCTGCTGCAGCCGGGTCTCGAACGCCAGCGCCCCGGAAGCCGATGTGTCGAAGAGGGCCACCGTGAGGCCCCCAAAGCCCGCGCGGTCCGCCGCGGCGGTGGTGTTGTCGGGCGCGTCGTCACCGTCGTCAGCCGGCGCCCTGCCGCGGTCGTCGCCCTGAGCCGGCGCCCTGCGGTCCGCTGCGCCCTCTCGGGCTGCGCTGGCGCTGTCGTGGCGGAGCTGCGCCAACGCCGCCGCCTCGAGACGCACCACCGCGACGCGGCCAGCGCGCAGCGCTGCCCAGCCGGCGTCGAGGACACCCGGGCGCACCTCGAGATTGACGGCGGGCTGAATGTCGCGTCGGCTGATGCGGATCTCGCGGCGACGCGGCGCGGCCTCGGCCAGCGCGGCTGGCGACTCCGGCTTCGGATCGTCCTCGGCGCCGGCGTCGACCGTCGCCCCTGCGCTCTGGACAAAGACGCGAACGTCGAGCTCGTCCAGCCGCGGCAGGCCGACCAAGGGCAGGGTCCACGCCGCCGACGGGTCGCTGCGCTCGGCCGACCAGGCGACGATGATCTCCTTCTCCGCCTCCGGCTCGATTGGGAACACGCGCGCCGAAAACCGGTTGCCGCCGTCCAGCTCAAGCAGCGCCGGATCTTCGCGCCGGTGCAGATGATCTTCGTAGACCCGCCGCGCCTGCTGCCGCTCGATGACCTCGCCTTCCGTCCAACCAGCCCGCGTGCGCATGGCGAAGCGGGCGATGGCGGCGCGGTCCGGCAGCGTCAGCTCGAAGCGCCCCTCACGCTGGCGGCGCTCCGGGTTGAAGAAGGTCAAGCGCAGCTCACAGTGGGTCAGCGGGCCGTCGATGACGGCGCGGGCGTGGTAGCGGCGAAGCTGCAAGCCCTGGCCGTCGCTGCTGGTCAGCGCGACCGGCGCCGTCCGCGCGGCGAGCTGCCGACGGGCCTCGCGGGGCGGCGGCGCCTCGGGCTCAAAGGCGTCGGCGTTGGAGATCGGGCCCGTCAGTCCAGGGCGCACGGTGGCCGCCGCGCTATCCACGCCTGCGCTCGCCGGGGCCGCGTCATCGGCCGCCGCCTGGGGCGCCGTGGCCTGAGAGCCAGGGACGGCTGGGGGGTCTGCGCGGTGGCAGGCGCCGAGCGTGACGAGTTGTGCGATCGCTGCGCAGCTGAGCCATCGGCGGCGCCCCCATCGCGGCTCGGCCCGCAGACGCTTCACAATGTCGCTCATCGGTTGGCCTCCTGACGTCACTTCGGCGCCCCTCGCGCAGGTGGCGAGCCTGCACCATGGCCTTCAGACGCGCGAGCCTGTCTGGCGATCCACGGCGCGCTGACTGGGCCGTTCGCTACGCCCTGCCGTGGGAGCCCAGCGTCGCGATGGAGGCCAACGTCACGGCGAGGTGGCACTGGCCGGGGCCCCTTCACCCGGCTAGGCTCGCCGCCGGGCGCCTGTCGCCGAACCGGCGATGGGCATCTGCCGCGACGGCGTGACGACGGGAAGTGACGAGATGAATCGCAGATGGATGAATGTCTACTCCAGCGCACGTCTCCGGCGCTGGCTCACCAGCGGCCTCTGCCAGCTGGCGGCGCTGTTGCTTCAGGCGTGCGGCGGCGATGGAGCCGACTCTGCTGACGAAGATCCCAGCGCGCACACCCTGGGTGGCCTGCACGTTCGAGTGGTCGCCGCGCCGCCGGGCGTCGAAGTGCGGGCAGACGCCGACGCGCAGCTCTTGACGCGCCTCATGCTGGCCGATGGCGGTGAAGGGGCGACGCTCCGTGGACTCGCCTTCGGCGTGGGCGTCGCCGACATCAAAATGCGCTACGGGTCGTACCACTTCGAAGAGAAGCCGACCGAGTGGCGCGCGGTGGCCAAGCTGACCAAGGTGAGCAAGGCCAAAGATGGCATGAGCTTCGAGCTGCTGGCCGCGGACGGTAGCCTCCTCGGCGCCGGCAAGCTCAGCGGCCTGCCAGGCGGCGGCGTGGCGCTGGACGTCGAGGGCCCAGCGACCGCCAACCGCGCCTCGATCGCCCTGCCCTGCGCCGAAGCCGAGCACTTTCTTGGGCTCGGAGGCCAGTCCTACGACGTCGACCACCGCGGCTGGACGGTGCCGCTGTGGGTCGCCGAAGATGGGCTCGGCAAGAAGGCGGACGACGTCCACACTGGGGACTGGCAGCTCATCGGCCGGCGCCACTCGACGCACACGCCGATCCCGCTGACGCTGTCGAGCCGCAACTACGCTCTCTTGCTAGACACCCCGGCCTTCGCCCGCTTCGCTCTCTGCTCCGAGCAGCAGGACGCCGTCCGCTTGGAGGCCTTCGAAGGCAGGCTGAAGGTCCGCGTCTTTCACGCGCCGACCCCCTTGCAGGTGCTTCAGCAGACCAGCGCCGCGGTCGGCAGGCCGCGCATGCCGCCGAACTGGACTTTTGGCCTCTGGGTCGACGCCATGCACGGCAGCGAGAACGTCCGCCGCATCGCCACCGCCCTGCGCGCCGCCGGGGTGGCCGTCACGGCGCTATGGAGCGAGGACTGGCGGGGCGGCAAGGCACATGGCGACGGCTACACCCTCGATGAGGACTGGACGCTCGACACCGACCTCTACCCCGACGCGACGCAGCTCGTCACGGATCTACGCGCCAACGGCATGGTCTGGCTGACCTACAACAACACCTTCTTGTCGGAGTCATCCAACGTCTACGCCAAGACGCTGCAAGAGGGGCTGTGCATCCACCGCGAGAAGACGGATGGGACGCTCGAGCCCTACCTCTTCGACGGCGTCAAGTTCGAGAAGTCGAGCCTCCTCGACCTTCGCAACCCGGCGGCCCTGGCCTTCGCCAAGACCACCTACGAGCAGAGCCTGCAGCTCGGCGCGGTCGGCTGGATGGCCGACTTCTGCGAGTGGCTGCCGCCCGACGCCGTGCTCCACGATGGCGCCGATCCGCTGTTGGCGCACAATCTTTACCCCGTCGAGTTTCAGCAGCTGCACCGCTCGCTCTTCGACGCCTGGGAGAAGGCCAAGGCGTCCACCGCCCCTGCCGGCACGCCGTCGCAGCTCCAGGTCTTTGTCCGCGCGGCTTGGCTGGGTAGCCAGTCGTTGGTGACGGTGGTCTGGGCCGGGGACCAGCAGACCGACTTCTCGCTCGGCGACGGCTATCCGAGCGTCATCCCGATGGGCATCGGCCTCGGCATCGCCGGTTTCCCGTTCTTTGCCCACGACATCGGCGGCTACATGTCGACCTTCACCGAGCCGACCACCAAGGAGCTGTGGTACCGCTGGGTGACGCTTGGCGCCATGACGCCGGTCATGCGCACCCACCATGGCCGCGCCGCTTACGCCAACTGGAACTGGGAGAAAGACGCCGAGACGACCGCCCACTTCGCCCGCTGGAGTCGCTTGCATATGCAGCTCTTTCCGTACCTGCACGCGCTGGCTGCGGCGGCGGTGCAGACTGGCGCGCCGATGCTGCGCCCCCTCTCGCTGCACTGGCCGACCTTTGAGCCGGGTTGGTCGGCTACCGACCTCTGGCTGCTCGGCGATCGCGTCGTCGTCGCGCCGGTTATCGAGAAGGGCAAGACTATGCGCGCCCTAACGCTGCCGGCGGGGCGCTGGTACGGCCTCCTCGACGGCGATGTGCACAACAGCGACGGCAAGACCCCGCTACAGCTCACCCTTCCCATCACCGAGATCGGCGCATTGGTGCCGGCCGGGACCGTCCTCGCGCTGCTTCCCGAGGCCGTGCGGACCACCGAGGCCGTAGCGGCGTCCGGCGTCGTCGATCTCGATGATGTCGGCGATGACCGCGAGATCTGGCTGTTTCGCGGCCCCGGCCCGCAGGCTGGCGCCGTGCCCGTCGACCTCGAGGTCGGCAGCTTCGCCGAGGCCAAGCGCCACGACTCCGCCGCCCCGCCGCTTCAGCTGCGCTGGCAAGCTGGCGCCCTGGCCGATTGGCCGTCGGCTGCGACGTGGCAGGGCGCAGACGGCCCCGCCAAGTCGGTGCAGGCGGTCGGTGGCGCCTTCGAGGTCGTGGGCAGCGGCACCCTGACGATCGGCGTCGGCAAGCTCACGGTCAAGGGCGGTGGCCAGGGCAAGCGCCGGGTTGTCTTGCGCTGACGGAGCTGCGGAGCTCGGCGCCTCGGCTCACTTGCTGCAAGGCGCGATGTACTTGAAATCGTCGACGTAGACGCCCTGCCCTGTGTTGGCGACCGAATCGCCCGTCGCGAACAAAAAGCGGACTTGCACCTGCTTGCCGACGTAGGCGCTGACGTCCTGCTTGACCGTGACCCAGACCTTGGGCGTCAAGTGGCCGGCTTGGCTCTTGTAGAAGATGGCGCCGTACTGAGGCGCCGCGGCCTCGCCTACAGGCTGGATCTTGCCGTCGACGAGCAACGAGACGTGCAGGCGATCGTAGCTGTTGCCGTTCTCGGCATCCCACCAGTAGGCGAATTCGATCGAGCTGCCTTGGGCCGGCACGGTCCAGGCTGGCGACTCGGCGCTGCCGCCGCTGGCGCCGAAGTCGAAGTTGTTGGCCGAGTCCTGGCCGTAGAAGAGGGCGCCCTTCTCCGACTGGAAGACCGGTGAGCTCGGGCGCACGTGCCAGCCATTGGTGTCGGCGGCAGGCGTGTAGGGCGTACACACCGGCGCGCCGGCGTTGGCGCTGGCGGGGCAGGTCGCGAAGACCCAGCCGCTGCCGTCGGCCACGTCGCTGAATTTGTAGTTTTGCTTGACCGGCTGGCAGCAATTGGCGATCGGCGCGTGGCTGCAGTCGCCGCTGGCCTTGTCGCAGTTGTCTGTCGTGCAGACGTCGAGGTCGTCGCAGCTCTTCGCCTTGCCGTAGCCGAACCGCCGCAGCCTGTGGTTGCCGTAGTCGACGATGACCGGGCCGAGCATGGGGTGGGCGACGACGCCGTAGGGCGTGTTGAGCTGGCCGACGCCGACGCCGCCGTCGGCAGCGCCCGCCGACGCCGATCCAGCCAGCGTCGACACCACGCCGTCGCCGAACAGCTCGCGAAGCCTGTGGTTGTTGCGGTCGGCGATCAGCAGCGTACCGTCGCTGCCCATCGACACGTCGTTCGGGTAGTTGAACGACGCGGCGCCGGCTTTGCCGTCCGCGAATGTCGCGCTGCCGCTGCCGGCCAGGACGGTGGTGTTGCCCTCGGCGTCGATGCGACGGACGCGGTGGTTGTAGGTGTCAGCGACGTACAAAAAGCCCTTGTCGTCGATGTCGATGCCGCTTGGCCGATAGAATCGCGCCGCCACGCCCTTGCCCTCCACAAAGCCTGAGGCGCCATCGCCGGCCACCGTCACGGCCTTGCCGTCGGCGCTGACCTTGCGGATGCGGTTGTTGTAGGTGTCGGCGACGTAGCAATCGCCGGAGAATGGGTCGACCGCGACGCCTTCCGGGTAGTAGAAGCGTGCTGCGGCGCCGACTCCATCGGCGAAGCCGTTGAGCGCCTGGCCGGCGAGCAGGACCACCTGGCCGTTGGCGATGCGCCGGATGCGGTGATTGCCGCGGTCTGCGACGCACAGGCTGCCGTCGATGGCGGCGTCGACATCCTGCGGCGTGTTGAAGACGGCCTTGCTGGCCTCGCCCTCAGTGTATCCTGCGGCGCCGCTGCCAGCGACGGTGGTCACCGTGCCGTCGGCGCCGACTTGTCGGATGCGATGGTTGCTGCGGTCGGCGACGAAGACGCCACCGACGCCGTCGTCGCAGGCGCCGGTCGGCGAGTTCATGGCAGCTACCTTGCCCTTGCCGTCGACGAATCCGGCAGCCGAGCCCACCCACGACTCCAAGCCCGGCTGTGTTTTGCAGACCCCGTTCTGGCAGGTGTCGGGGCCCAAGCAGGCGTCGCCGTCCTCGCAGACGCTGCTCGTCGAGACCGTGACGCACTTGCCATCGATGGGGTTGCAGATATCAGAAGTGCAGGGGGTGCCGTCATCGCAGCTGGTCAAGGTCGCCTTGCAGGCGCCTGCGGCGTCGCAGACATCCCCGGTGGTGCAGACGTTGCCATCGCTGCAGGCGGCGCCTTTGTCGAGCTGGCTGTTGCTGCAGCCCTTCTTGGCGTCACAGGCGTCGACGGTGCAGCCCTTGCCGTCGTCGCAGCTGAGCGCGCCGGGAGCGATGCGGCGCAGCTGATGGTTGTTGAGGTCGCCCACCAGCACCGCGCCATCTTCGGCGACCTCCACACCAGACGGCGAGTAGAAGGTGGCCGCGCCCCCGACCGCGTTGGCTGCCCCGGCCGTACCAGTGCCAGCCAAGGTCGTCACCTGGCCGCCAGCGAGCAGGCGCACAGCGTGGTGCCCCTGATCGGCGATGAGCAGCCCGCCATCGGCGCGCACCGCGAGGCTGGTAGGCGCCGACAGTCGGGCGCTGGTGGCGACACCGTCCTGCAGCCCAGTCAGCCCGCTGCCGGCCAGTGTCGTGACCGTGCCGTCCGGCAGGATGCGGCGGATGCGGTGGTTGCTGGCGTCAGCGACGTAGCCGACACCGGCGCTGTCGAAGGCGATGTCTCGCGGCCCGTTGAGGCGGGCGACGCCCGCGCCGCCGTCGACGTAGCCAGCGCTGCCACCAGCGACCACGCGCAGCACGCCGTCGCTGCCTACCCGCCGGATGGCGTGGTTGCCGGTGTCGGCGACCCACAGCGCGCCGTCTGGCGCCACCCCGACGCCTTCGGGTGAATTCATGCGCGCGGCGATGCCCTTGCCCTCAGTCAGGCCCGCCGCTGGCGCCCCGAACGCCGTGCTCACCTGGCCGGAGCCGAGCAGCCGCACGGCGTGGTTGTTGCGATCAGCGATGTAGAGGGCGCCGCCCTCGACGTAGGCGACGTCGCACGGCGAGCTGAAGCGCGCGCCCGCCCCGCCGCCGTCGAGGTATCCGGCGTTGCCGTCGCCGGCCATGGTGCTGATGGTCTTGCCTTTCAATTGCCGAATTCGATGGTTGCCCGTGTCAGCGATGTGGAGTGCGCCGCCGCCACGAGACATGCCTCGCAGGGCCGAGAAGCGCGCCACACCCAGCGCGCCGTCGGCAAAAGACGGCGTGGCGCCGGCGATGGTGCTGACCTTACCGGCGCTCTCGGCCTTGCAGCTGCCCTCGCTGCAGGCGTCGTTCAGCAGGCAGGCGTTGCCGTCGTCACACGGCAACTGGTTGTTGTTGTAGGCGCAGTTGCCGGTCGTGATGTTGCAGGTGTCGTCCGTGCAGGCGCTGTCGTCGTCGCAGACCTTGACCTTGCCGGAGTCACATTTGCCTTTGCCGTCACAGCTATCGGACACCGAGCACTTGTTGTTGTCGTCGCAGGAGGCGCCCTTCGGCATCGCCGCGAAGGTGCAGGCGCCGGACTTGGCGTCGCAGCCGTCGATGGTGCACAACAGGCCGTCGACGCAGGGGATCACCTTGCCGCTGCAGGCGCCGACCGCGTCGCAGGTGTCGGCGTAGGTGCAGAGGCTGCCGTCGCTGCAAGGGGCGCCGTCCGGCAGCGCCTTGTGGGTGCAGATGCCAGTGTCGGCGTCGCAGCCGTCGAGCGTGCACGGCACATCGTCGCCGCAGTCCTTGTCGGCGGCGGCGACGCAAGCGCCCGCTTGGCAAGCCTCACCCGAAGTGCAGAGGCTCTTGTCGGCGCAGGGTTTGCCCTCCAAGGGGACGGGGTTGGACAGACAGATGCCGGTCTTGGGATCGCAGGCGTCTACCGTACAGGAGTTGTCGTCGTTGCAGGTCTTCTGGCTGCCCGGCTGGCACTTGCCGTCCTTGCAGGCGTCGCTGCTCGTACAGGCATCGCCATCCTCGCAGCTGCCGGGCACGGGCAGGCCGAAGCAACCGGTCGCGGCCTCGCAGGTGTCCTCGGTGCAGGGGCTGTTGTCGTCGCACGCCAGCTTCTTGCCTGCGCAGACGCCTTTGTCGCATTTGTCGTCGCCGGTGCACTTGCTGCTGTCGTCGCAGGCGGTGTTGCCGACCGTCGGGGCGTTGCTGCAGGCGCCGTTGGCCTCCAGGCAAGCGTCGATGGTGCAGGGGCTGCCGTCATCGCAGGTCTTGGCCTTGCCTAGGCAGGCGCCGACCGCGCAGACGTCTGCGACCGAGCACGGCGCGCCGTCGTCGCAGGCGTCGCCGTCTTTCAGCAGCGTCGTCTTGCACTTGCCGGTCGACTTGTCACACGCAGACAGCTCGCACGGGCTGCCGGCGGGGCAAGCGACGGGGTCGCCTGGGATGCAGGTCTCCGCGACGCAGGTGTCGCCCTGGGTGCAGGCGTCTCCGTCATCGCAATTGCCCTGCACACCCTCGTACTGGCAGCCTTTCTTGACGTCGCAGGTGTCGACGGTGCAGCCGTTTTTGTCGTCGCAGTCGACGATGGCGCCCTTGCACTTGCCGGCCTGGCAGACGTCGCTCTGGCTGCAAGCCGAACCGTCGTCGCAGACGCCGCCATCGGGCGCCGCTGTGTGGCTGCACGCCCCGGAGCCAGCGGCACAGGCGTCCTGGGTGCAGGGATCGCCGTCTTGGCAGGCCGCTTTGTTGCCCTTGCAGATTCCGCCCTTGCACAGGTCACTGGCCATGCATGGGTCGCCGTCGTCGCAGAGCGTACCGTCGGCCGCTGGCGCTGCGACGCAGGCGTGGCCGCCCTCTTTCGCCTTGCAGCTGGTGACCACGCAGGGCGCGTCGTCGCAGCTGTCTTCGTCTGTGGCCCCATCGCAGTCGTCGTCGACGCCATTGCACGACTCGTCGCCGCCTACGCAGTCCGTTGACGCCACGCCATCGCCCGACGCGTCGCCTGCGCCCGTGTCGCCGCCGCCAGCGCCCAAGTCGCCGCCGCCATCGTCGAGCGCGGCGTCCGTCGAACCGGCCACGTCACCGCCGCCGCCGCCGTTGTCGGTCGCCGCGCCGGCGCCACCGTCGTTCTCTGCGGCGGGCTCTCCGCAGCCGAGTGCCGCCCCGATCGCAATCAACGACATGATCATGCACGACTCAATGGCCTGAGCATGAAGCGCTATCCGCCACACCATACCCGCCGCGCCTGGTGCCCAGCCCTCGGCTCCACCCTCCGGTCGACGGCTGCTCATCGGCCCCCACTCCCCAGCGGAGGCTGGGCGTCGCTACCGCTGATGAGGGTATCCTATTCTGCCCGAGCGCGGCAACGGGTGCATCACCAGACTCCGCCGCGGTCATGCCCGCTGCACCGGCGCGCTGCGGTGCCAGCTGGCCGCATTTCGGCGCAGCCCCTCCGCATCGGCCGCGCGTGGACCTCGCGCCGGGTCTCCTCCAAGGCCCGTGTGCCATCGCTCGCCAGACACCGAGCGCACGAGGCGGCCAGCGCGATTGCACCGGTGCTGCCGCCGTGCCTATGCTCGGAGCGCCGAACCGGCGCAGCTACGTCGGGAGAGGCCGCGACTAACGCGCCCGCGCGGGTCACGCCTTGACGGCGATATAACTGTCTGCAGGCGCGGTTGCAAGGCCAATCGCTACGCTATCGACGACGAGGGAGACGCGAACCATGGAGAACTCGAGCGGGATGGCGTTCGGCATTCTGGCGGCCGTGATGGCTGCGGGGGTCGCAGTCGTCGTGATCGTTGTAGTCGTCGCCCGGGCGACGCGCCGGCGAAAGGGACCGAGCGCAGGAGCTGGCGGAGAGGACGCCGCGACGCCGGCCTCCGCGCCGCGCCCGGCGCCGGCGGCGAGCGCCTCAGCGACACCACAGGCACCGCCCGCAGCACCTCCCGCGGTCGGGCCCATGCCCCGCAAGGCTCCCCCGGCGCCGCTCGAGCAGGTCATGCTCGAGGTTGAGGGGATGCTCCTCGGCGCGATTCCGCCCTTTGGCACGCTCACCTTCGACGACGGCGTAGCCCGTTTCTCGGCGCACTCGCGCATCGTGGCGGCGACGGCGAGTGGCCTGCTCGGCAACGACGGCGGCTCGACGATGCAGTCGATGGGTTCGATGGAGATCGGCGACTTCGTCGTCGAATTCCCGCTTGACGGCGCCACCGTCAGCGACGAGCCCGACGGCGGCGGGTTGCGCGTGGTCTCCGCCGGCCGCAGTGGGCGCTTGGCGGCGGTGCGCAGCGACCACGGTCGGATTCGCGACGCGCTCTCGGCTGCGCGGCCCGGCTGAGGGCGAACCCTTCAAATCCTATTCGCGAATCATGGCTTACGGCGCGACTCGCGATCCAGCGCCGCCGCGAGCGAGTGCAGCAAGCGCAACGCGACAGGCGGGTTGGCGACGACGAATTGTTCGAACTCGGCGGCGTTGAAGAGCATCGCCCAAACGCGTCCTTGCGCCCGCATCGTCGCCGTCCGCGAGACGCCGGTCAGCGTCGCGACCTCGCCAAGAAATGTGCCTTCGCGGTCGATCGTCGTGAGCAGCTTGCCAGCGCGCTCAATGCGGACCACACCGCGCAGCAGCGCAAACGCGTGGTGGCTGCGCTCGCCCTCGCGACAGAACAGCTCGCCGTCCTCGTAGCGGACGAGGAAGTCGCTGGCGTTCTCGCTGCCGCAGATCGCCTGCCACAGCGGATCGTAGAGGTCAGCGATGAGCGCAGCGGCCTCGGCTGCCTCGACGCGGCCGCGCAACTCGATGGCGCTCGACAGCGGCCGGCTGTGCCCGCTGACGAGGCGGCGACCCAGCGCCAGCGCCTCGGCGGCGCCGCCGGGCCGATCGACGGGATCGTAGGCCACGAGCTGCAAGATCGCGTGGTCGAGCGCCGCCGGTACTCCAGACACGAGCGTAGAGGGTGGCGGAAGTCCGGCGCGGGTCTTGGGATCTGGCGTGGCGCGGAGGTGCTGCAGCTGCCTGCTGGGGTCGATGCCCGTCAGCAGCGCCCACGCCGCTGCGCCGACGCCCCAGAGGTCCGTGCGGACGTCGAGGGAGTCGACGGCGCGCTCGCGCTGCTCAGGCGCCTGATAGCCCCGGGTGCCGAGCCCAACGGCGCCGACATAGCCGCTGACGTAACTGCCTTGGCTGATGCCGAAGTCAGTGAGTACAAAGCCGCCCTGGCCGTCGAGCAGGACGTTGCCAGGCTTGATGTCAAGGTGGAGCACCGCCGCGTGATGGGCGACGCGCAGCGCCTCCAGCAAGTCCAGCAGCAGCCGCCAGATGGCCTCCGGCGGCAGCGCGCCCCGGCGCTGGCCGAGATCGAAGGCGCTGCCGTGCGGCAGGCACTGAATCGCCAAGAAGGGCGCTGGGCCCTCGACGCCATGGTCGAGCACACGCGGGATTCGTTCGCTGCGCATGGCCAACAAGGCCGCCAGCTCGCGCCGCATCATGTGGCCGGCGTCGACGCCCTCCGGCGGGCGAAAGAACTTGACGGCAGCGACGCTGGCCGGCGCGTCCACGGCGCCGTCATCTTCACGCTCGGCCCGCCAGACCGTGCCGTAGCCGCCTGCCCCGAGCTCGCCGCGCAGCCGCCAGCGCCACAGGCCGGCGACGACGTCGCCTGGCCGCACATGCAGAGGCGCTCCAGCCTGAGGGCTCGGGCTGGCCGCGCTCGAGGTCCGCTCGCCTTGCAGGAGCGGGTGACGGCTCGCCGTGTGGCTGCCGGTGGCGCGCACCGGGCGCGGCGCCATGGGGCGAGGCGGCGGAGCGACCGCGGGGTCTTCGGGCAGGATGTCGGCGTGCGAGAGCGGGGCGGCGCTGTCTGCCGCAGGGTCGTCTGGATGGGCAAGCCCGGCGCTGCCGGCCCGATCCGCCCCAGCCGCGTTGTCACCCGCCGCCATCGAGGTCTCCACCGGCGCGCGCTGGTCAGCGGCGCGACTCATCGAGCGCTGAGCGTAGCGCGGCGCGCCGTCCTGGCCAATGGGGGAGCGCGCGGCGTCGTGGCAGGCGTCGTCGCCACAGGCTCTGCCGCTCCAACAGGCCGCGGCGCACGAACGAAGCCGCTGACCGAGTGATCGCCACAGCGCGGCGATGCAGCGCAGGTTCGCTGCGCAACAGCGCGCTCCTGGCCGCGAATGGCACGAGCTTGCCCACGCCGCGAGCGGCCGCGGCGCGCCCCCGCCCACCACGCTGAGGGGCTCGACCGCCTGGCGAGAGGCCGCGCACGCGGAGGATCCGATCCCGCGCCGGCCGTGAGGCCGAACGCACGGCCAGAGCGCGCGTTCGGGCTGTCGAACCGCCGGGACCTGCGTCGATCTTCACACCTTCCCTTGGCCGCAGGCCGCGCCGACGTTACCCTTGCTCCGGAGGTGCGCCGCCGCCGTTCGGGCCACGGTGCGTCAGCAGGGAGGTGGCATGCGGCGATCGCTGGCGTTCTACGGCAAAGGCGGCGTCGGCAAGTCGACCGTGGTGAGCAATTTGACCGCGACCTATGCCTCGTTGGGCCGTAAGGTGCTGCAGATCGGGTGCGATCCGAAGCGCGACTCGTGCCGCAACCTGGTGAAGACTTTTCCACCGATCACGCTGATGGACCTGCTGACCGAGGGCCGCGCCGATCTCAAACCTGACGACCTCATCATGGACGGCGGCGAACGTGTCGACTGCATCGAGGTCGGTGGCCCCAAGCCCGGCGTCGGCTGCGCGGGGCGAGGTCTCGGCCGCCTCTTCGAAGAGCTCGAAGAGATGGAGATCCTGGACCGTGACTACGACTACGTCTTCTTCGATGTCCTCGGCGACGTCG
>SXNM01000440.1 GCA_005777155.1 Pseudomonadota bacterium | reverse complement strand
TGGAGGCGCTCGACGCCGACCGCGGACAGGCGCCGCAGCGGGTAGGCGCGCTCGGCATCGACGAGCTGCCGGCGCTCGCGGCAGCAGCCAGCCGAGGCGGCCGCTCCCTCAGCATGGCCGCCGACGCTGACGCCCCGCCGACGACAGTCGAGGCGGTCGGCTCTGACCGCGATCCATCCGCCATCGCCGCGGCCGGGCACAATGCCGCTGCGGCGGGTCTCGCCGAGCGCTGTCGCTGGCACACGCTCGACGTCGCCGCAGCGGTCGCCGCTCTGCCGCCTGGCAGCGTCGTGGTCTCCAACTTGCCCTACGGTCTACGTACCGATGACGACGCAGTCCGCAGCCTGCGCGCCTTCGCTGCGGCGCTGCGACGACGCAGCGACCTCGGCCCTGCCTATGTGCTCGACGGTGGCCTAGCCGCCGCCGCTGGCCTGCGCGGGCAACAGGTGCTGCACTTGCGCCATGGTGGCCTCGCGGTGCGCTGGCTGCGGCTCAGCCGCTAGTCCCCGACCCACTGGCGCCGCCACTCCAGCGGGCGTGGCGGCGGTCGCCACCGGAGCGCGGCCCCGGCTCCTCGGACCACCGAGCAGCGGCGGATTCGATCGAGGGCGGCAGGGTGGCGCCGGCATGGCCCGGTCCGCGAAGGGCTCGAGCCGGGAGTGGGCAGCGATGAGCCGCTCCACCTCTACTTGCAGACGGTAACGTCGGCCGGCAGCGCCACGCAGCCCGACTTCGTGTCGCAGCTGTCCTTGGTGCAGGCCAAGCCGTCATCGCACTTCTTCGCCGCGCCGGAACCGCAGGCGCCGTCCTTGCAGGCGTCGCCGGTGGTGCAGGGGTTGCCGTCGTCACAGGCGTCCTCGGTCGCGCTGTTGATGCAGGCGCCGCTCGCTTTCTGGCAGAGGTCGAGCGTGCACTTGTTGCCATCGTCGCATTTGACCTCTTTGCCGCCCGTGCACTTGCCCAGAGCGCACGCCTCGCCCTTGGTGCAGGCGACATTGTCGCTGCAGACCGCGCCATCGGTCGGCTTGCTGGAGCAACCGGTGGCCTTGTCGCAGACGTCCTTGGTGCATGGGTTGGCGTCGTCGCAAATGACCGCGGCGCCGATGCACGTGCCCTCGTTGCAGGCGTCGCTCTTGGTGCAGGTGTCGCCGTCGTCGCAGGTGCCAGGCGCCGGGGCGTAGGTGCAACCCAGGGCAGGGTGGCAGGCGCCGGCCTTGCACAGCGGGGCGTCATTGCAGGTCGACTCGTCGGTCTGGCCGTCGCAGTCGTTGTCGTGGCCGTCGCAGGTCTCGGCGGCAGGAGCCGGCGCCTCACACGCGGTGAGGCCGGTCTGCGTGCACATACGGACGCCAGGGCAGCTCACGGTCTTGCCGTCGAAGGTGCTGGTCTTGCTGCAGCCGGTGGTCAGCGCCTTGGCAGCCGACCACGCGCTGCACTGGCACTCGCCTTTGTCCGGTACGCACTGCTTGACGGCCTTGCCCTCGATCGAGTTGACATCCTTGCAGGTGTATCCTTGCGTACAGGCAGGCTCGCAGGGTCGCCCGCAGAAGCTCCCCGAGGCTCCGAGGTCGACACAATGAGCGCCCGCGTCGTCCGCACCGTCGCACTGCACCGTCGAGTTGCACGGCTGGCAGTGCGCCGTCGACGGCTTCGGCGGCAAGAACGAGCCGGCGTCTTCGTAGCGGATATCGTAGCCAGCCGCGCTGTCTTTGGCCTTGCCGTCGCCGTCGGATCCGCCGTCGTCGCAGGCAAACGCCACACAGCCGACCACCAGGGCCGTCAGCGCCGCTGTCGCTGTCGACCGCAGGTCGGTGCTCACGCCGCCGCGACGCGCCTCACGATCGTTCATACGTGCCCGGACATCCCATCGCAACATGACTGATCCCTCCCCCTCACAGCCGCCTTTGGCATCGCAAGCGCTTGTACCTCAGGCGTCCTTGAGGCGCAACGCAGCCACGGGGCAGGGCAAGGGTCCGCTCGACACGCCGGCGCCGCCAACCGAAGCCTCGGCAGCGCCGCCGGGCTCCCTTGGCGGGCTGCCCGAGGAGGTGCCGGCTGCGGAGGCCATCGCCCGCCTAGGCCGCGTCGGCTATTACCGTGCCACGTTGGCGAAAATGCCGGCGCGCCGTCTCATGGCGCTGGCGCGGCCACAGTGGCGCCGCATCGCGCTTGGCACCGTTTTCCTCGCCATCGGCAGCGCCGCCGCGCTGGCCTTTCCGCAGGCGGTCCGGGTCATCCTCGACAGCGCCTTGGTCGCTCGCGCCCCGCAGGTAGCGGACCAGGCCGCGATCTTTCTGCTCGGCGCGTTCGCCCTGCAGGCGGTCGCCATTGCCTTGCGCGCCTGGCTGTTCACCGCGGCGGGCGAGCGCATCGTCAGCGACCTCCGCCTGCAGCTGTACCGCCACGTGTTGGCCTTGGAGATCGGCTTCTTCGATCAGAGCCGCACCGGCGAGCTGCTCAGCCGCCTCGCCGTCGACACGGGCGTGCTGCAGAACGCTGTTAGCGTCAACATCTCGATGACGCTGCGTAATCTCGCGATGACCGTTGGCGGCATCGCCTTGCTGGCCTGGACGTCGCCAAAGCTGACCCTCGTCATGTTGGCCACCGTGCCCGCCGCTGCGTTCGGGACCGTGCTCTATGGGCGCAAGATCCGGCACTTCGCCAGCAAGGTGCAGGACGCCTACGCCCGCGCCACGTCGGTCGCCGAGGAGGCCATCTCGGGCATCCGCACCGTCCGCAGCCACGCTGGCGAGCACCGGGAGTTTGGGCGCTACAAGGAAGCGGTCGAGCATGCCTACGATCTCGCCCTCCGGCGCACGACTTGGTCGTCGATGTTCATGGCGATGGCCTCGTTCGCAGGCTACGGCGCCGTGGCCCTGGTCGTCTGGAGGGGCGGCCACATGGTCATCGACGGCGAGCTCACCGTCGGCGACCTCACGTCGTTCGTGCTCTACACCCTCACCGTCGCTTTCTCCCTCGGCACCCTGGGGAGCCTGTGGGCCGACGTGATGCGCGCGGTTGGCGCGGCGGAGCGGGTCTTCACGCTGCTCGACCGGCCGTCGGGCCTCGTCAACGAGGGCGGCGAGCGCTTGGCGCGGGTGTCCGGTCGCATCGAGCTGGACGACGTCCATTTTGCCTACCCGGCGCGCCCCGACACCGCCGTGCTGCGCGGCATGAGCCTGCGGGCCGAGCCCGGCGAGATCATCGCGCTGGTCGGCCCTTCTGGCGCCGGAAAGTCGACGATTCGAGCTTTGCTGTCGAGATTTTATGACCCAGATCGCGGAGTGGTGCGTATCGATGACGTTGACCTTCAGCGCCTGGATCCGACGTGGCTGCGCGGCGTGGTCGCCAGCGTCGCGCAGGAGCCCCAGCTCTTCTCGGCGTCGATCGCAGACAACATCCGCTACGGCCGCCCAGAGGCCACCGACGAGGAGATCCGCGCCGCCGCCCGCGCCGCCAACGCCGAGAGCTTCGTCCTCGACTTCCCCGAAGGCTTCGCGACGGAGGTGGGCGAGCGCGGGGTGCGCCTCAGCGGTGG
>SXNM01000439.1 GCA_005777155.1 Pseudomonadota bacterium | reverse complement strand
GCAGTACGAGCGAGGCGCCGACGGCAGCTTGCGGTCCTTGCCGGCGCCTTGCGTCGACACGGGCATGGGCCTGGAGCGCATCGCGACCGTCGTACAGCAGGTCGGCAGCAACTACGACACCGATCTGCTGCGCTCGCTGATCGCGCGGGTCGAGGCCATGACCGGACAGCGCTACGGCGGCCGCTTCGACCCCGAGGGCGTGGTGTCAGGCGAGGCCGAGATTGAGCGTGACGTGGCGTTTCGCGTCATCGCCGACCACGCCCGCGCGACGGCGTTTCTGATCGCCGACGGGGTGTTTCCAGACAACGAAGGGCGCGGTTATGTGCTGCGAAGGGTGATGCGGCGGGCGCTGCGATTCGGACGCAAGCTCGGCTTCGACGCGCCATTCCTATCGCAGATCTGCGACGAGGTCGTGGCGTCGATGGGCCTCGCCTTCCCCGAGCTCGTGGAGCAGCGCGAGGTGATGGCCAAGGTGGTGCGGCAAGAGGAGGAGCGCTTCTTGCGCACCCTCGACGCCGGCGAGCGGCTGATCGCCCAGGCCCTGGACCGTGCGGCATCGACCGGCGGCCCGGCGATCCTCGACGGCGACACCGCGTTTCTGCTCTACGACAGCCACGGTTTCCCCGCCGACCTGACCGAGCTGATCTGCCGCGAGCGCGGCTTCGCCCTCGACCAGGCCGGTTTTGACGCCGCCATGGAGCGCCAGCGCGAGCGCGGCCGGGCTTCGTGGGCCGGGCAGGTGACGGCGGGCGACGTCATGGTCCACGTGCTGCGCGAGCGCGGCTGCGCCACGACGTTCGTCGGCTACGAGCACGACGCCGTCGACGACGCGCGGGTGCTGGCCATCATCCAGGGGACGCAGCTCTTGGAGGGCGCCCACGCCGGGATGGTGGTCGACGTCGTCCTCGATCGGTCGCCTTTCTACGGCGAGGGCGGCGGTCAAATCGGCGATCGCGGCCGCCTCTCCTGGCGGGTCGACGGTGCCGTGTCGGCGCCTGATCACGCCGAGGTGCGCGACGTCCAAAAGCCGGCGCCAGATCTCTACCTCCATCGCGTCGAGATCGCGCGCGGCCAGCTGGCGGTCGGCGCCGCGGTACGGGCCGAGGTTGACGCTGCGTATCGGGCCGGCGTGCGCGCGCACCACTCCGCGACCCACCTGCTGCATCGGGCGCTGCGCGAAGTGCTCGGCGGCCACGTCAAGCAGCGCGGCAGTCTGGTCGAGCAGAACCGTTTGCGATTTGACTTCGCACATTTCTCTCCGATGACCGCCATCGAGGTCGCCGCCGTCGAGCGCCTCGCCAACGAGATGGCGCTGCGCAACGAGGCGGCAGAGGTCGTGGAGATGTCGATGGAAGAGGCCGTAGCACGCGGGGCGCTCGCCTTCTTCGGCGATAAGTACGGCGAGCGTGTGCGCGTGGTGGCGCTTGACGCCAGCGTCGAGCTCTGCGGCGGCACCCACGTTGGTCGCACCGGCGACTGCGGCCTGATTAAGGTCGTGCTCGAGAGTGGCGTCTCCGCCGGCGTCCGTCGGCTGGAGGCCGAGTGCCATCTGGCCGCCGTCGATCGCGTGGCGGCGGTGCAGGGCGAGCTCGATCGCGTCGGCCGCCGACTCGGCGTCGGCCAAGGCGAGGTGGAGGCGCGGGTGCTCTCGCTGCTCGAAGGGCAGAAGGCGCTGCGTAAGCAGATCGAGAAGCTCGAGACCGAGGTCGCGCTGGCGCGCTCGGCCGGCGGCGGCGCGATCGGCAGCAGCGGTGGGGGCACCGGCGACGAAGTGCGCGAGGTCGAGGGCGTGCAGCTCTTGGTGCGCCGGGTTCAGGGTGTGGCTGGCAAAGAGATGCGGGCGGTTGCCGACGCGGCGCGCGACGCCGCGGGCCAGGGCGTAGCGCTCGGCGTCTCGGTAGCGGGCGCCGAGGTCAACCTCGTGGTGGCCGTTGGCCGCGACCACGTCGATCGCGTCCAGGCCGGGGCGCTGATCGCCGAGCTCGCGGGCTGTGTCGGCGGCCGGGGCGGTGGGCGAGCGGACTTCGCCCAGGCCGGTGGCAACGACCCGAGCGGCGTCGAGGCGGCGATCGAGCGCTTCTGGCTGCGGGCGGGCGCGCTGCTCGGGGGTTGAGCGTCGCCCCGTGTCGGGCGGCGACTGCAACACCGCGACCATGCCGCGAACATACCCGTCCCTCGTCGGTCCCTGGCAGGACGTCAGAGCGTCACCCACCCCTCCGCTTGAAGTTCGGAGAATGGTGCAGTTCGCCGGCGACCGCAATCAAATTTGCGCAAGCATCCTCAATGCTTCGATCGCCGGCGTTCCATCTTGGACCAGGTTCATGCCGGCAAGCCCATGCGTTGTGCGGAGTCGTCGATGGGCGTCGACATCTGATCGAGCGCGATCGCGCCGGCGTCCGCGGGTGCCGCAGCTGCCGGCGCCACGTCGCTAGTCGTGGTGGGCGATCTGCTGCGGCGCGCCCAGCCGAGCCGCTGAGATCTGTTCGGGATGAAAGGCGATATCGAGCCACTCGCCCTTGCCATAGCGTTTCGTCTGATCGCGCCAATGCGGCGAGTCGGGCTCACCCGACTGGGAGTAGGTCAACAACTGCTTGCCCACTGGGCCTTTGGCGTCGAAGGTGACGGCCATGAGGAAAGAGCTGCCGTAGTTAATGACGTATCCCTGCTCGGTGAGATCGGTGGTCGCGTGGATCACCTTGCCCTGCGCGATGGTCGGAAAAGTGGAGCTGTCGCGGCCCGGCGCGTAGCCGGCGATGTTGAAGTTGCCGATCGCGCCCATGCCGCCGGGCACCGGCAGCTTCTCTGCGCCGCTCGGCAAGAACTGCCAGTCGCCGAGGCGTGCGTCCGGTGGGATCCCTACCTGCTGCAGGCGGAGCACGGCTTTAGCCAACGCCTGCGCCAGCTTGCCGGGCTTGCCGTCGGCGGTGACAAAGGAGACGGTGTGCGGCGTCGTCAGGGGCTTCGCCGGATCGAAGGGGACGCTGAAGACGTCATTCCAGGTCAGGTGCTCGGTCAGCCCGGCGCTCGCCGCCAGGGTCTCGCGCCAGACGATCGCGCCGCGGCTGTCGACAGACTCGCGCCCGTCCCACGCCAAGAGCGCGGCGCAGGCGGCTGTCAGGTCGACGTCTTTGCCACCGCTCTTGACGACCTTGGTGCCCTCGCAAAACGTGCGCGCCGCGTTGAGGCCAAGGTCCGCCGACAACACCCGATTGCGGAATGGGATGCTGGCCAACTCCTCGAGGGTGAACTTGCCATCGCTGCCGGCGGCGCTGCCTGGACCGCTATCGACGACCTCGTGGAGCACGACGCGGGTGCGCAGGCTACGGACGGCGTCGCGGTCGCCGAAGATGGCCTGCGCTTCGGGCAGCGGCGCGGCGACGTTGCTGAGCCAGTAGCTCTCGTTGGCGTTGGCCAGGTAGTCGCTGCGTGTGGCGTGCGGCGTCTTTTGGAATGGCACAAGGCCCGGCACCCGGCTGCCCGCCTCCGCCACCCATTCCTCTGCCGGGTCGCTGCCGTCGAGCAAGAAGACGCCATAGTTGGCGAGCAGCTCGGCGAGGCCGTCGCCATCCGCGATCGCGGCCTTGTGGGCGGCGTAGGTAGCGGGCGACAGGTTCGGGACGCTGTTGCTCTCGGAGTAGAACGCGCTACCTCCGCGGTCGGCGGCGATGGTATTGACCCACGGGTTGGCCTGCACGGTCTGCATGACCTGCTCAAGCTCGGCCACGGAGCGCGCCTGGCCGACCCGCAGAAAGTGCTCAAGCAACGCGTGGTTGTTGGCGTTGGCGTCGCGCACCGTGAACACGCTCTCCGGCGTCCACTCGGCGATGCCGCCAGAGATCGCGATCACCGGCCCGAAGTGGCTCCGATAGCTCGTGCGGCTGCGCACCTCGAGGCTGCCGTCCTCCTTGCGCACCTGGACGCTGAGCGTCGAGGTGGCCATCTGTCGTTTCTCGCCGCCGTAGTGGTAGGCGGTCGGCTCGCCCGCGACGAGCTTGAGTCGATAGGCCGTAAACTTCATGGACTTGCTAACGGTGTGGGTCCAAGCAAGGTCGCGGTTGAAGCCGATGTTTGGGATCGGCGATCCCGAGAGGCCGGCGCCGGCGACGTCGTACTTGCCAGGCACCGTCACGTGCAGTTGCCAGAAGCGCAGCTCGCCGGCCCAAGGAAAGTGTGGGTTGCCGAGCACCATGCCGTGTCCAGTCGCCGACTTGTCCTTGCCGATCGCGACGCCGTTGCTGCCGATGGCCTTGTCTGCCGGCCGGGTCGCGCGGCGCAGGCTGCGGCCCACGCCGGCGGCGGGATCGAAGTGGGTCGTCTGCAGCGGCGGTGTCGGGTAAAGGTTGACTGGCCCTAGGCTCGGCAAAGCGCGGAGGCTAGCGACCAGCGCGAGGTCCATCACGTAGGTGAAGAGGTCGAGGGCCGTGATCGGCTGGACCCAAGACGCGCCGCGGCAGCGCTCGGGCAGCCCATCGACCCCGACCTCGTGCAGGCGGTGGTTGAAGCCCGCAGCGTAGCCCTCAAGCAAGGCCTGGATCTCGGGGTGGAGGTCGGCCCAATGCGCCTCGGCGGCGGCGCGCACGCCGAGCAGGAGCTGAAAGAAGTCGCTCTCGACGTGGGCGTCGCCCTCGCCGGGGCCAAAGGTCGCGGCGCGCTTGCTGTTCACCTTGAGGAGCTGGTCAGCGATGAGGCAGGCGTTCTGCGTCGCGAAGGCGTAGCCGGACCCAAAGCCGGCATCGCCAAAGGTCTTGCCCGTGATGTGCGGGATGCCCCCCGTCGTCCAGACGATCTCCGCCTGGTAGCGCGGCGCCGGCTCAGCCCCGTCGTCGCTGGCGCAGGCGCCGACGATCACAGCCAGCCAGAGCGTAGCGGCGCGCTGCGGCGGCCATACCCGGTTCGACCTCTGCAAGCGGGTCCAGTCGGTCGTTCGCTCGTCGCCCATCGGCGCCTCCCACACGGCGTCTGGCCGCGGCGGCAGGATGCTGGAGCGGCCAGACGCGCGCAATCGCGAGGGACCGCGCCGTTCGCCGCGCCGCAGGGGTCAGCCGGGCAAGAGCAGCCGGACGCAGGCGCCCGCTCCGGCGTGTTCGACCAGCGTGGCGTCACCGCCGTGGGCACGCGCCAGGGTGCGGACGATGGCGAGTCCGAGGCCGGTGCCGCCTCTCGCCCCAGCCGTGGTGACGAAGGGCTCGAACGCCGTGCGCCGCACCAGCGGCGAGAGGCCAGGGCCATCGTCGGTGACTTCGACCTCAACCTGCTGGCCAGCTGAGCCTCGCGTGGCGCGGATCTGCACCGCGACTTGGGGACCGCCGCCATGCTGCACGGCGTTGTCGACGAGGTTGTCGAGCAGCGAGTCGAGGGTCTCCGCCGGCAGCGCCACGCACAGGCCGACTGGCACCTTCACCTCTGCAGCGCGCAGCCGCGGTCGGTGCCGCGCGACCACAGCCGCCGCGACCGCTGCGACCTCGACCGAGGCGTCTCGGCGGTCCAGCACGTCGGCGCGCGCCAGCACCAGGAGCCTGCCGGCGAGACGCTGGAGCCGCTCGGCCTCCTGACCGAGGTTTGCCAGGAAGCGGTGGCGTTCGGCTGCCGTCATCGCCGCGTCGTGGTCGGCGAGCAGCTCGGCGGTAGCGGCGATGGCGGTCAGCGGTGTCTTGATGGCGTGGCTGACGTTGGTGGCGAAGGCCTCCAGGTAGATCGCGCGCCGATCGAGGGCGAGAGCCATCTGCTGCAGCGCCTCTGCCAGTTCAGCGACCTCGACCGTCCCTCGCGGTCCGCGCCGCAGCAGCGCGGCGCGATCGCCCTGAGCCACCGCCACGGCGTCGCGCCGAAGCGCCCGCAGCGGCACCACCAGCACGCGCAGCGCCAGCGCCACGATGGCGCCCAAGACGAGGCCGGTCACGACCGCGGCCCAGATCAGCGCGTCGCGCTGCGCGACAACCTCGGTGAACAACGTGCGCGGCGCTGGCGTGGTGTGGATCGCCGCCGTCTCGGAGGGCAGCGCAAACATGCCGGCCAACACCAGGAGCGGCAGCGCCGCCACCAGCGCCACCAGGCCGACGATCGCGGTGCGCAGACGCGGCCGCAGCCGGCGCTTCCACGGCTCAGGCAGGTCTGGGAAGGTTAGGGATGGCAAGGGGCCCCAGCGTCAACGCAGGCCCCGATCCGGTAGCCAACCCCGTGCACCGTCGCGATCACCTCGTCGCCCGGCGCCTGCAGCCTTGCCCGCAGCTTGCGAATGTGGCTGTCGACTGTGCGGTCCGACACCACCGTCGGTGTGCGATACATCTGGTCGATCAGGCTGTCGCGGCTGAGCACCTGGCCTGGCCGCCGCAGCAGCGCCCGCAGCAGGCCCATCTCCAACGCGCTCAGCACCAGCGACTGCCCGCGCCAGCGCGCCTCGTGGCGGCCGACGTCCACCGTCAGTGCGCCATAGACCAGCAGCGGCCCGATCTCAGGAGCGCCGATCGGCACCGGCGCGGTGGCGGGCGTAGCCGGCGCGGCGGCCAACTGCGGCCGGCTGCGCCGGAGCACGACGCCGATTCGGCTGACCACCTCGCGCGGCGAGAACGGCTGGGTCCCGTAGTCGTCGGCGCCGAGCTCCAGACCCACGATGCGGTCGACCTCGGCGTCGACGCTGGAGAGAAAAAGCAGCGGCAGCGTATCGCCGCGTTGACGCAAACGACGGCAGACCTCTAGGCCCGAGAGCTGCGGCATGCGGACGTCGAGCACCGCGAGGTCAGGCCGCGCCTCGGCGATGTGTCGCAAGGCCTCTGCGCCCTCGCAGGTCTCGATCACGGTATAGCCCGCCCGCTCGAGGGCGAAGCGCAACACGGCACGGACCGGTGCCTCATCGTCGGCGATCAAGATGGTCTGCTGCACGAGCGCCGCCTCCATCGCGTCCCTCCAGGCGACGACCCGCGGCCGTCTGGCCTCTGCGCTCATCAGGGTCCAAGTCCCCGCGCAGAGGCTCAGCAGCGGACGCCGGCAGAACCCAGCGGCGCGCCGGGACATTCCGCTTCGCCGCGGGCCGGCGCGGTTGCGACTTCGCATTCCGCGCCGGCCCGGGGCCACCCTTCGGCCAGCTGTTGCGCCCAGCGGCGCCCAGCTCATCCGCCCGCCGTCAGGTTCGCGGCCGCCCGCGCAGCGATGATGGCGCCGCCGTGCGATGTCGGCGGAGACTGTGTGCAACCGCCATGCAAGCGTCAGCAGCGGCCCAGCCTGCTGACAACCTTCGGCGCACACGCTACCGTCTGCGGCGGCGACGGTCGTGGCAGTTGGCCACGCCAGAGGAGCCGGCCTGTGATCTCGAGCCTCCATCGCCGCATCCGCCGCCAGGTGCCACGCAGTCTGTGCGTACTGGCCCTCGTGACCGCGCCGCTGCTGGCCGCGCCGTCGGCTGTCTCGACCGCGCACGGCGCGCCAGCGGCGATCCCGGCCCCGGTCCAGTCGGGCGTCGCCTTCGCGCCCATGACCCTCGCCGAGGCCCTCGTCGAGGCTAAGCGCACGGGCAAGCGTGTCTTCGCCGACTTCGATGCCTCGTGGTGCCCGTCCTGCCGCCAGCTCGAGCGCGAGGTGCTGCACACGCCGGAAGGCGCCGCGCTGCTGCAGGGCTTGCTGTCGGTTCGCGTCGACTTTGACGACGAGCGCAACAGGGCCCTCATCGAGCGCTATGTGATCCTAGGCCTGCCGACCGCGCTCGTGCTCGACGCCGACGGCAATCAGCTGGTTCGGGTCACCGGGTTTGAAGAGAAGGCGTCCTGGATGACGCCGATGCGGGCGGCGCTGACGGCCCGCGACCCGCTTCCAGCGCTGCAACTAGCCTGCGCCGAGCGCCCCGATGACGCTGACGCCCGCCTGGCCCTGGGCAAGGCGCTGCTAGTCCATGGCGGCGGCAACAAAGAGCGCACCGATGCGGCCCTGTCCCAGCTCGAGTCGCTGCTCTGGGCCGGCGTCGGCGCCGAGCCAGCGGCGCAGGCTGCAGCGGACGAACGCGCCGCTGAGGCGCTGTGGACGTTGGGCCGCTACCATCAACGCGTCCGCCGCGACCCAGCGACCGCGCAGCACGCCTGGCGCGAGCTGGCGACCCGCTTTCCAGGCAGCAGCTGGGCCGGCGGCGCCTGGAGCTGGTACGCCAAGGCACAGGCCGAGCTCGGTCGGCCGCAGGTGGGCGCCACAGCGCTGGCCGCCGCGGCTCGCCGGCAGGCTGGGCCCGACGCCATCGCCGCGTGGTTGTCGTACAGCAAAAAGCACGGCTTGAAGGCAGAGCGCGCCGCGATCGTCCGCGCCATCGAGACCCTGTCACCGAACGCCGCGACCGCGCTGCGCGCCGAGCTAAGCGCCTGGCGCTGAGCGCTGCAGCTGCGCCTGTCCCCACGCACCGACCGCCCAGCCCTCCACTCGCCCTTACTCCCCACCGTCCCATGCCGGCTTGGTCCGGCCGAGGAGCTTGCCTGATGCCGCACGTCGCCCACTGTGTCCGATCGCCCCTGTCGCCCTCTCCGACGCTGTGGCGCGCCACGGCATACCTCTTGGCCAGCAGCGCAGCGCTCGCCGCGTCCGCCCAGGCCGCCCCGACGGGCGCCGCCCACAAGCTGGCCGTCGACAAGCTCGGCGCTGGTCCCAAGGAGGTTCAAGTCTTGGCCGCAGCGGACGCCGGTGGGGCTCCTGGGAGCGCGGCCATCGCTCGCGTCGACCGCGGTGGCGGCGCTCCGACCTGCTTCCTGTTCACCTTCGCCGGCAAGCTCAGCGCGCCCGAGGACGTCGCGACGAGCGAGCGGCTGACGGTCTGTCCGGCCTACGACAAGGAGAAGATGCCCTCGGAGCTGCTTCGGGTGCCGCTCTTTGGCCGCAAGTCAGCGTGGCGCATCCACATCGGCGGCAAGCGAATGGACAGCATGGCAGGTGGCGTCGAGACGCGAGACCTGTGGGCGCTCTACGCCGACCTCGGCGATGGTGCCGGCGCCCGCGTGGTCTTCGAACGGACCTCGACGTCGTTCAAGGGCAGCAAAGACAACGCCTCCAACATCGCTGAGCGCTGCACGGCGCCGTTGATCGATGGTGCTTCTGAGCCGGCGAAGCTGAGCATCAACTGCGACACGATGACTATGTTCGGCGACTCAGCCAAGAAGAAGCAGGTCACGTTCCGCTATGGCTGGACCGGCGAGCGGTTTGAGCTCGAGGGTCAGTAGCCGTCATCGGCGGCGCCTCGACCCCTGGCGCCTCCACCAGTGTTGACGGGCCGCGTCTCTAGCCGTCGATCCTTGGGGGGCGCGGCGCACTATCGTCGAAAGGCGCGTCAATTATCGGCCTTCGCCAACCAGCGCCGCGCCCAATTCGGTGCCCGGGGCGCCCAGCGCGCCAAATTGTGAGCGTCTCTAGGGCTTCAGCGCCGCCCGCACTTCATTGTCGAATTGCGTCAAGTTCACGGTGCCCTTGCCGACATGCTTGAACACGAGCGCGCCGTCCTTGCCGTAGATGAAGCAGTCGTTCTTGACGCCGGTCTTGCCGGTGCCATCGACGAACGTCTTCCAGCCCTGGCTGGCGGTGCCTTGCAGCACTGGGTAGCTGAGGTTTCCGCCCTTCTGCGGACACATGTTCGCGTAATCGCAAGTGATCATCGCCTTCTTGTGGCTGGCAGACGCCGCAGATTGATCGTTGATGACGATCATGATGAAGTCGTCGCGGCCCTGCTTCTCAAGGTCGCCCTTGATCTTCTCCATGAAATCCGCCTGCGCGTTGCACGAGGCGCACCAACCGGCGCCCATCAGCGCGACAATGTATCGTCCGGCGAAGGGCTCGAGGCCATAGGTCTGGCCGCTGTGCGGGCTGCCAGGGTTGATGTCGAGCAGGTTGAGCTTGGGAAGTGGCGTCGTCAGGACAGGGGCGGTGTCCTGCGGCGGGGCGGTGTCCTGCGGCGGGGCGGTGTCCTGCGGCGGGGCGGTGTCCTGCGGCGGGGCGGTGTCCTGCGGCG
>SXNM01000438.1 GCA_005777155.1 Pseudomonadota bacterium | reverse complement strand
GAGGACGACGGCGTCGAACTGCGCTTGGTTCTGGTGCTTCTCGGCGGTCAGCACCTCGAGCTTGCCGAAGGTGCGGTTCCACACCAGCAAGCCCCAGCCGGAGCCCTCTGCCGTAGTCGCCGCTGCCTCGAGCTGGCCGCGGAAACCGGCGAACGACCCGAAGTCCTGATCGATCTGGGCAGCCAAGGCGCCGGCGGGCGCCCCGCCGCCGGCGGGCTTCATGTTGGTCCAGAAGATCTCGTGCAGCTGGTGGCCGGCGCCATGAAACGCCAACTCGCGGCTCAAGTGCTTGATCGCGCTGTAGTCGCCGGCGGCGCGTGCCGCGATGAGCTTCTGCTCGGCGGCATTGTAGCCGTCGACATAGCCCTTGTGGTGGATGTCGTGGTGCAGGCGCACCGTTGCTTCGTCGTAGTGCGGCTCCAGCGCGTTGTAGGCGTAGGGCAGCTCGGGCAGGGACACGGGCATGATCGGCTCCAATGTTGGGCCCACCACCATGGTGGGCCGTCGGCGCACGATAGGATGGCGCCCACGCCCGTCAACGCGCGCCGCTCACTTCGATGCCGTCGGGCCGGCTGGGCGTGGGCGCGCTCGAGGCGCGACCGATGTGGCGCCGCGGGCGCCGAATTGGACATCGCGCTGGCGCGAGAGGGCAGAAAAACTGCAGTTTTTCGGAATTGCGTGCGCCGGTCCCGCCGCAAAACACAGCGCCACAGACGCGCCCGGTCATCGCTGGTCGCTTCTCTAGACGCCAGCGGCCGTGCGGATGTCTTGGGCTCCTGGCAGCGTCAGCGCCAGCGGCGCACCGTGACGGAGGGTGTGGATGGCCACCGTGACGGTCTGAAGGTGGGCGTCGACGATCGCGTCGAGGTCGAGGTCGCTGCAGATCAGCCTCGGCGGCGGCAGCAGCGCGCTGCGGCGCTGCAAGGCCCCGGCTAGGCCCGCCGGCGGCGTATGGGCCGCGAACACGACCAACGCAGCCTCGCCCGACGCGATCGCCTCCAGGGCCGCGCTGACCTCGACGGTGCGCACTTCAGGCGCGCCAGCGGCGCGAGCGGCCGCCTCATGTGCGCGCAGCCGTGGCGACGCCTCCCCGGCTTCCGGCGCCAGCAACACCAGCCCGCCGAGCGGGTGACGCTGGTTCCAGGTCCGCTGGCCTGGGATGCTCAGGGTCGGCACGTGGCGCTGCAGGGCGGCGCGGACCGCGGTCGCCACGGCCGAGGGTGTCGGGATCTCGACCGACGACGACAGCGCGTCGCGCGGCTGTAGAAACGCCGCCACGTAGCGGTCGCCGCCGGCCTTGGGGCCGGTCCCGCTGCAGCCGAAGCCGCCGAAGGGCTCGACACCGACGCGGGCGCCGGTAATTGCACGGTTGACGTAGAAGTTGCCGGCCTGCGGCTGGTGGCAAGCGGAGTCGATGTCGTCGCCCCGTTGGGTGAACAAGCCCCCGGTCAAGGCATAGGGGCTCGCGGCGATGACACGCTTGGCCTCCGTCATGTCCGCGACGGGGATGCAGTGGACGATTGGGCCGAAGACCTCGCGCTGCGACCAGCTCAAGGCCTCTACCATCGCGGCTTCGGCCGGCAGCGTGACGATGGTGGGGGCGACGAGGTGTCCGGGCCCTTCGATCGCCAGCCGGCCATCGAGCAAGACCCGACCGCCGGTGGCCTCTGCCTCCGCGATGGCCTCGCCCGCCGTCCGCAGCAAACGGGCGCGCTCCTCCGCCGAGATGACAGGGTTGATCGCGGTGCCGGGGGCGCTCGCGGCGCCGATCGGCAAGTCCGCAGCGGCGGCGGCGAAGCGTGCGGCGAAGCGCTCAAAGATCGGCTGCGCTACCAGGATGCGCGACAGCGCGGAACACTTTTGGCCGGCGTGTCCAAACGCGGCCCTAAGGCAGCCGATGATCGCCTCATCTAAGTCGGCGCTCGCGGCGACGAACACCGCGTTCTTGCCACCCATCTCGGTGATGGCGAGTCGGCAGCCGATGCCGCTGCGCGCCGGTCTTCCCGCCGTCTGGGCGAAGAGGCGGCCGCCGACCGCTGCGCTGCCGGTAAAGACCACGCCATCGACGCCCTCGTGGGCCACCAGCGCCGCGCCGGTCGTGGGGCCGTCGCCGGGCAGGTGATAGAGGGCATCGGTCGGCACCCCGGCGCCATGGAGTTGGCGCACCAGCGCCTCGGCGCACAGCGGCGTCTGCTCGGCGCTCTTCAGCAGCACCACATTGCCTGTGGCCAGCGCGGCGACGAGGCCACAAGGGATGGCGATCGGAAAATTCCACGGCGCGACCACGGCGATGGCCCCGCGCGGTGACGGCTCGCTGGCGCCGCGGCTCACGACCTGCAGGCGGAGGGCCTCGCGGGCGTAGAACTGGCAGAAGTCGATCGCCTCGTCGATGTCGGCGAGCGCCTCGGCGCGCGCCTTGCCGGCCTCGAAGATGACCAGCGCCGCCAGCTCGGCGCGTCGCGCCCGCAGCCGCTCGCCGCCCCGCATCAGCGACAGCGCGCGGAGCACGACGCCGCGGTCGGCGAACGCCG
>SXNM01000437.1 GCA_005777155.1 Pseudomonadota bacterium | reverse complement strand
CCCACAACAAGGGCATCATGAACGGCGTCGACGCCTTCCTGATCGCCACGGGACAGGACTGGCGCGCCGTCGAGGCTGGGGCCCACGCCTTCGCCGCGCGCTCCGGCATGTACTCCGCGCTCGCCCGCTGGCGGGTGGAGGGCGACGCGCTCGTCGGTCGCATGACGTTGCCGGTGCAGGTCGGCATCGTCGGCGGCGTCACCAAGGTCCACCCCGTCGTGCGCGTGCTGCTGCAGGTCGTGGGCGCGCGCAAGGCCCAGGACATCGGCAGGGTCGCAGGCGCCGTCGGCCTCGCGCAAAACCTAGCGGCGATCCTCGCCTTGGCCACTGAGGGCATCCAGCGCGGCCACATGTCGCTGCACGCCCGCAACATCGCGGCGGCGGTGGGGGCCCGCGACGGCCAGATCGACCGCATCGTCGCCGAGATGATCCGCCGCCGCACCATCAGCCACGACGCCGCCGAGCAGCTCCTGGAGAGCGCCAACGCCGCGCCGGAGGGCGCGAGGGCGCCGCTCGCCAAGCCGTTGACGATCGAAGAGCTGCGGGCGATGCGCGACGCCCACTGGCCGGCCATCGAGGCTCTGATCGCCGAGGTGGTGCCGCGCCCCACGTCCGAAGGAACCAGGAGCGGCGAGGCGTTCAGCGCGGCCTTCTGGTACGCCATCGGCACCGGGGGCAAGCGCTTGCGGGCCGTGCTGCCGCTGGTGGTGTTCGAGGCCTTTGGCGGCGACCCGCGCGAGGCCGTGCCCTTCGCCGCGTCCATGGAGCTGCTGCACAACGCGACGCTCATCCACAAGGACGCGCTGTCTCGCCTGCGCAGCCGCCGCGGCGCCGACACGCTCTGGGTCCAGTGCGGCCTCGACCAGGCGGTGCAGACCGGCGACGCCATGCTGTTCGCCGCCATGGGCTGCCTCGACCGCCTGCAGCGCTCGCCGGTGGTCGCGGCGCGGCTGCAGCGGCTGCTGACCTCGCAGATGCTGACCATCCTGCGGGCGCAGATCGACGCCACCTCGCTCGTCGAGGCCGGCCACCCCGATGGCGACGCCATGGTCGAGCTGCTGCGCGACCGCACGGGCGGCCTGTTCCGCCTCTCGGTCATGGGCGGCGCCGTCCTCGCCCAAGCCCACGACGAGGTCCTGCAGCAGCTGGCGCGCATCGGCGACCACCTCGGCGTCATCTTTCAGGTCCAGGACGAGCTGCTCGGCATCGTCGGTGGCGTTGGCGACGCCGAGCGCGGCGCCTCGATCCGCTCGGGCGAGGCAGGCATCCTGCTCCACCACTGCCTGCGGCACGCCAGCCCGACCGAGCGCGACGAGCTGGCCGCCATCCTCGCCAAGCAGGCGCCGGCGACGCCGGAGCGTGACGTCGGTCGCGCCATCGAGCTGCTCCGCCAGCACGGTTCGCTGCGCCACGGCGTCCACTTGCTCGAGCGCGCCCAGGCCGCGATCGACGCCGAGGCAGCCCAGCTGCCGCAGACCGGACTGCAGCGGCTTCTGGCTGGCATCGGCGCCATCTTTCTGGCGCCGCTCGTCGACCAGCTCGGCCACGAAGCCAGCCAGGATGCCGCGCCTGAGTGACCGCTCGACGCGCTGGTCACGCGCTACCCACCGACGCCGCCTTGCGGTCGCCCTCGCCGTTTCCTTTGCGCTCAGCGGCTGCGCCTCGTCTACGTACCGAATGCGCCACCGCGAGCTGCTCGTCGAGGAGGTTCATGACGGCGTTCCAGTGCTGCGGAGCGGCGAGCGCCTCTTCATGAACCAGCCTCTCGGCGGCAGCCTCTCGGCGGCAGTCGCCGGCGTGCCCCACGCCGAAGAGCTGGCGCAGGCGTCCTCGCAGTCGATGATCGCTTTCCTCCTCAGCTATATCGGCGGCCTCACCGCCCTCGGGATCGGCGCCGGCGCTTTCGCCATCGGCGGGTTCGACGAGGCGAGCGACTCCGTGGTCCTCCAGGTCGGTGGCGGCAGCATCGCGGCGGTCGGCGCGGTCGCGCTAGGCGTCTCGTTTTGGTTCGCCAGCCGCTCGGTCGCGCTGCGGTTCGACGCCATCAACGCCTACAACGATGAGGTCCTCGACCGACTGCGCCTGCGGTTGCAGCCGCGTCCGCCGGCAGCGACGCCAATGCCCGCCGAGGCGAGCCCCGCTACCCAATGACGCTCCGAGCAGTCGCCCGCGGCGGTGTCCCCCGCAGCGCGTCGTCTGCGGCCCTTGACGCTCCCGTCGATTGGGTGGAAAGCTCCCATGAGGTGCCGCTTCGCCCAAGGACGACATGGCTCGAGCCGCGCCGCCATCAACATCCGCCGCCGCCTTCGACGCCGCCAGGCCTCGCCTGCACCCGGCTACGGTCGTCGAGACGCGCCCCGGCGGCGGCGCGCTCGTCCTGCGCTCCTCGTCCGGCCCGGCAGGCTCCCCCGCATCAGACGGCGCCTGTGACGTGACGGCCGCAGAGGCCCGCGCCCTGCCGCTCCTCGACGGCGAGCGCGACCTGCGGACCTTGCTGCGCCTCCTGGCGGCCGCGACACCGCCGCTGCGCCCGGCTGCGACGCTCGGCCTCCTGCAGCGCTTGCTGCGGCAGAACCTCCTGCAGGGTCTCGACGCCACCGCTGCCGCCGCGCTCGGCAGCACCGAGACGCGACGTCCCTTTCTGGCGCGACTGCGCGGGCTGCAAGCGCTGTCTCTGCCGCTGCCGCTCGCCTGGCCGGCCGCCTTGCGGGGACCACCGGCTGCCGCGATCTGGGCCGGCACGGGGCTCCTCGCCTGCGTCGTAGCGACCCTCGCGCTGCTGCCCGACGGCGCCGATCGTTTGGCATTTGGCCCCTTCCGTGGGCGTGACGTCGCCGCCGAGGCGCTGCTGCTCTATGGCGCGGCCGGCCTCCTGGCCTCGCTGCGCGGACTCGCCCGCGCCATGTCCATCGCCCGCGCCGGCGTCGGCAGCCGCCTGACGCTGGCGCTGACCTACGGCCTGCTCCACCTCGACATCGACGACGGCCCACGGCGTCGCCTCGACCGCGCGCAGCGAATCGACCTCTACCTCGCCGGCATCGCCGCGCTGGCGTGGCCGGCGGCATTGGCGCTCCTGCACGCCCGGGCGCAGAGTCTGTGGCCGGCGGCGCTCCCGGCGCTCCCGCCCTTGCTCGCGGCGCTGGCGTCGGTCGCGCCCTACCTCCTGCTCGCCAACCTCGCCCCCTACGGCCGCGGCGACGGCTGGAACCTCGCTGGCGCCGGCACCGGCGTCGCTGACCTGCGACGGCGCTCGGCGGCCTTCTTGCTGCGGCGATCCATCATCAACTTGCGCCGCGGCGGCAGGCCGTCGCAGGCCGAGCGCACTTACCTCAGCCTCGGCACGGCCTGGGTGGGCCATGGCGTGCTGACGATCTGGCTGCTGACCACGCACCTGCTGCCGAGCGCGCTCAACGCAGTCGTCGCGCTGGCACGCTCTGGCGACGAGTCGCCGCTGCGCTGGGCGGTGGCCATGGCGTCGGCCGGCGGGCTCGTCGCCCTGGTGCTCGGGCTCGCGATCGCGCTCTGCGCCATTCTCGGTGGGGCGCTGTGGCAGGTCGCCGCGGCCCAACCGGGGCGGCAAACGCCTTCGGCGCCGACATCGGCGGGGCGGGACGATGCCCTCGACGTCGCGGCCGAGGCGCGGGCGGCGATGGCGGCGATCCCGCTCTTCGCCGGACTCAGCGAGCCCGATCGGTCCGCCCTCACCGCCGCGCTGCGGCCAGAGAGGTGGCACGAAGGCGGCGTCATCGTTCGGCAAGGCGAGCCGGGAGATCGCTTTTGCCTGCTCCTCGCCGGCGAGGCCAAAGTGGTCGTCGAGGAGGAGTCTGGCCTGCGTCACGAGGTGGCCCGGCTGCGCGCCGGCGACTTTTTCGGCGAGGTGGCCCTGCTGGAGGACCGGCCAAGGTCGGCCACGGTCATCGCGGTCGGCGCGACCGTCGTCGCCTCGCTGGCGCGGGAACGCTTCATCGCGCTCGTCGGCGACAGCGGCGAAGCGCGCGCCGCGGTCATGGACCAGGTCCGCAACGCCGCCGCGATTCGCGCCATCGACGGCTTTGCCGGCCTCGGCTCGGCGGCCATCGGCGACCTGCTGTCCAGCGTCAAGACGTTGAAGGCGGCGGCCGGCGAGCGCGTCCTGCAGCAAGGCGCAGTCGGCGCTGCCCTCTACCTCGTCCGCAGCGGCAACCTGCGGGTCGAGCGCCGCGAAGGGGAGCACACCCACGTCCTCGATCGCCTGGGCGCCGCCGAGGTCTTCGGCGAGTTCGCCCTGGTCAGCGGCGAGCCGCGCACCGCCTCGGTCGTCGTCGAGCAGCCCGCGGTGCTCATCGTGGTGCCAGCCGACGCCCTCGACGCCGCGATCATCGCCGATCCTCGCCTCGGCGTCGTCCTCTACGAGGCCATGGCCCGCCGTCGCCTGGCCCATTGGGGCGGCTGATGGTGCCAGCGCGCCTCCTGCCCTTGGTGCTCGCGCTCGGTGGCGCTGGCGTCGTCGTCCGCAACGGAGGTCAGGTGGCGACCCGCATCGTCGACACCGTCAAGGTCGTCTTCGTGCGGTCCGAGCTGTCGCAGATCGCCCGCATCATCGAGGCCGACGCCGTGCTTGGGCAGCGCCCGCCGAAGTCCGCAGACGCCCTGGCGGCCTTCCTCCGTCAGTCGATGCGGACCGCCGCGGGTCGCGACGCCTCGCTCGATCTCTGGCAGACGCCCTATGAGCTGGCGCGCGAGGGCGGCCAGCGCGTGATCCGCAGCCTCGGCCCCAACAAGCGACGCGACGCCTGCGCCAGCGGCGAGGGCGAGGGCGCGGCTGCCCAGCAAGCGGTGGCGCAGGAGCTGGCGGCGGACGACGCAGGCGGCGACGCCAGCGCTGGCGCCGTGGTGCGCGATGACGACCTCTGCGTCGAGCTGTCGCTGCCGACCGGGCGGCGCGGTGATGGCGTCGACCCGATCCTCGGTCGCGACTCACCCTATGGTCGAATCCGCAACGATTGAGAGCGGCTGGGCGTCCGCGGCCCGCTCCGTCCGCCGCTCCGTCCGCCGCTCCGTCCGCCGCTCCGTCCGCCGCTCCGTCCGCCGCTCCGTCCGCCGCTCCGGCCGCCGCTCCGTCCGCCGCTCCGTCCGCCGCTCCGTCCGCCGCTCCGTCCGCCGCTCCGTCCGCCGCTCCATGATCCATTCAGTGGCGTTTTGAGAGACCTTGCTATTGGCCGACGCAGGTGGTATCCTCTCGAGCGGTCCGCCGGACGAGCCCGCTGGCCCGATTGATTGGCTCCGCGCTTCGGGGCCCCTGTTTTTGAGAGAACACGACACATGTCCAAGAAGCTTTTTGTGGGTGGCCTGAGCTGGGGCACCGATGATGATGCGTTGCGCAATGCGTTTTCGGAGTTCGGCGACGTGACCGACGCCAAGGTCATTACGGACCGCGACACTGGCCGGAGCCGTGGCTTCGGCTTCGTGACCTTCGCGGCCGACGACGAGGCCGACGCGGCCGTCTCCAAGATGAACGGCGCGACCCTCGACGGCCGCACCCTCAACGTCAACGAGGCTCAGGAGCGCCGCGGTGGCCCGGGCGGCGGCGGTGGCGGCGGTGGCCGT
>SXNM01000436.1 GCA_005777155.1 Pseudomonadota bacterium | reverse complement strand
TCGTCGTGCCGGCGCCGTTCGGGCCGACGAGGCCCACGACGCCGGCGCCGAGGCGGCAAGAGGCGTCGAGCAGCGCCAGCCGTGCGCCGAAGCGACGTGTCACACGGCGAAATCGCACGATCTCGCCTGCCACGGACTCAGGGCCGGCGCCGCCGCCGCTCTGCACGGCCACCACGGCTTTCATGTCCGCCCCCGGCCAAGCGGCGCCCGGGCAAGCAAACGCGCCGCGGCGAACCAGCCGCCAATCCCGAGCGCCAGCCAGAGGCCAAGGGCCGCCGCCGCTTCCAGGGTCGCGACCGGGACCGGCGCGGCGTCGCTCAGCGGCCGGCTGCACAGGATCCAGGCCGCCGTCAGGCCGCGTGGCAGATCGAGCGCCCCAGCCAGCGAGTCGCGCTCCCAGAGCAACACTGCGAGGTTGGCGGCGGCGCTGGATCCCAGGCCGGCGCCGATCATGGCCACCGCCGCCGCGGTCGCGTTGCGGAGCAAGGCACCAGCGCCAAGCGCGACCGCCGCCAGCGCCGCGCCAGCGACCGCCGCGGTCGTCGCCAGCGCCGCCACGCCGCCGAGCCAAAACCACGCAGTACCGAACCCGTCGCGGCCGGGCAGCTGCCAGCCGAGCTCAAGCGCAGCGCCGAACAGGACCAACAGCGAGGGCAGCGCGACGCCGGCGGCCAGCCAGATCCAGAGGGCGAGCCAGCGGGACAGCAGGTAGTCGATCCGCTCCAGGGGCCGCGTGAAGTAGAGCAGCAGGGCGCCGGCCTGGAGGTCGCGCGGCAGGCCGGCGGCGCCGATGAGCGCCGCAGACATCGCCGCCCAGAGCGCCCCGACGCCGAGGGAGCGGCCGATCTGTTCCAGCACAAAGTCGCTGAGCTGCGCCGGTGGCAGCGCCAGCTGTTCGACGCGAGTGCGCAGCAAAATCCAGGCGATGAAGCCCAGCGACGGCAGAAACGCCAACGCGAACCAGAATTTGCGACCAAGGCTCCGCGTCAGGTCGCCGAGGAAGACCAGCGTCAACGCCCAGCGGCGGGCGCTGTCGTCGAGTCCGTCGCCCCCAGCCGGGCGACGCAACCCGCCGCGGTCGAGCGCCACCGTGTCGTCGGAGCGCAGCGGCGGCGTCGCAGGCTGTGCGGTCGCGCCGGGGCGCGCTGCGGCGCCATCTCTTGGCCCGGTGCCGAGGGCGCTCACCGTCCCCCCTCGTCGCTCGCGGCCGCCGCCTGGTGCAACGACTGACCGTGCCGGCGCTCCGGATCGCCGAGGTGGAGGTGGCGGACGAAGGCCTCCGCCATGGCCTCGCGCGCGGGCCCGAGCCGACGCAGCCCGACGCCGTCCATTGCCAGCAGGCGCCAAAACGGCTCGGGCGCCACCGCGGTGTCGAGCAGAAAAAGTCGCAACCCCTCGGCGCGCGCCGCGACGCCGGCGGCCTGCAGCGCCTGCGCCAACGCCGCCGCTGGGCGATCGAGCTCGGCCACCAATGCCGGGCCCTGCGATCCGCCGGCGGAGGCACGAAAGCGTGCGGTCTCCCCGCAATACGAGACGCGGCCGCGTGACACCACGATCACCGCGCCGCAGATCGCCTCGACGTCGCCGAACACGTGCGTCGAGAGCAGCACAGACGCGCCGTCGCGGCCGACCTCTGCGATGAGGCCGAGCATCGCGGCGCGCGCCTCCGGAGCGAGGCCGGCGGTCGGCTCATCGAGCAAGAGCAGCCGAGGGCCGTGGACCAGCGCCATGGCGAGGCGCAGCCGCTGGCGACCGCCAAGCGACAGGGCGGAGGCGGAACGGTAGCGATCACCGCCGAGCTCGACGCGATCAAGGGTGCGGTGGGCGGAGGCGGTCGCGTCCACCGGCGACAGGCCCGAGAGCCGCGCGGCGTAGACCACGGCCTCAAGCGTGCGCAACTCGGGAAAGAGGCAGTCGTCTTCGGGCATGAAGCCGATTTCACGCCGCAGCCGCAGCGTGGCGGTGGCGGTCGGCCATCCGAGGACCTCGATCTCGCCGGCGTCGGGTCGCTCAAGGCCCAAAATCAGGCGCATCATCGTGGACTTTCCGGCGCCATTGGGCCCTAGCAGGCCAACCACGCCAGTAGGGATGTCGAGATCGACGCCGTCGAGCGCCACGACCTCACCCCGATCGCCGTCGTAGGCGCGGCGGACAGCGCGCAGCCGCGCCACGACATCGACGGGCGGGTCGAGTTGCAGGCGGTCAGACGCGGCGGCGCGAGTCGGCATCAGGGCGGCAGCGTGTCAGATGGCGGCGCCGCTGGCGAGCCCCCGAGGTCCAACGCGCCCGGCGTCCCTCCTCCCGGCGCAGCAGGACGCTGCGACGTCCAAACGACGGAGAGCACGCTTCGCCTCGCAACCGTTCGCATTTTGGCGCGCCTTCGCCCCCTCGGAGCGTCATGGCCGTTGACGGCTCGCTGATTCGCCGTTAGGAAGGCTCCGGTGCGGGCATGCCGGGCCCCGCACGGATCAACGCGGTGACGGCGTGGGCCGGGGCCGCATCTTACACCGGTGGTCCATTCGAGGGGGTCCGATGACTTCGATTCGTATGCTCGCCGCCGCGATGATCATAGCGGCCGCGACGCTCACCGCCTGCGGCGGAAGCAAGGCCAAAGACGAGCCGGCAGCCACGCCCGCTGCCGCCGCGGCGCCGGCGTACCCGAGTTGCAAGGACGACGGCCATTGCGCAGCGCAGAGCCAGGTCTGTGTCGCGGGCACCTGCAAGCAGTGCCGCGACGTCAGCCAGTGCGCGAGCCTGGGCGCCTGCGGTCGTTGTGATGAGGCCACCGGCACCTGCGTCCAGGTCGAGGGCTGCTGCGCCATCCGCGACGACTGCGGCGGCAAGCAGTGCATCGACGGCAAGTGCCGTAACTGATAAAGTTTTGATCGCTTAGCCGGGAGCGCTCAGGGCGCGTCGGTCCACCGGTTTCGGTCGGGCCGACGCGCCCTGGGTCGCACCAAGCCGAGCGCGCGGAGGTCGCCCCGATGTCTAAGACGTTTGAGATTTTGCAGATTGTGCCCCTGGCGGCGCGCGCTTGGGCGAAGCTGGCGGCCGCCGCGTGTCTGGCGCTGCTCGCGGCCTGCGGGCCGAGCTATCCGAATTGCGAGAACGACGGTCACTGCAAGTCGAAAGGCGAGTACTGCCTCGACCGGAAGTGCGTGGCCTGCCGCACCACGAGCCACTGCCCAAACGCCGCGACTGACAAGTGCGTCGAGTGCGTCGCCGGCGGCTGCGTGCGCCGCGAAGGCTGTTGTACCAACAACCTCGACTGCCCAGGCGGCAAGAAGTGCAGCAGCGGGGGATGCGTCGCCGAGTGCACCACCAACGCCGACTGCGTCGACGGCAAGATCTGCGGGCCGGCCGGCAGCTGCGTTCGCCCCGACGCCAGCGGCTGCAAGGCCGACGGCGACTGTGGCGGTGGCCTGCAGTGCAAGGACGGCCGCTGCATCAACCGGCAGACGGGAACCTGCGAGCTGGTCAACATCACCTTCGAGTTCAACGAGGCGACGTTGTCGCGCGAAGCGCAGGACGCCATCGGCGCCAACGCCAAGTGCATGGCCGACCAGACGACCAAATCTGTGACCATTGAGGGACACTGCGACGAGCGCGGTACCGACGCCTACAACCTCGAGCTGGGCAACCGCCGCGCCAAGTCGGTGCAGAAGTACCTCGGCCAGGTCGCGCGGAAGCTGAAGGCCCGCACCGTCTCGTATGGCAAGACCAAGCCGCTCTGCACCGAGGGCGACGACGCCTGCTGGTCGCGCAACCGGCGCGCCGAGTTCAAGCCGGCCAAGTAGGTTGAAGGTGCCGATCCTGCCAGCTTTTGTCACAGCGCGACGCGCACCGAACGCCGACGCGCCGTCCCCTGCCGGTGCGCTGCCTGCCTGCCGCTGGCTGGCCCTCGGGCTCCTGCTCGCGGTCGCGCCTAGCTGCGCGCTGACGCGCGTCGGCGCCACCGAGCGCCGGATCGTCGAGCTGGAGCGCACCCGCGACGCCATCCGCGTCGAGCTCGACGCAGAGCGCAAGCGGCTGGTCCGCCTGCACACCGACAGCGAGGAGTCGTCGAGCTATCTGCGCGAGAATGGCGCCCGCTTCTCTGCCAGAATGGATATGCTGGAGCGCAAGATCACCCAGACGGCTGGCTCCTTGGAGGAGTTGGCCAACGCGCTGCAAGCGATCACGACCGCCAGTGGCCAGCAGCGGGCAGCGATCGAGAGCTTGGACCGCCGCCTGCGCGACTTGATCGGCGATCTGCGAGATCGCGCCGGCATCGCCATCCTCGCCTTGCCCCGCGATCTGCCTGAGCACGCCGACGACTGGGTGAAGCTGGCCCAGTTGCGCTTCGACGAGGGCGAGGTCCGCGTGGCCGACGCGGTGGCGCGTGAGTGCCGCAAGCGCTTCCCAGGCACCGATCAGGCCGGCCACTGTGGCTTGGTCATCGGCCGCATCGCCTACGAGGAGCAGCGCTTCGGCGACGCCATCGATCTGCTGCGCGCCGTCCACGACGACCTCGGCGGCAAGGCCGTGCCGGTGGTGGCGCAAGCGCTGCTACAGATCGGCGAGGTGATGGAGGCGCAGGGCAAGTGCAAGGAATCCAAGCAGATTCTGGAGTACCTGCGTACACTCATGATGAGAGGCCGCGAGGCTGATTTGGCCAAGGAGCGCAGCGAGAGCCAGAAGGGGCGCTGCGAAGAGGGCAAGGCCAAGTCGGTGCCGCCGACGTCGGGCAGCAAGCGGCCGGGCGTGGCCGAGGGTCTCGCACCGAGCCCTGGCGCCCAGGCCACACGAGAGACGAAGGCGCCACCTACCGCCGTGACCAAGCCTGGACCGTCGCCGACTCCGCCGACCGGCCAGTCCCCCCCGTCGCCAAAGCCTTGAGCGCTCCCGCCGTCAGCCTCGTCCACCCCGGCCGCGACGACGTGATCGTGGTCGGCGGCGGCCACGCAGGCGCTGAGGCTGCGCTCGCCGCGGTGCGCATGGGGTGCCAGGTCCGGCTGATCACCACCGCCGTCGATCGCATCGGCTGGATGAGCTGCAACCCCTCGGTCGGCGGCGTCGGCAAGACCCACCTAGTGGCCGAGGTCGACGCGCTCGGCGGCGAGATTGCCCGCTGCGCCGACCGCGCCAGCGTCCACACCAAGCTGCTCCATCACACGCGCGGCGCCGCCGTCCAGGCCCTGCGGGCGCAGTGCGACAAGCTCGAGTACGCGACCGCCATGCGAGAGCGGCTTGAGGGGCAGGACGGCCTGAGCATCGTCCAGGGCACCGTCTCCGCGCTCTGGGTAGAGGGCGGCAGGCTGCGCGGCGCCATCACGAGCCACGGCGTCGCCTACGAGTCGACGGCTGTGGTGCTGACCGCGGGCACGTTTTTGTCGGCGGTCTGCCACGTCGGCGATCGGCAAGAGGCCGGGGGACGAGCGGGCGAAGGCAGCGCGAACGCCCTCGGCCAGCAGCTGCGCGACCTCGGGCTGAGGCTGATACGCCACAAGACCGGCACCTGCCCGCGGGTCGACGGTCGCAGTATCGACTGGAGCGCCACCGAGCCCGATCCTGGGCTGCGTCCGCCGCCGGCGATGGCGCGCTACGGGCCGCCGCCCCGCCTGCCGCAGATGGATTGCGCGATCACGCGGACCACCGCCGAGAGCCACGCCATTATCCGCGACGCCATCCCGCGCTCACCGCTGTTTTCGGGCCGCATCGAAGGAACTGGCCCGCGCTACTGTCCGAGCATTGAAGACAAGGTGGTGCGTTTTGGCGATCGGCAAGGCCACACGCTCTTCCTCGAGCGCGAGGGCTGGCGGACCCAGGAGGTCTACGTCGCCGGCCTGTCCACTTCGCTGCCGGTGGACGCCCAACTGGCGCTGGTGCGGTCGATCCCCGGCCTCACGCAGGCGCAGATCGTGCGCTTCGGCTACGCCGTCGAGTACGACACCATCGATCCCAGGCAGCTCGGCCGCGACCTCGGGTTGGAGGCGCAGCCCGGCCTCTTTTTTGCCGGCCAGGTCAATGGCACCAGCGGCTACGAGGAGGCGGCAGCTCAGGGCATCTGGGCCGGCGCTGCGGCGGCCTGTTTTGCACAGGAGCGCGAGCTTCCGCTGCTGTCACGCGCGGACGCCTACCTCGGGGTCATCGTCGATGATCTTACGACCCGCGGCGGTGACGAGCCCTACCGGATGCTCACCAGCCGGGCAGAGCACCGGCTCACGTTGCGCACCGGCAACGCCGACCTGCGGCTGCTGCCCATCGCCGCCGCCCTCGGCCTCGTCAGCGCCGACCAGCTCGCATTGACCCGCACGCGCCATCAACGGCTCAAGGAGGCTGTGGCGGCGCTGGAGCAGACCCAGCTCGCGCCCTCAGCGCCAGTGCTGCAACGCCTCGCTGATCACGGCCTCGGCGGCTTCGGCACGCCGGCGTCGCTGGCGGAGCTGCTGCGGCGTCCCGGCATGACCTTTGACGCCCTGCGTCCCTACCTGCCGCCTGCGCTAGCGGCCGCGAGCGCCGCCACCGATGCTGGCGCGGCGGAGGGCGCGGCGGAGGGCGCGGCAGCGGGCCAAGGCTACGGCGGGCTGGACGCGCTGGACCTCGAAGAGGTGCAGATCGAGATCCGCTACCAAGCCTACCAGCGGCGCGAGCAGGGCCGCATCGCCCGCACCCGCCGCGCTGAAGCAGTGGCCCTGCCGACTGACCTCGACTACGACGCCGTCGGCGCGTTGTCGGCGGAGGCGCGGCAACGCCTGCGTGCGTCTCGCCCGGCGACACTCGGCGCCGCGGCGCGGCTGCCTGGCCTCACTCCCGCCGCGGTCCAGGCCCTATACCTGCACCTGGAGCTGCGACGCCGGGCGGTCAGCGCGGTGATCTCCGACCCTTAGGCGCGTCGCCCTGCCCTTCGCGAGCGGCGCCGCCGGCGTCGAGCTGGGTCAAGAGCTTGGCGTACTTCTTTTCGAGCGCCGGGCTGGCGAAGTCCGTGCTCATGGCCAGGGAATAAAGCGAGCGGCACTCTTCGGCGCGGCTGGCGGCGCAGGCGGCGTCGCCGTCAAACTCGAGGATGCCGGCGATCGACTTCAGCGCGACGTTGGCGTCGGCGCGGTAGACGCTGGTCTCGGGGATCAGCCGGTGCTTCTGAATCGCCTCGGCGTACTCCTTGCGCTTGAAGGCCTCTTCCGCGTGCAGAAAACGCTCACCGGCGCGCTTCTCGCTGGCGACCCGGCTCAGGGCTCGCGTCGGCTCCTCGTGGATCGGGTCCAAGCGGCGCGCTGAGCGGTAGATCTCCTCCGCCTGGTCCCACTGACGTCGGTTGATAGCGTCGATGCCGCGGGCGAGCAGCTCGGCGAAGCGGTTGTCTTCGCTCGGCTCTTCACGCTGGCCGGCGGAACGCGAGCGCTGGGGCGCGGGCGCCGCGGTGCCCTCGCCGGCGATGACGCCACCGACGAGCGCGGGCGCCAGAAGCCGGTCGTAGGCGAATCCGACGACGATGACGAGGATCGTCGCCGCGAGAGCGAACACCGCGACCACCGCCACCTGCGGCAACAACGATCGCGAAGGCTGAGCGTACTGCGACGGCGCGCTCTCGTAGGGCGAGGCCGGGGCACCCGGAAAGGCGCTGATCGCGCTGTGGGAGAGCGACGACGAGCGGCTCGGGAACGGCATCTCGGTCGCCGTCGGTGGCTGTCGGGAGCTCGCCGGCTCGCGGGGCGGCGGCACATGTGCTGGCGGAGCCTCGCCTTCGATCAGGAACTGAAAGCCGACGGTGCCGAACCGCACCCGATCGCCGTGCCGTACCTCTGCAGTGTCGACGCGGCGGTCATTGACCCAAGTGCCGTTGCTGCTGCGAAGATCCTCGACCGTGACGCGGCCGTCCTCGAGCGTCAACTTGGCGTGAATCCGCGACACCGAGGGGTCATTGATGACAACGGCGCAGTCCTTGCCGCGGCCGACCAGTGTCGTCGGGCGGTTGATATCAAAGGGTCCGCCCGCGGCGCCGTGAAGGGCGATCAGGCGGCCATGCGCCGCGGTGCCGAGCGGGTGGGAGAACGAGGCCCCCTCGATGTGCAAGAAAAAGTCGCCGATCCGCACCTGCGCGGAGCGAGGCAGCTCGGTGACGTTGTAGATGCGTCGGCCGTTGAGCCAGACACCGTTGGCGGCCTGCAGGTCCTCGATGTAGCAGCGCCCCTCCACCGTGAAGAGCCGGGCGTGGCGCCGCGAGACGTTGTCGGCTGCCAGGACGATGTCGCAGGACTGGCTGCGACCAATCACGAACTCGCCGTCCTCAAAGGAGTACTCATCGACGATCGAGCCGAAGCGATCTTCGATGATCAGCGTGAACATTCAGTCCCCCGGCGCCGCATCATCCCACAAACCGGCTCAGTTCGATCCCGTCGGGACCGGCACCCGCGACCTCGTGGACGGCGATGATCGGCACCGGCGGCTTGGTCGCCTCCGCGTCCTCCGTCGGCGGCGGCGGCGCCTTGACCTCAATGATGAGATCGAGCGCCATCGCCACGCGCTCAAAGGCCACGACCTTGTCTAGGCCGGGGTGCGCCAGCATGACGGCGTGGGCGGCGCGGCGAACGGCGTCGGCGGCGTCCCAGCCGGTCCAAGACGCCAAGAAGCTTGGCTCGCCTTCGCAGCCAACCTCGACCAACGCTTGCAGCAGGGCGCGATCGGCTCCGCTGCAGACGACGCGATCGACCCCGAGCCGCACCGACAGCTGCAAAGCGCCCTGCAGACCATTGCCGTCGGGCGCCAGTCGAATGAGGTGGGCGCGGTCGAGCGCAACTGGTCCGTCGTGCTCGATGAGCGCCACCCGCTCGCCGCTGGGCAGCGCTGCCGCCAGCGCCTCGATGAGCGCTCGCCGGACAGGGCCGACGGCGCCCACGACGACGACGGAGCGGCGGTCGGCGAGCGCCGTCACCAGGGCATCTGCGAGGTCCGTATCGAGCCAATTGGCGCCACAGAGCGCGTCGAGCGACGGCGCCCCCGAGCGCGCCTTCGTCAAGACCAGGAGCGGCCCTGACGGCGCCAGCGGCGGCCACACCAGCTGGGCTGTCGTGCCATCGGCGAGCGCGCCGACGATTTGGTGGGTACCCGGTTCAATGCCGACGCCGATGGCGTGGACGAGGCGCCCGATCGCCGCCTGGAGGGCCGGCTGCGAGCTGAAGCGCGCTGCCGCGAGGCTGCGTTGCCCAGAGCGCACCACGGAGATCCGGTCGAAGGCGTCCACTTCGATGCGCTCGATGGAGGGATCGTCGAGGAGCGACTCCAGGGGCCCAAGCCACGTCAATTCATAGACGAGGTCGCGTCGCAGGCGCTCCACCGAGTGGCCAGGGCTGAGCCCGCCGGCCCGTGAGACGCGCCCAATGAGGTCGCCTACCGCACGCTCCAGGGTCGCCCAGACCTCGTCGCTCATGGTCGTCGCGTCGACGCCGAGCATCGCTCGCAGCTCGACCATCGCCCGCCCGTAGAGCAGGGCGAGGTCTTCGTGGTGGTTAGCGTGGGCGGCGCTCGCCGCGGCGGTGCGCTGCGGCGCCGCCGCGATCGCGGCCACCGCGGCGGACTCACGGAGGGCTGCGCTCGACGGCGAGTTCGACGATGCCGACACCGCGGCGCCACCCATCGCGTCGCGGTCTGCGGCCGCGTTGTAAGCGGAAGACGACCCTAGCTCGGCCTGCACCGGCACGCCGCCGGTCTGGGCGCGACGTGCGGCGCGGACGACCTCTGCGATCTGGGCTGGCGAAGCGACGCTGGTCGGCGCGTGGTCGGGATCGGCAAACCCAAGGGTCAGCGCGACGCTGGCATGACGCGACGGCGCAGGCGCGTCGGCGGCGCTGAGCGCGTCCAGGTCGGCGGCGAGCGCGTTCGAGAAGTCGGCGTCCAAGCCGGCCATGGCCACGGGCGCTGGGCGTTCCGGCGGGGCTGCTGTGGTCGCAGGGGCGGCGGGCGCGGTCGACTTCGCAGCCATCGCTGGGATCGGCACGGGCGACGACAGCGCGATGGCCGAATTCGCTTGCAGGGCAGAGCTATGCCCGGCAGCGGCCGACAGTGGCGACCGCAGGCCGCCAGCCACTCCGACGTCCAAGGCGTCCAAAACGGCGCGCGCTTCGCTGGCCTGATCATGCAGCTGGGCGACCGTCGCCTCGCTCTGGGCGTCAAAGACCACGGAGGATCCGCTCGACTCCGCCTGGTCGACGAAGTCCACGCCGCTGATCCGCCGTTGGAGCTGAACCTCCGCCGCGCCGATGCCCAGCTCCGCCTCGGTCATGCCTGCGAAGGGATCGAGTTCACTGTCGAAGTCGTCGTCGACGTCGCTCAAACGGGCGGGCTGGGCGGACATCGGTGGCGGACGTCGAATCGGCAAGCCTGCGAAGGCGGCGCCAGGGCCGCTGTTGTCGTGTAGGCCCGCGGCGTCGCCCGAATGTTCACTGGTACCGCCGCTGAACTCGTCAAGTTGGGCGAGCGCAGCGAAGGCCTGATGAGCTGGCTCGGCGTCGGCCGCGCTGGCGCGAATGCCTTCCTCTTCGGCATGCCTGTCGAGGCGAAGGTCGCCGAGCGCTGCTTGGATTTCGGAGAAGTTGGGCGATACCACCGTCTCGCGGCCGGGATCCGCGCCGGTGGTGCGGGTGGAGGCGTGGCTCTGGTCTTGTGACCCATCATTGAGCGGAATCTCGTAGCTCACGTCGGGCACGCCAGGAGGGCTGCCGAGGGGGTTTTCGTCGCTGTCATTCGGCGGTGCGTCCCTGTCAAGCTCGACGTCGAGCGGGTAGAACTGCATGACGAAGTCGCCGAGATAGACCTTGTCGTCCGGGCCGATCTCGACGGGCACCGCGATGCGATGGCCATTGACGAAGGTGCCGTTCGTCGAGCCGAGGTCCTCGACGACGAAGGTCGGCCCCTCGGCGCGAACGCGCGTATGGCGCTTGCTGATATTCTGCTTGGGCAGAATGACGTCGTTGCCCTTGATCCGGCCGATCAAGATCTCGGACTTGTCAAAATGAAAGGTATAAACCTGACCGCTGCGCTCTCGAATGGTGACACTGAACATCGAGCCCCCGGCCGACGCGGGTGCTCCGCGGCGACGCGACTGCGGGTCGGGTACAGCCGAGAGAGCAGTCTCCGGGCATACCCCAACGGGGACGTAGTTTCCGGCAAAGTCGACCGTGCCGTCAACTTGCCCTCAACGCGACCCGCGCAGTCGCCGCTGCCCTGACGTTGTACGCCAGGGTTCCCCCAGAAGTGGTGGCGAGTAGCGCGCGCGTACCTCGGTCCACTTGTCGCTGTCCGTCGCCAAGGCCAAGCCCCCTTCGATGCCGGCCTCAGGGCAGGGTCAGGTCCGCAGCGCCGGGGAAGGCGCGGCCGCGAGCGCGGTGACCCAATCAGCGACTGGCGCCTCAAAGGCCGTGGATTGACTGGCGACGCCGAACGCACCACTCGCGATCACGGTGGCGACGTCGGCAGGCTGCAGGCCACCGAGGGCCACAATCCGCTGCGGTGTCTGCTGGGCGAGGCGCTGCAGGGCGGGCCAACCGAGCGGCCGTACCCCGGGCTTGCTGAGTGGCGACAGGACGGGCGCCAGCAAGCTCGCGTCGAGGTCGTCGGCCGCGTTGCGCTGCAAGCCGGCGGCGTCGTGGGCGGCGCGGCTGATGCCAGCCAGCGTCCAAGACCGAGCGGACGGCGCCCGCGGCCATCGCAGCACTTCGGGTTGGAGGCAGGCTCGCTCAGCCAGGTGCAACCAGAGCGGGCGCCCGGCGGCGTGCAGGAGGGGCCGCAGGCGCGCCGCGTCGACCTCACCGTCAAGACGCACGCCCAGCGTGATGCCGGGGAGCGCCGCCGTCGTCGGGCGCAGCAGCGCCAAGAGCGCCTCGTCCGTGGCCGCGGGCTGTCGCAGCAGCAGCATGACCCGGCGATCGTCGGCGACCGGTGCGAGGTGGCGCAACAGCTTGGCCCAGCGGACAGCGAGATCGTCGGTCAGGGTCGGGGTCAGCAGCCAAAGCCGCGGCGGGGTGAGGTCGTCCCTGGTCGAGTCCCGCCTCATGGGCCCGCGAGGCCGCCGATGGCCCCCGATGTGGGGCTCGAGGGCTGCGCTCCATCGCGCGTCGCCATGCGCCCGGCGCGGTAGGCCAGGCGGCCGGCCTGAACGGCGTGGCGCAGCGCGGCGGCCATGTGCTGCGGGCTGCCGGCCTCGGCGATGGCGGTGTTGAGCAGCACGGCCGTGACGCCGAGCTCCATCGCCCGGGTGGCATCCGACGCGGTGCCGATGCCGGCGTCGACCAGCACTGGGACCCGCACCGCCGCGACGATCATGGCGATCCGGTGCGGGTTGCAGAGGCCAAGGCCGCTGCCGATAGGCGCCGCGAGCGGCATCACGGCGGCGCAGCCGACGTCTTCGAGCTTGCGCGCCAGCACGGGATCGTCGCCACAATACGGCAGCACCGCAAAACCGCTCGCTACGAGCTGGCGGGCCGCAAGCAAGGTCTCCTCGCCGTCCGGGTACAAGCTGCCCGGATCGCCGATCACCTCCAGCTTGACCCAGTCGCCATACCCAGCCTCACGCGCCAGCTCGGCGATGCGGACCGCGTCATCGGCGCTGTAGCAGCCCGACGTGTTGGGCAGCAGGTGACAACCGCGCCGTCGCAAGACCTCGAGCAGGGCCGCGCCGCCCCCTTTGCTGTCGACGCGGCGCAGCGACACCGTGACGACCTCGGCCTGCGCGGCGGCGATGACGGCGTCGAGCTCGTCGAAGCTCTTGAAGCGGCCGCTGCCGATGAGGAGCCTGGAGCGCAGGGTGCGGCCGCCGACGTGCCACTCGTCGCGCTCGCTGTCCGGTAGCTGGGGGCCACTTGGCTGCTGGGCCGACATCGCCGCTCCTCTGCCGCCGGCTGTGCTCGGCTGGCCCGGCGGCCATGGTGCCACCGCCATCGAGCGGGCGAAAGCGCCGAGCCCAGCGCGCCCGCCGCGACCGCTACTCTTGTCGCGGGGCCGCGGCACCGCCTATCCTCCCGCGCCGCCGAGACCTCCGCTGAGGCCGCGCCAAGGTGCCCGTGATCGATGCGCCAGCCATGTCCGTGCCCTTTGCCACTGCGATCCCGCAGACGCGCCAGCGGCCGCGTGTCGCGCTGGTCCATGACTGGCTGGTGACCCTGCGCGGCGGAGAGCGCGTGCTCGATGCCTTCTGCGAGCTGTTTCCAGACGCCACGGTCTGGACCCTCGTGCGTGAACCAGGAGTCGCCTCGGCACGAATCGAGGCGATGCGCCACCGCGCCTCATTCGCCGACGGGCTGCCATGGGCGCGGCGACGCCACCGCTGGCTCCTGCCGCTGTACCCCACCGCCATCGAGGCCCTCGATCTCAGCGACTACGACCTCATCCTGTCGTCGAGCCACTGTGTCGCCAAGGCCGTCATCCCAGGCCCTGGCGCGCTCCATGTCTGTTATTGCCACACGCCGGTGCGCTACGCCTGGGATCGCCGCGACGACTACCTGCGCGGCACGAGTGGCTCCTTGCAGCCGCTCGCGCCGTTGCTCGACATCGGCGCCCGCTGGTTGCGCCGGTTCGACGTACGGACGCTCAGTCGCGTCGACCGTTTTGTCGCCAACAGCGCCAACACCGCGAGCACAATCGAAGCCTTCTACGGCAGGTCGGCGGACGTCGCGCCGGCGCCGGTCGAGCTGTCGCGCTTTGTCGGCGCCGCGCGGCGTCAGCCGTCGCCGGGGATGTCCGGCGCGGCGCCAGCGGTAGACGCTCCGGGTTACGACCTCATCCTCGGCGGCCTCGTGCCCTATAAGCGCGTCGACCTCGCCCTGGCGGCCTGGGCGCAAATGCCCGATCGGCGCCTCGTCATCGTCGGCGACGGTCCAGAGGCCGCTCGCCTGCACCGCTTGGCGCCGCCCAACGCGCGCTTCGTCGGTCGCGTCGGCGAAGAAGCGCTGGCGCACTGGTACAGCGGCGCCCGGAGCTTGGTCTTTCCGGGCGAGGAGGACTTCGGCATCGTGCCGCTGGAGGCACAGGCGGCTGGTACGCCGGTCCTCGCGCTCGGCCGCGGGGGGGCGCTGGAGACGGTCCGCGACGGCGAGACTGGCGTGCTCATCGCCGACAACTCGCCGCCCGCGCTCATCGCCGGCGCCGCCCGCCTCGACGCCCTGGCGCCCAGCGCCGACGCCTGCCGTGCCCACGCCGCGCGCTTCGATCGACCCGCCTTTCTGGAGCGCATGCGGACCATCCTCGCCGCGGCGGCGGAGGAGGCGCCGGCCTTGAGGCGGCAGGCCCGCTTGGCGCTGGCGGGGGTCGGGGCGCCGTGAGTAGCGCCCTGACGGTCGTCCAGCGGAACGTCGGCTGGAAGCTCGCCGGCACGGTCGCCGACAAGGGCCTCCGGCTGCTGCTGGTCATCGTCGCCACGCGCGCCCTCGGCGACGCCCTGTACGGGCGCTTCGCGTATGTCGCGGCGACCACGGCGCTGTTCGCCCAAGTGACCGATCTCGGTACGGCGCTGTTCCTCACGCGCGAGACGGCGCGCCGCGGCAGCCTCGACCCGGCGCTGGTCGGCGGCCTGCTGGCGCTGCGGCGTTGGCTCGGCCTCGGCTACTTGCTGGCGGTCTGCGCGCTGGCCTTTGTGCATCGCGACGAGCCGTGGCTGGCGCTGGCGCTCGTCGGGGCTGGCGTCGGCGCCCTCGGCCAGAGCAGCCTGGAGGCCTGCTGGGCGGTCTTTCGGGGCGTGCAGCGCCTGCAGCTCGAGGCGCGGTCGCAGGCGCTACATTCGGCGTTATTCGCCGGTAGTGGGCTGCTCGTCGTGGCCCTGCTCGCCCTCGGGCTTTTGCCGCGGGACGATCGCGCGATTTTCGCGTTGACGCTGGCCGCGGTCGCCGCGGTGGCGGTCGCGCTGTGGCTGGCGGCGCAGGCGGCCCTTGGCCTCGTGCGGCCTAGTGGGCACTTCGACGCGACGCTGCGGGCGCGCTGGCTGCGCGAGGGGCTGCCCATCGGGCTCGCGATCATGGCGAGCATGGTCTACTTCAAGCTCGACGTGCCGATGCTGCGTTGGCTGCGGGGCGACGCCGAGACCGGCAGCTACGCCGCGGCGTTTCGCCTGCTCGAGATGGCCGCGATCGCGCCGGCGGTGTTGATGAGCGCTGCATTTCCGGCGCTGGCAGAGGCGGTGGTGCGCGATCGCGCCGCGGCGCGGGCCCTGCATCGCAAGGCGCTGCTGGCGCTTGCCGCGCTCGGCGCCGGGCTGGCGTTGGCGGTCGGGCTCGGCGCCGAGGTCTGGATCGCCCTGCTCTATGGGCCATCGTTCGCCGCGTCGGTGGAGCCGCTGCAGGCGCTAGCCCCGGCGCTTTTTCTCTCCTACATCAACTACCTAGAGACCCATATGCTCATCGCCCTCGGCGCCGTCCGCTGGCAGCTGTTGCTCTCGGTCCTGCTCTGCGGTGCCAACTTGGCGCTGAACGCGGCGTGGATCCCGACCATGGGGGCGCGCGGCGCGGCGCTGGCCACGGTCGCGACCGAGCTGCTCTTGTTGCTCGGGGCAATGCCGCTGGTCGCGCGCGCCCTGCACACGGAGCCGACGCCGTGACGCCAGCTCGCCACAGCCCAGGGGAGAGCGCCGCGCCCAGCGCGGTCAGTGGCGCCGTGGGCCTCGGCGTCGGCGCGCTGCTGACCTTCGGCCCGCTGGAGTTTAGCGAGGCCTGGTTCCCCATCGGTCCGCTCCGCGTCACGACGACCGAGGCGCTGGCCTTGTTCGCGGTGGCGCTGGCTGCCCTCGGCCTCGGCCTAGCGTGGCGTTACGACCGCGGGCTCGTCGAGCGGGTTCGCCGCCGCGTCGCGCAGCCGGTCGCCGGGCTCTTGCTCGCGTTCGGTCTCTGGGCGGTGGCCAGCGGGCTCTGGTCGTCGACGGCGCCAATCGACGCCTTCAAGGCCGGCGTCCGGCTGCTCGGCGGCGTCGGCCTCGGGCTCCTGTGCCTCGGCTTTGGCGGCGAGGCAGCGTTTCGTCGCCGCACCATCGGCGGCCTCGCTGTCGGCCTCGCCGCCGTCACGGCGCTGGGGCTCGGCGAGCGCGCGCTCGGTCACGAGCTTGAGCCGCTTCTGCGCTGGTTTCGCCTCGAACCGACGTGGATGCTCGGCGAGCAGCGGCTGTCGTCGGTCTTTGGCCACGCCAACACGATGGCCGCTTATTTGGAGCTCTGCCTGCCGCTGGTGCTCGCGCTGTCTCTGCGCGCGCGCGGCGCCTACCGTGTCGCCGCGACGGCCTGGTCGCTGGCGGTCGTCACCGGGCTGGCGCTGACCTACTCCCGCGCCGGCATGATCGCCGGCCTGCTCTGCCTCGGCTACTGCGCCACCGTCGGGCGGCGAGAAGGCCTGCGCGCCCTGCACCAGCGGGCTGGCCTGCTGGCGCTGGCGCTGGCGCTCTCGTTCCTGCTCAACCCAGACATGCGCGCTCGCCTCGGCTTCGAGCAGCGCAGCTACGCCGTCTCGTACCGCGTCGACAGCGACTGCGTCGGACGCCCAGACGCCAAGGTCGGCGTCTTGGTCCACGTCCGCAACGATGGCGCCTGGCCACTCAGCAACCGCCAAGCGCCGGGCGAGCTGGCGGTCGTCCGGCTGCCGCGCGACGAGGCGCCTTCGCCCGCTGACTTCACTTACCAGCCGCTGCCCGCGATCGACGCCGGCGAGGGGGTCACGCTGACGGTCGCCGTCACGATGCCGGTCGGCCGCAAGAGCGTAGACGTCGTCGTCGACATCCGGCGCAAAGACGTGCTCTGGTTGAGCGAGGTCGGCGTCGAGCCCGCTCAGTTCACCTGCCTCGTCGATGACGGCAGCGGCGTGTTCGAGGTCGAGCCGCTCAGCTATATGAGGCAATTCAATCATCGCCCGATCGAGATTGGCCGCTCGGAATACTGGCGAGCGGCCGGCTTGCTCTTCTTAGAGCGGCCATGGGTCGGCCACGGCGCCGATCGCTTCCGTCAGCTCTACGGCCGCCACGTTCGGTCTGGCGCTTGGGATTCGCGGGCGCGCGCACACTCGGTGATCATGGAGACCGCGGCAAATCTTGGCCTCGTCGGTCTGTGCCTGCTCCTCGGAGTCGCCGTCGCGGTCGGCCGCCACTTCCGGCGGAGGCGGAGCGCTGCCAGCCTGCCGGACGCGGCAGCGAGGCCGACGCGCTTGGAATCTGAAGCGGCGGCCGCGGCGCGCATCGAGACCATCGCGCTCCAGGCGGCGGTGCTCGCCTTCGCCGTGCACAGTTTGGTCGACTACTTCTTGGCGTATACCGACATCTTGGTCGTCGCCTGGCCGATTCTCGGCCTCGCCCTGAGCGACGCGCCGCCACCGGCCGAGTCACCTGAGGAGCGCCAATGGCCGTGAACTCCGATGCCATGCCGGAGGCTCTGACGCTGGAGGTCGTGGTCAACGGCGCTCCCATGCGGGTACCGCAGGGGACTACCATCGCCGAGCTGCTGCGCACGCTTGACGTGGCGACAGAGACTGTGGCGGTCGAGCGCAATCGCTCCATCGCCCGCCGCGCCAACCACGCCACCACGGCGCTGAACGAGGGCGACCACCTCGAGCTGGTGGGCTTCGTCGGCGGCGGCTGAGGCTCGGCTCCGGCGCCCCTGGCCGCGCCGGGCGCCCTCGCTACCCGCCAAAGAGGCGACGCCACCAGGGCCGCGGCGGCCGGCGCGCCTGCAGCAGCGCGTTGGCGTCGGCGACGTGAAACTCAGTACGGGTCAGGACGATCGCCTGGGCGAGGCCGTCGAGCGGCCGGGCCAGCGACACGGGCAGCACCGGCAGCGCCGGCGGTGGCGCCTGGCCATTTGCGACCGCGTCGCGGCTGAGCGCCTCCAGGGCCGCGCGAGCGCCCTCGGCGATGGCGGCCAGCTCGGCGTCGACATCGGCGTGGCGGCTTAGAAACACGGCGAGGACCAGCTCCGGCGGCTGGCCGGCGAAGGCGATCATCGGCAGCGAGGCGAACGCCACAGCAGCCCGAACTTGCACGACGTCTCGCAACGCGAGCTGCAGCTCGGCATCGGGCGGGCTCGCCGGCGCCCCGACGGCGATCTCAGCGCCAGCCGCGACCTGCTCATCACCCTCGGCCATGGTCCCCTCCCACAATTACCGCCCCGCGCCGACGCCGACGCCTGGCGACCACAGCATGTGGCACGGCATGTGCAGTGACCAGAGGTGTGGCCCGGCGCGACCGAAGCCACGCACCAATCGCTAACAGAGCGACAAGACACTGAGATTGCCAGCGGTCGCGGCCTCCCCTCAGGTCGCGATGCGCCACCCCAGCTAGGCACGTTGGAGCAGTGATACTCCAAGACCGGCGGCCGAATTCTTGCCCAGGCGCGGTGCGGGGCCAGGATACACGGCGCGGGGCGGCCCCAGAGCGGGGCGGGGTGTCAGCGCCCCAACCCAAGCGCGACTTTGGAGCAGCCGTACTCCAAAGCAACGCACGACCGACACGCGAGGCGTGACGGCCGACCCAACGGCGACAACAGGCCCCCGAGGCCTTGAGGCGCAGATGCACTTCGCCCGCACACGACCCGAACCCGCGACGCTGGCGCCGACGACGGTGAGCAGCGGCGCTGCGTCGACGCCACAGGCGCTCTCGCGCCCGCTGATCGCGCTCGACGTCAACGACTTCTTCTCGCCGACCGGTGGTGGCGTGCGTCGCTACCATACCGAGAAGCTGCAGCACCTGGGCGCCCGCAGCGACGTCTCGTACCACCTCGTGGTGCCAAGCGACCGCTTCGGCCAAGAGCAACACGGCGGCGCGACGCTGCACTACATCCCGGCGCTCCCGCTGGGCAAGAGCGGCTACCGCGCGGTGATCGATCCCTTGGCGCTGCGCCGCATCATCCGTCAGGTGCGGCCAGACGTGATCGAGGTCGGCAGCCCGTACTTGACGCCAGACCTCGTCAGGCTCGCCTCCGCTGGCACCGGCGCGCGCCTCGTCGGCTTCTGGCATGCCCACTACCCGGACGCCTACCTGCGCAGGCCGCTCGCCAAGCAGCCCCTGCTCAGTCGCACCGCCGAACGCATCGGCTGGTGGTGGGCCGCCCGCACCTACGGCCGGTTCGACGCCACCATCGCCGCCGCAGACTGCCTGCGCGACGAGCTGGCCCACCACGGCGTGCGGAATGTCTCCATCACGCCGCTCGGCGTTGATCTCGAGCTGTTCACCCCCGAGCGGCGCGACACCGCCTTGCGTGCGAGCTGGGGCGCCGGCGACGATGACGTCGTGGTCTGCTTCCCGCATCGGCTGTGCGGCGAGAAGCGCCTCTCTACGATGATCGACGCCTTTCGCACCGTCGCCGCCATCGCCGGGCCGCGCGCTCGCTTGGTGTTCGCCGGCCGCGGACCGGGAGAGCCAGAGGTCCAGGCGCTGCTCGAGGCCTTCCCTGGGCAGGTCCATCACCTCGGCTTCGTCGATGATCGCCAGCAGATGGCGCGCGTCCTGGCCAGCGCCGATGTGGTGGCCGCCCTGTCGCCGACCGAGACCTTCGGCCTCTCTGCGGCGGAGGCCATGGCCTGCGGCACCGCCCTCATCGGCGTCGACGCGCTGTCGGTCGGCGAACTGCTGCGTCAAAGCCGAGGCGGATTGGTCGTCCCCGACCTCGACCCTCGGGCGCTGGCGGCGGCTTGGCTGCAGCTGCTCGATCCTGCGCTGACGCGTCGCTACGGCGCGCGGGCCCAGGCGTTCGCCCTCGCGCACTTCGACTGGCGCGAGACCTTCGACCGCATCGTCGCCGTCTACCGCTCCGTCGTGAAGGGCGAGCCGGCGCGGCTCGATCGCCGCCCGCACCCGGTGGTTCCGGCCCCGCTGGCGTGGAGCGGAGGTGGTCCGACGCCGACGCCCCGACGCCCACGCGCCAGCCACGCTGCGGACCCGCGGGCGCAGGTCGCCGCGCCCCTTGCCAGCCGCGACGTCCGGCGCGCGCCACAGCGCCGGGGCAGTTGAGCCGGACGCGCGGCGCGCATCCCATCGACTCCAATGCGCTGAGTCGCTGCAGGCGATGGCCTGCCGCGGCAGGTGGCAGGTGGCGCGGGCCTCGAGCTCTACGTCCTGCGGTCAAGCCGCCGCCCGCTCTGACGGAGCTTAGCCTGGGCAGGCGACGATGACCGTTGCGCGGACATGACGCCCGTCCCGCGGCGCCAAACGGCGCCAGATGCGCCGCTGGGCCGCGCGATGCCCTTCGACCTCCGCCGCTTCGACTCTGCCCTTCCGTGGACCCGTGCGCAGAGCATGGATGCAAACTTTTCGTCGTCTGGGCTTGCATATGCGAACGACAGCAGGCAATGTTTTGCGCCTCTAGGCTGTGGAGGCCCGGACGAAGCGCCGGACGTAGCCAAGGGAGCGACGACGGTGATCGGGTGAAGCGCCGACATCAACATCTGGCGCGTAGAGCCGTCAGCGAACGACGGCATGAAGTTAGGAGGAAGAGATGAAGAACTGGATGGGCCTCGGCCTGGCGCTGATCCTGGCGCTCACTGGCTTGCAGGCGTGCAGCGATGATAGTGGCAGCGGTGGCGGCGGCACGGACACCGCGACTAGCGACACAACCGCTGGCGGCGACAGCACCGCTGGCGGCGACAGCACCGCTGGCGGCGACAGCACCGCTGGCGGCGACAGCACC
>SXNM01000435.1 GCA_005777155.1 Pseudomonadota bacterium | reverse complement strand
TGGAGAGCTTCGCCAACTACGGATTCAACAAGTCACACTCGGCCGCCTATGGCCTCATCACCTACCAGACGGCGTGGGTCAAGGCGCACTACCCGACTGAGTTTTTCGCCGCGCTGCTCACCTCGGACGCCGCCGACACTGACGCCGTGGTGCAGTACATCCAAGAGGCGCGCGGCGCCGGCCAGAAGGTCCTGCCGCCCGACGTCAACCACAGCCAGCTGTCCTTCTCCGTAGCCGAGGGGGCGATCCGCTTTGGGCTCGCGGCGGTGAAGAACGTCGGTGAGGCTGCGATTGACGCCATCCTGGAGGCGCGACGGGCGGGACCGTTCAAGAGCCTGTTCGACCTCTGTCGGCGGGTCAGCGGCCGTATGCTCAACCGGCGGGTGCTGGAGCAGCTGGTCAAGTGCGGCGCGCTCGACGGCTTTTTGCAGAGCCGCGAGATGTTGTGGGCGACCTTGGGCAAGGCGCTCGATCGCGCGGCTGAGGAGGTGCGCGACCGTGAGGCCGGGCAGGGATCGCTCTTCGGCGGCCTGACCTCTGTGACCCAGGTCGAGGTGCAGGAGACCTATAGCCAGCCTACCGAGATCTGGACCCTCCGCCAGCTTCTTGAATATGAGAAGGAATGCCTTGGGTTCTACGTGACGGGGCATCCCCTCGACCGCGTCAAGGGCAAGCTGTCCAAGCTCTCGGTGCGTCCGCTCTCGCAGGCCAAGGACCCGGAGATCCGTCGCGAGGTCAACTCGCGCGGTCGGACGGTGGTGAAGGTGGCTGGGACTGTGAGCGGCTTCCGTGAGCGCCTGACCGCCAAAGGCAGCCGCATGGGCTTCCTGCTGCTCGAGGACCTCTCGGGACAGGCCGAGCTCACGGTGTTCGATCGGGCGCTCGACGGCTTGCGGCCCCTGCTGGCGCGTAACGAGCCGTTGTTGATCACGATCTCCATTAGCCCCGACCGCCAAGATGAGCAGATCAACCGCCTCGTGGTCGATGAGGCCTGGATCCTTGAGGACGAGGTGCAGAAGCTGACCGACCACCTCCGCATTGAGCTGATGCCAGAGCACTGCCGTGGCGCTGCGCTGCAACAGCTCGCCGATCTGCTGCGGCGCGCGGCGGCGCTCGGCCCAGCGGCCGACGCGGCCCTGGCAGCGCAGGAGGCCGCTGCGCTGTCGCCGGCGGGCGAGCTGTCACCCTCGGCCACCGACGCCGACGCTGGCCAGCTGGACGCCTTCACCGCCGCGCCGACGCCCATGCCCCGGCCGACGGTGCCCGCCGTCGCGCCAGCAAGCGCCGGGGCTGGTCGCGCCACGGGGCCAGTGCCGACCGCGCCGACGCCCCCGACCACTGCGCAGGTGCGCCTGCTGGTGCGGGTGCCTGGCGAGGGGCGGGTGCTGATCGATCCCAGGACGCCGATCGAGGTGGTGCCATCGTCGGCGCTCATCGGGCGCATCGAGCGCTTGGTCGGCCGGGGCGCCGTCAGCCTTGGCTAGAAGAGAAGCGGACAGCGATGAGCGGGCGCGTCTCTAGCCAGCTTTTTTGGGGAGCGCTGCGCCTGATGGCCGGAAAGTTGTCGTTTTCCAGCCTTCCCCGATGAGCGCCGCGTCCTGATCGGCGTCCACGGCGCCAAATTGGGAGCGTCTCACGCCGGGTCCCGACAACAAGGGTGTGCGCAGCGGACAGCGTGCCGCCCCGAAGCACCGGATTCGCGCGAGCTTAAAGTGAGTTGGCGTAAATCAGCCACGCCCCGCGCTCACGCCGCAGCGTCACGGGCGCCGGGTTGTCGCGGTGACGGCTGACGAAGAAGTACTTGATCTCCTGGGTCTCGGCCTCGAGCTTCGCGGGGACCTGACGGGTCTGTCGCAGCGCGAATTCCTTGCCGGCGAGCGGATAGGTTGGCGCCCACTTGCGGAAGTGCGCCCACTGGTAGCGCCGCAAGTGCGTCCTGGCGTTCTCGTTGTTGCGGTTGTTCTCGACGTTGAGCGGCATGTAGCAGTCAAATCCCGAGGACTCGTCCTGCTCAAGCGCGCAACGGAACGCGGCGCGGACCACGGCGAGCGGGGTGCCGTCCTTGAACTCGCTGGCGACCTCGCCGTCGTCGGCTTTGGCGTTCTTGTGGCGCACGTTCGGACCGAGTCCTCCGTGGTCATTTGGGTTCCTGGCATCGTCGCCACCGCCTTTGCGGGCGCCAGGCGCGGCCTTGCCGGCCGGAGGCGCCGGCGGGCTGGGCTCGGGCTGTCCGGGCGCAGGCGCGGGCTGTCCGGGCGCGGGAGCGGGCGCGGGAGCGGGAGCAGGAGCGGGCGGGTTTGGCACGGGCGCAGGCGCAGTTGGGCTTGGGTTGCGCACCTTGAGGCTAGGCTTGGGGTCAGCGGCGAAGGCGCCCGTGGTGGCGAGGCAGAGCATTCCGAGGGACGCGAGGGCAGCGCAGAGGCGTCGTACGGGCCGTCCGGGGCTTCCGCTGCCTCCGGCACCTGTGGCAGGGTGGAACGGGGTTGTGGGCATGAGGAACCTCCTGCCGCGCAGCGTAACACGCGCGCCGGCGCTGAGACAGTGGCTAGGCGGCACCTAGCCACGACAGGCGCACCGCCGGACGAGCGTGCTGCGACCTCATGCCAATGACGCAACCGCCGCCCCGGCGATTCAGCGTCAGCGCACCGATCGGCCGAGGCAAGCGGAGGTCTCGATGATTGCGAGCTACCGGGTCGAGCCGGCCACCGCCGCTGATCGTGAAGACGTCGTCGCGCTGTTCGCTGAAGATCTCAGCGACTTACACATGGTATTCGATCTGCCGACCTTGGCCGGCGTCTTCGATGAGATGCTGGCGGAGCCACGAGCGATGGTGCTGGTGGTGCGCGCCCTTGACGACGATGAGCGGCCATGGCGAGCGGTTGGGGTGCTAGTCGCCACCCGCTTGCTGTCGGTAAAGGCCGGCGGCAAGGCGATGTGGATTGAGGAGCTCTACGTGGGGCGCCGCTGGCGTCGGCTGGGTCTCGGCCGCCTGTTGGTAGAGGGCTTGATGGAGCGGGCGCGACCGAGCGGCATCAAGGCCATCGACCTCGAGGCGTACCAAGGCAACGCGCCGGCTGCGGTGTTGTATCGCAGCTTGGGGTTTCGCCGCATCGGCCGTGAGCGCTTCCACTACCGCATGGAGTGGGAGGGCGAAGACGCGGACGATGGGGGCACGGAGGGTTGAATGGCCGATGTGGGCGAGCTTCCGTTGGCGCTGCAGGGCAAACACCGCGTGTTTGAGGCGATGCTCGAGCATGGCTTGACCGCGATCGTCCTCGATCCCCGGCTGCCCGGCGTAGTCGTGCCGCGCTGGCTTCAGAAGCAAGACACGCTCGTGCTCAACTACGCGTGGAAATTCCACTTACAGGACTTTCGCTTCGACGCCGAGGCGGTGGAGGCGTCGCTGTCATTTCGGGGAACGCCGACCTTCTGTCGCGTGCCATGGGCGGCGGTTGTCGCGATACGCAGCGAGGTGGTGCGACGCAGCTTCACATGGACCGAGACCATCCCGCCTGCGCTCCAGCCGGCGGCGGCGGCGGAGGGTCCGGGCCCTTGCGCCCTGCCTGGCGTCGTCGAGGTCGAGGGCGAAGAGGTCCGAGCGCACTCGGCGGCCGGCAGCGTCAGCGTCGAGATCGGTCGGATTCGGGCGACGTCGGCGCCGGTTGAGGCGGCGCTGAGCGAGGCGATCGCGCTCGAACTTCCTGGTGGCGGCGAGGCGTCGTTGGCCCCGCGACGCACGGCCAATCGGCCCAACCTGCGCGTGATCGGCCGCGGAGGCGATGAGGTCCAGAACTCGGCGGAGGGGTCAGGCGAGCGCCCGGCGGCCGCGCCGTTGGCGATGGATGCGGCGGCGACGCCGGCAGCGGCTGAGGGCGCGGACCGCTTACCCCTGGCCGACGGATCGCCGCCGGCCGAGGGCCCTGAGCCGGAAGCACCGCCACCGCGACCCAGACCCGCGCTTCGCCTCGTCCGCTAGGTCGGCCCTGCTGACGCGCGGGCGAGCGGCTCCGCGGCTGGCAGAGGCGGTTCTGGCGCGATCATCCGAATGGGCCTACAACCCAGAGGCCGGCCCCGGCAACAAATGGCGAGGTTGGTGGCCGCGGCGCGCAGTTCGGGCCGTAGCGAGGGGCGGCAAGCCGGTGAAGACCTACCTCGTCACATTCCTGATCGCGCTCGGTATCTCTGCGCTGCTGACGCCAATTGTACTGCGCTTGGCGCGTCACATGCGGCTCTTCGATCCACCGGACGGCGAGCGCAAGGTCCACGCCGGGGAGATCCCTCGCCTGGGCGGAGTCGCCATCGCCGCGGGCTTCTTGGCGCCGCTGCTTGCCCTGCTCGGCTGGCACAACCAGGTGGCGCAGGATCTGATCCGCGAGCCCAATCGTTCGATTGCGTTTCTGGTCGGCTTTCTCGCCATCGTCGCCCTCGGGCTGGTCGACGATCTGCGCGGCATGAAAGCGCTGCCGAAGCTGACGGTGCAGATCGCGGTCGGGGTCGTGCTCTGGGCTGGCGGGCTGTCGTTCGACCGCATCACGGTCCTCGACGAACCGTTCCATCTTGGCATGTGGAGCCTGCCCTTCACCGTCATCTGGGTGGCGGCGCTGGTCAACGCCATGAACCTAATCGATGGGTTGGACGGCCTGGCTGGCGGCATCGCGTTCTTCGCCGCCATCTCGCTGTTCACCATCGCGCTGCTCGACGGCAACGGCCCCCTGGCGCTGTTCGCGGCGGCGATCGGCGGCAGCGTACTCGGCTTTCTGCTCTACAACTTTTCGCCGGCGCTCATCTTTATGGGCGACACGGGCAGCATGGCCCTCGGCTACATCTTCGCGGCCTGCTCGCTGTGGAGCGCCGGCAAGCGGAGCACGACGCTGTCGCTGCTGCTGCCGGTCGTGGCCCTCGGCATCCCGATCTTGGACACCGTGTTCGCCGTGGTCCGCCGGACCCTGGCGCGGAGGTCTCCGTTCTCTAGCGATCGCGGGCACATCCACCACAGGTTGCTCGACCTCGGTCTCAACCAGCGCCAGGCGGTGCTGATCTTGTACCTCATCTGCGTCTGCCTGACGGCGATCGCGATCTTGGTGCGGGCCACCGATGACCTGAGCTGGGCGATCACCATCATCAGCTTGCTGCTCGCACTGTCAGGCGTCAGCCACGCGCTACGCCGGCGCAACGCGATGAACGCGCCGCCGCCGACCAAAGCGGTGCAGCCGCCGACTGGGCTCGATCCGCCGCCCGCCGCCGGGGGTGACTAGGAGCCGCGGGGGTGGTGCCGATCGACCACCTGGCGCAGCCGCTCGCTCTGGACCTGGGTGTAGAGTTGGGTGGTGCCGATGTCGGCGTGGCCGAGCAAGGTCTGCACCACGCGCAGGTCGGCGCCACCGGCGAGCAGGTGCGTCGCGAACGAGTGACGGAGCTTGTGGGGCGAGATCGGCTGATCGATGCCAGCGGCGTCGGCGTGCCGCCGCAGCAGCTTCCAAAAGCCTTGACGCGTCATTCGCCGGCCACGCCCGTTGACGAACAGCTCTTGCCTCGCCTCGGCGCCGCCGAGCTCGCTGCGCGGCCCGGCGAGGTAGCGCCGCAGGGCGACCAGCGCCGCGTCGCCGATCGGGACGAGGCGCTCCTTGCGGCCTTTGCCGAGCGTGCGGACGAGGCCGCGCTGCAGGTCGAGATCTTCAAGGCGCAAGCTGCAGAGTTCGCTGACGCGAAGACCCGTCGCGTACAGGGTCTCCAGCATCGCCGTGTCACGAATCGCCCGGGCGCCGCCGAGCCCTGGGCTGTGCAGGAGCCGTTCGACCTGTTGGGCGCTCAGCACCCGCGGCAGGGGGCGAGGCAGAGCGGGTCGCTCAAGCAGCGCCGCCGGGTTGTCCGTGACATCGCCGAAGTCTACAAGATAGCGAAAGAAGCTCCGCAGCGACGACAGGTGACGGGCGATGCTGCGACCGTGCAGTTCCGAATCGTGGAGGTCGCCGAGGTAGTCTGTGAGCACCTCAGTGTTCACAGACGACGCCGCCTGGAGGCCGCGCAGATCAACGCTATAGGCGCGAAATCGCTCCAAGTCACGGCCATAGGCCAACGCGGTGTTGCGCGCGAGGTTGCGCTCAAGGCGGACGTGGGCCAGGAACTCGGTGATGGCGCTAGCGATCGGGCGTCCGGGCATGACGCCAAGGCTGGCAGAGCGGCGTCACGCGTCCAAAATTTCTCTCGACGGCCTGCATCGCGCCGCTCAGGTTCGATCGAGGGAGGCGCGAGCCCGCTGCGCCAGCTCAGCGAGCAGCGCGTGGGCCTGTC
>SXNM01000434.1 GCA_005777155.1 Pseudomonadota bacterium | reverse complement strand
GGACGATGGACTTCAGGTGCAGCCGCTTGGTGGTGACCAACGGGAAGCCCTGCCGCAGGTCGTAGCGAACCTGGGCGCCAAAAAGGCCCATGGTCCCGACGCCCGTGCGGTCTGTGCGCGGCTTACCCTCGTGCAGGACGCGGCGCATCAGGTCGAGGTAGGGCTGCATGGGCGTTTCCTGCGGACCTCAAGGAGGAGGGGTGCGCGACTGCGGCGCCGCGCGCCGTCGGTGCGACCCCGCCGCATTGGGCCCCTCGTCTGCCGAGCCTGTGCGCTGCTCAGCCATGCCGGCCGGCGGGCCTTTCGAGCTGGGCGCCGTGGCCGGTCAAGGCCTTGGTCAGGGCCAGCGCCTCTAGCAGGTTGTCCTCAATGCTGCAGTAGGTCCAGCCGCCGTAGCGACCGATGCTGTGCACGCCGTGGTCGGCGAGGTGGGCCCGCCAGCGCTGGACGTCTTGCTGTCCCCGTTGCGAAACATGGACATACGCCGGATCTAGCACCACAGAGTGCCAGGACGAGAGCTGCTGGTCGGTGACGACGCCGCACCGGCGAAGATCGTCGAGGACACGCGGCAAGGTCGCCTCGACATCGACCTCGGCGTCGGCGCGCAGGCCGATCTCAATGTAGAGGCTCATGCGGTCGGTGGCGAAGATGTTGTCGTAGAACCCGATGCGATAGAAGACCTTGTCGCGATCGGGGATATAGACCCAGTGGTCGCGGTCGGCGCCCTTGCGGTCAAAGCCGAGGTTGTAGACCAGGACTTTGTTCCAGCTGTAGAGCGCGCGATCAAAAGCCTGTCCGCAGATCGATAGCAACGTCGGCAGCGGCGCCGAGCTGACCAAGTGGTCAAAGCGCACCTGGCGCCGGGTCGTCACTGCGACGCGCGCCGCGAGGTCGACCGAGAGCAGCCGCTCAGACAGGTGAATGCGCGCCGGGTCGAGGTCATTCAGCAGGGCGCGCACGTACTCGATGGCGCCACCACGCGGATAGCTGAAGTGCGCGTTGTAGCCGCCGTCGCCGTCTAGTTCCCCAGCGGCGGCGCGGCCGAAGGTGCGAAAGATGTCGTCGACGTCGGCCTTGGGGAAGAAGCGCCCCATCGCCTCGCGGTCGAGCTGGTCGAGGCCCACCGCGTAGAGCTTTTCGTTGTACGGACGCAGGAAGCGCTCGACGATCCCACGGCCGAAGCGGCCATAGAGCATCGCCAAGAAGCTGTCCTCGGCCACGCCCTCGCTGCGCGCCTGCGCCGCCGCCTGGTCGCGAAAGTGCAGGTCGTGTAGGCAGGCGAGGAAGTCTGCGAGCGGCAACTGATGGATGTTCTTCTGGAATGGAAACTCAACTCGGTGTACGCCGTCGAGCAGGATCGAGGAGCGCTTGTGCACCTCGAACACCTCGCCGGGCGGCATGCGGGCGCGCAAAAAGGCCTCGATCTCGGGGTGACGAAAGTGGAAAAAGTGCCCAGAGTAGTCCCAGACGAAGCCGTCCTGGCGCACCGTCTTGCAGTAGCCGCCAGGCTCCGCGTCGGCCTCAACGACCTGGTAGTCGCTGCCGGCCGGCAGAAAGTTGGCGGTCGCGAGGCCGCTCATGCCGGCGCCGACGATTAGGTACTCGGTCTGGTCCACTTCGAATCCTGCACGGTTGCGACTACTTGGCGACCACGACCCAGCCGCTGCCGTTGCACAGCTGCAGCCCAGCGCTGCCGACGTAGCGCAGGCTGCCGGCCAGCTTGCTGCTGCACGGCGCGCTGGTGCCACCGATGCGGATTCCGCCGATGGCGAAGAGCTGCCCCTTGGCGGAGATGTCGGTGGAGCTCACCGTCGAGATGGTCATCGCCCACTCCAGAATGCTGCCGTCGACGCCCTTGTTGACGTCGCAGTACGTCTCGTTGCCGGGCAGCTGGACGATGCAGTAGCCCGTGTCCTTGACCTTGAGGTTCCACGTCCCCTTCGCGGACTTACCGATCCAAGTCCCGAGGTTGCCCTGCTGCAAGGGCGTCGGGTTGGGGAACGTCAGCTTCAGCTGCTTCTCGCCGCTCTTGCCGCAGGGGTCGCAGAGCAAGTAGCCGTTTTTCTTGTCGTCCGGTGGCAGAAGCACCATCGAGACCTTGGAGAGGTCCGAGTTCCCGAGCTCGACCGAGACCGAGATCGTCTTGATGACGCCGATGTCTTCGTAGGTCACGGTCGAGAGCGCCTCCAGGCCGGTATTGTCCGGGATCGGCACCTTCGGGTCGGGGCCCACCTCGATGTGTGTGAACTCATTGCTCAAGATTCCGCCAGACACCGCCTCCAATGAGCCGCTCGGCGCGTCCTGCGTCACCTTGACGCAGCTGAGGCTGCCGTCGGACTTGATGCCGTTGACCACCTGCCCGCTCGGGCAACTGCCGCTCGGCACCTTGACGCTCAACCCGGTCAGCTTGCTGCCGTCGCCGATGAATTCCTGGGCGACGACGGTCTGGCCGTTGACGGTCTTGGCGGTCACGGCCTGGACCTTGAGGTTGAAGGCGCCAAGGTCGAGGTCACCATCCCAGACCAAGGCCGAGGACTTGACGCAGCCGGTGCAAGAGAGCCCGGCGGCGACATCGGCGCTGGCGGCATGGAGCGCGAACGCGACGGCGTGGAGCTGGCCCCGCGGCAGCTCGGGGTCCTGCCCGACCTTGATGCCAAGCCACACCTCGGGCGCACCGCCGAGCGCCGAGAGGTCGAGCGGCGTCCCGCTGCCCAGCGTGTAGGCAAATTGGCCCGACTTGACCTCGACCTTGGCCCCCACCTGCTGCCAAAACGCCGTCGCCGCCTTCTCGCCGGGATAGAGCGCGAAGGCGACCGTGTAGCTGCCGTCGACGACGGGACCGGCGGCGGTGTGGACGTAGCCCTCGATGAGCAGGGTCTTGGGCGCCGCCGCCTGCGCGCTCGTCGCCGAGAACAGACCCCAGGTCAGCGCGAGCGCGGCCACGCCACGGACGAGCGCTGCGCCACGCGAGGCGGCGATGCCCCGAACCAGCGCGCCGCCGCGGCAGAACCCATCGGCCGACGCCCACCGCGCCGCGCTTGGCGGAGAATTTCGCTCCTGGTCCATCTCTACCTCCTCCCTCCAGGGCGCGCTCGCCCCAGCGGGTATCGCATGGCGGCGCGGCGTCGGCGCCGGCCCCGGCGACGTCACTTCCAGAGCCCCCGCAGCGACTGATACCAGCCGAGCCCAAGCGAGGGCGCGCCCGCGCCACCTGACGTCATCGTCGCCGCCAGGCCGCTGCCGGCGCCGCTGACCCAGACCGCGCCTCCCGCCGCCCCGCGGACATGCACGGACGCGAAACGCCACCGCACCTTCGGCGGATCGGCGGGCCCGACCTGCCCGCAGCCCTCGTCCGTGACGCTGTCGCAGTCCTCGTCGATGCCGTTGCCCTTGTCGACCGGGCCCGTCGGGCCGCAGAGCTCGCCTTGGGGAAGGACCTGGCCGAGGCAGGCGCCGAGTTGGCCATCTGCGCCACAGGCGGCGCTGCCGCTCTTGCAGCTGCCCTTGCCGTTGGTGTCTGGCGGGCCGTCGTAGCAGGGCGAGCTCTTGCCGACGTCGGCGGCGCTCACGCAGCCCTTGGTGGGGTCGCAGCTGTCGATGGTGCAGGCGTTGCCGTCGTCGCAGGTGCTCGGCTTGCCAGCAGCGCAGGCCGCGCCCTTGTCGCCAGACAGCACGGCGCAGGCGTCGCCCTTTGTGCAGGCGTCGCCGTCGTCGCAGCTCGCGCCGGGCATGGCGGTGGCCTTGCAAGCGCCTGTGGCGGCGTCGCAGGCGTCGGCCGTGCAGATGTTCGCGTCATCACAGGACTTGGCGAGCCCGGCGCAGCCCTTGCCAATGCACTGATCGGCGGAGGTGCAAGCGTTGCCGTCGTCGCAGGCGCCTTCGCTGAGCGGCGCGAATTGGCATTTCTGGCCGACGCACGACTCGGACGTGCACGGATCGCCGTCGTCGCAGCTGACGATGCCGCCCTGGCACGTGGCGACGCCGCCGACGTTGACACATGTGTCGCCCTGGGTGCAGGCGTTGCCGTCGTCACAGCCGCCGCTGTCGGCGCTCGTGACGCACTTGGCGAGCTGGCAAGCGTCTTTGGTGCACGCGTCACCGTCGTCGCAGCCCGCGGGGCCCTCGTCCGTCTGACCGTCGCAGTCGTTGTCCGTAGAGTCGCACGCCTCCGGCCCCGGCGCCTTGCCGAGGCAGGCGGTGAGGCCGCCGCCAGGGGGAGCGCCTTCAAGTCCGGCGGCGAGGCAGGCGCGGTGCCCCGGGCAGGCAGCGCCAGCGGCACCCTTGACCTCACAGGGCGTTTGCCGCTGCACGGCGATGGCGTGGCCGTTGCAGACACAGAGCGCGTCGCCGGACGGCACGCATTGGCGCACCGTCGCACCCTGCACCGACACGCCGTCCTGGCAGGCATATCCCCCAGGGCAGTCGCTGTCTTGCACGCAGCCGCGGCCACAAAACGAGCCGTCACTGCCGCGACGGACGCAGCGGGCGTCGACGACGCCGGGGGCGGTGCACTCAGAGTCACTCTTGCACGGGCTGCACAGGGTCGCGAGGGTCGAGACGCAGACCTGCATCGGATCGCCCTCAGTCGCCAAGATCGGCGCGCAGACCTCAAGGTCGCCGCAGTCATCGGCGCCACAGGGCGCTGCGCAGCGGAGCCCGGCCGGAAAAATCGCGCAGACGGCGCTGTCGCACTCCGCGTTGGTGGTGCAGGGGCAGCCGACCGCGCCGTTGCAACCCGAAGTCGCCTCAACCTCAGCCTCGATCTGCGCCGCGTCGCCGACGTCGACCCCGCCGGTATCGAAGCCGACAAAGGCGCTGTCCTCGACCTCCTTGGGCTCCGGCGCGGCCTCCTCACTGCAGGCGCCGGCGGCGAAGGCCAGCGTCAGGAGCCCGGCCGCCGCCCAGAGCATTGGCGCGCCCGACGCCGGCAGGAGGGCCGCCCGCGCGGTCGCCGCCGTAGTCGTCAGGGCCGCCGGCTGCCATAGCTGCGCGGCAGTCGACCCCTGACGCGTCGACCAGGGCCCCTCCGTGCCAGACGCCACCGGCGGCCAACGGATGAAGGAGGGGTCAGCGGCGGGGGTATGGGGGTGCTGGCGCATCGCGTCTACATGCTAGAGAATGGGGGAAGATGCCGCAAGCGCTCGGTCCGGGCCCGAGGACCTACGCCGCGGCCAGGCGCCCGGTGGTGCGGGTCGAGGGGTCGCCATGCGGGAGAAGTGGGTCGCGGCGGACCAAGGAGAGGGGCGTGGCTGGTGCGGCCGCGGCGAGGCTCGCAGGGCTCTAGCGGCGCTCTTTGCGCTCGGACTCGGCATCAGGGCGCTCGGCGGATGCAGCGACTCCGACGACGGCGGTGGCGCAGACGCCGACGCCATCGGCTCGGAGGGGGCCCGCGGCGCTGCCTCTTTCGCGGTCATCGCCAACGAGCAAGGTTGCCCGGTCGCAGAGGGCCCTTTCGGCCTGGAGGGCGCGCCGCTGCCCGCCTCGCTGGCCAAGTCGTGTGTGGTCGAAGGTGACGTCCACATCATCGGCACCCCGAGCTCCACCCCGGATGACACGTGGCTCGCGCCCCTGCTCAACGTCCGCCGCATCACCGGTAGCCTCATCATTGAGGGCACAGGCGTCGTCCAACTCGTCGCGCTCGGCCGCCTGCGCGAGATCGACGGCGACGTCATCCTGCAAGGCAACCACAGCCTAGCGACCGCGAAGGGCCTCGCCGCGCTGGAGCGAATCGGGCACGACCTCGTTGTCCTCGACAACGGTACGCTCAAAGCGCTGCACACTGCGGCGCTGAAGCAGATCGCCCACGGCCTGGTCATTCGCCATAATCCGGCGCTCGAGAGCCTCGCCGGCCTCGACCGCATCGAGGTGGTGAGCGAGGCGGTACGGATCGTCGACAACGCCGCCCTGGTCGATCTCTCAGGCCTGGAGTCGCTGCGTGACGCCGGCACGCAAGGGCTCGTCGTCGCCGAGAACCTCCGCCTCGCCAACGTGACCGCGCTGGCGGCGCTCCAGAAATCTGGCGTCATGCTTGAGATTCGCGCCAACCCAGATCTCGGCACGGTGAGCGGGCTCCAGCAGCTGCGACAGGCGACGGTGCTGCGGATCGCCGACAACGCCGGCCTGCTCGGCGTCGACGGCTTCTCCAAGCTAGATCAGACTCAACGCATTGAGATTACGGGAAACATCAAGCTCGAAGCGGTGCAAGGGATGTCAGGCGTGCAGAAGCCGACGCGGCTCGAGATTCGCGGTAACAAGGTGCTGGCTAAGCTGGCGGCGTTCGGTGGCGCCACCGAGGCGGCGGAGGTCGCGATTCTCGACAACGACACCCTCGGTCAAGTCGCTTTTGCCAAGCTGGCGCGCATCGGCAAGCTGGAGCTGCACGGCAACAAGGTGCTGGGCTCGATGGCCGGTTTTTTTCCGACCAAGTATGTGGATGTACTCAGCATCTGTGATAATCCGCAACTGCAACAGCACAAGATCGACACCTTCCTGAGCCAGCTCTACAAGCCTCCGCTGCAGGTCGACGACTGCCAGTCGCCTTAGGCGCCTGCGCTATAAAGCGGCGTTGATTGTTCCCAGGGTGCAATGGTCTTTATCGTCGTTGCGGTCTTGCCAACAGTAGGCGATTCCCTATTTTCGCGATGTCGGGGGGCCGGGAGGGTCCTCAGGCGTCATGCAGGCCACGCCCACCCCTCTTGGAGGTCGACTGGGCGTCCGTCAGGGCCCTGCAGCACAAACTCGCCCGTCGCAGACGTGGCACAAGAAGAGAGGCAATGATGAACTGTATGACGAATTGGGGTCGATTCAGCCTGCGCGCCGGGGACCGCTCCTCGCTGGCCCTGACCAGCTCTCTGGCGATGGCCCTTGCGCTCAGCGGCTGCGCCAAGGATCCCTCCAAGGAGGTCCCGTCCGCCAAGGTCGAGGCGGCAGCCCCGGAAGCGCCCGCCGCCGAGCCGGCCAAGGCCGAGGCGCCTGCTGAGGCCAACGCGGCCGCGCCGGCAGCGGCAGAGCCCGCCGCCGCGCCTCCAGC
>SXNM01000433.1 GCA_005777155.1 Pseudomonadota bacterium | reverse complement strand
CCGGCGGCGCCTGGCGCGCACCGTTGCCGCGGCTTCGGCCATCGCCGCTGGCCCTCGGCTCGCCAGCGTCTGCCGCCGCGCCCGAGCCGTTTCGGAGCGCCCGGCCGTCAGGGCCTTCGAGGGTCAACTGGCGGGTCATCTCGCGCAGCCGCGACGCAGCGCGGGCGCCAATGCGTGCCGCGAGCGGCTCCAGGCCGTGGCCGCCGGCGTGGTCGTCTAGCGGGTGGTTGGTCGCATAAAACAGTGTCAGGCCGCGATTGTAGCGCCGACTGATGATCGCGTCGATGATCGACTGTTCCCACTCTGTGGCGCGGCCCTTGCCGAGCTCATCGATGCACAGCACCTCCGCGTCTGCGATGGTGCCGACCAGCGCCTCTGAGCCGCCGCCGACCTCAAAGCGCGCCCGAAGCTCCGACACCAGATCACTGAAGTCGGCGTAGCGCACCTCGATGCCACGCTGCAGCGACAGGTAGCCGGCGAGGGCGGCCAGCAGGTGCGTCTTGCCGACGCCGGCCGGACCGGAGAGGCCGACGCCCCGGTCACCTGGCCGAAAGTGGTCGATCAGCTCCGTGAACAGCACCCGTGCGGCGTGCTGGCTACCCTTGGCGTCTCGCGCCTGGTAGCCGTCGAAGCGGGCGTCGTGAAAGCGGGCAGGGATCGCGGCCCGGTCGTAGAGCGCGGTGCGGCGGGCGAGATCGAGCAGGCCACAGGCGCACGGCGCCGCGACCTCTCGGCCCATCGCGTCGTGGTAGACTTCGACGCCGCGATCGCTGCAGCGGGCGCAGCCCGCGCGGTGCCGACAGACCCGCGCTTCGGCGTGGCGGGGACCGGCGAGGGTCAAGACGTCGCGACCTTGGCAGTGTCGGCATCGCGCCATTAGGCCCTCCTCGCCTTGGACGGCGCCGTCGACACACCGCCTGAGGTTGGGCGTGACGCCGGCGGTCCAGGCGGCTGCTTCGCGCCAGCGGCCCGCGGCCTCCACGCCGGAGGCGCCGGACGTGGCCGCCAGCCCTCGAGATCCGGCCACGGCGCGGCGCAGAGCGCGGAGAGCGCCACCTCATAGGCGCCAGCCCGGGTCAGGCCGAGCGCGACGAGGTCGTTGACGTCGATCTCAAGGCCAGCGCGCGCGGTCGCGCCGATGCCGAGGAGCAAGCGCCGCCGCAGCGCGAGGTGGCCGGCGGCGAAGACAGAGGCGCCGTCGGCATCTGGCTCGGCCAGGCGGCGGGCCATGGTCTTGCCGGCGCTGGCGATGGCTCCGGAGAGGGCAGGATCCGCAGTTACCGCCGCCAGGCTCCGGGCCTCCGCCGCCCGCAACGCCGCCTCGTCGAGCGCGGGATCGATCGCCCAGTCCGTCGAGCGCGCTGAGGTGGTGGCCGCGGACCCGCGAGCCGCATCAGGAGCCGGGACGCCAAGGCCAAGCGTTTTGCGCAGCGCGGCGTCATGGCTGCGCAGCGTGATGGCCGCAGCCAGCGCACCTCCCACAGCGATCTGGGCGCGGACGCGGCCCTCCACGACGCGCCGCGCAGTCGTCAAGGCGACCCCGGCCCGCCACCACGCTGTGGCACATTCGACGTCGTCCCGGGTCCACACCAGGCCACGACCGCGGAGGGCGACGAAGAGCTCTTCGAGCCGACGGATATAAGCCTGCAAGGCCGGATCGGCGTTGGCGTCGGCGTCGGCGCCGGGGCTGAGGCGCTCGCCTTCGAGCTCCGGACGGTCCGCCGTAGCGAGGTCGCCGCCGGCGCGTGCGGACGCGGTCGAGGTGGCGAATTCGGCGACCATGCGGGGTGATGCCTCCACACTCCACCATGGCACGCGACCCGCGGTCATGCAAACGCGGCGGACGAGCCTAGACGCCGTTCGACAGGCGCCGGGTTGGCTGCCCTCCCTTTACGCTCGGGCCGGAGCGCCGGCCACGCCGCCCCCGCCCACCACCGTCAGGGCGTCGCCAGTCCCCTCTCTGCCCGTGACGTCTTCCCAGCCTTCAGCGATGCGCGCGTCGCGCGGCAAGGTGCCCTCGCGGAGGGCCAATCGGTGGCGCCGTCTAGCCGAAGGCTGGCTGTTCTGCCACCGTCGGCGTCGCAGCGCTCCGGCACGCCCTGGCTCGAGCGCCGGGGGACGCGCCCCGCCAGCGCAGTCCGCGCTGAGGATCGCCCGTGATCGCGCACCGAACGCCGATGACACTGACCGATTCACCGCCAGGGCCGGACGCGACGGCCCTTGTCGCCGCCAGCGCAGGCTACCGCCCGCCGGCCCTTATCGCGGGCGCCTGGGACGAGGTGACCTGCGCCGCCTTTCGTCTGCCGCGGCCCGCCGTCGTCCGCGAGCTTCGCTGCGAGCTGGCCGGCGACGGCGGCATCGCCGACCAGCGGCTCGCCCGCGACCACCTACGAGAGCTGGCTGGGCTCGCCGCTCAAGGGCTCGCCGCCTTTGGCTACCTCGGCTTCGAGCTGGGCGCGGCCCTTGAGAGGCGGGCGGTGGCGCCCCGCGGAGCGCGCAGTAGAGACGTCAGCGGTCGGCTCTATCGCCACGGAGAGGCAGGCGCCGACACCAAGGCCGCCGCAGCCGCCGCTGGCTACTTCGACGCTGCGGCCGACGGCCGTTGGCTGGTCTTCGATCCCGCCGATCTTCAGCCCGTCGCCGCGGCGCGGTCCGGCCCCGAAGAGGCGGCTGTCGCAGGCACGAGCGCCGAAGTGGCGGCGTGGCTGGCGGGCCTCGACCTGGGCAGAGCGTCCTTCCAGCGCGACGTAGACGCCGTGCTCGCCGCGATCGCTGACGGGCGGGTCTACCAGGTCAATCTCAGCCGGGCGCTGCCCCTGCCTCGACGCTGGGCACAGGCAGCGCACGGCGCCGACGCGGCCGCGCTGTGGCGAGCCTTGCAGACGGCGCAGCAGGTGCCCTACGCGGCGATCATCGACCTGCCCGCACCGGGAGCCTCCAGCACGCCGCCGGAACGCCTCATCTGCGCCTCGATGGAGCGGCTGATTCGCCTCACGCCCACAGGGCCACAGGGGCAGACACTGGCGAGCAGCCGCCCGATCAAGGGGACGGTGGCGCGCTCGCCTGAGGCTGATGGGCGCGAACATGCGGACGATCTGCGCCGGCGGGCGGCGTTGCTGGCGAGCGCCAAGGAGCGGGCAGAGAACACCATGATCGTCGACATGGTGCGCCACGATCTCGGCCGAGTCGCCCGGGCCGATGGCGTGCGGGTGCGCGCCCTCTGCGAGGCCGTGGCCTATCGGACCCTCTGGCACCTCGAGAGCGAGGTGGAGGCCGACCTGGCGCCTGGCGTCGACAGCGCTGGGCTGCTGGAGGCCCTGTTGCCGCCGGCCAGCGTCAGCGGAGCGCCGAAGATCGCGGCGATCGAGCAGATCGTGGCCCTAGAGGCGCGGCGCCGAGGCCCCTACTGCGGCGCCGTTGGCGCGCTGTGGCCCGATGGCCGGGTCGAGCTCGCGGTGGGGATTCGCCAAGCGCTCATCGGCCCTAACGGTGGTGAGCTCGCGGTCGGCGCCGGGATCGTCGCGGACTCCGACCCCGCCGCTGAGTGGAGCGAGCTGCTCACCAAGTCGCGCGGGATCGCCAACGCCTTGGCGGCCTTGGCGGCACTGCCGGGTCCACGCGCCCCTGGCGTCTGCCAGGCGGAGCAGCGTCACGGCCGCGGCCCCACAGCTGCCGGCGCGTCGGGGCCGGGCGCGCCGCCGCCATGACCGCAGATCGTCCACCGCCGACGCCAGGCAGCGCGCCAAGGGCCCGCCACGGCGAGGCGATCTACGACACGTTGCTGATGCGCGCCGATTCTTTGGCCGACGTCGCTGCCCTGGCCGACGCCGCTGGCATTGCCGGCACGCAAGCGCTCGTCGAGGCAGTCCCGGCGCTGCCCCTCCACCTCGGCCGCCTGCGCGGCGACGCCGAGGCGCTGGCGCTGCCTTGGCCCGGCAACGCCGCGGTGATCGCCGCGGTCATCGCCTGCTGCGCCGCCGTCGCTCCCTCCCTGCGGCAGCGCCGACTCAGCTCGGCCGAATACGTGCGCCTGCGCCTCGACCTTTACGCCGACGACGAGCTCGACCCGGCCCAGGCGCCTGCGCGGAGCGCCCTCGCGACCCAAGTCCGGGCCGCCGGCGATCGCGTCCGGCCGCCAGCGCGTGTCACGATCGGGCCGCGCCTGCGCAGCGCCGCGGACCCGCTCGCCGGTTGCAAGCGCGCCGCGGTCGCCTCTGAGCGCATGCTGCTGCGGGCGGCACAGGGCCGCGATCTCGACGATGTGCTCCTCTTGGACGTCGAGGGCCGGCTCAGCGAGGCGACGACCTCGGCGCTGCTGATCAGCCGCGGTGGCCGGCTCTACACCCCGTGCGAGGCCGCCGCGCCCCTGCGGAGCACGACCATGGCGCTGCTGGAGGCGCTCCTAGACCCGGCCGCCGGACCCTCGCCGCTCGGCGCGGTGCAGCGCGTGGAGCTGCTGCCGACCGACCTCATGCTGGCCGACTTCGCCTTGCTGGTCAACGCGGTCGCCGGCGGTCGCGCCATCGCCAGCGTCGATGGTGCGACGCTGCCGCCGCCGCCAGCGTCGCTGCTGGCGACCCTGCGCGACCTCGTCGCCGGCGGCGTCGGCGCTCGACTGGCTGTCGAGCGCCTGCGACGAGGCTCCGGACCTGCCTGGGCGCAGCGAGCCGTCTGCCTTGGCGACGCCCACGGCGCCAGCGCCACCACAGGCGGCGTCGACGGCGCCAGCCCCGGCGCGCAGATCGCTTGACCCTGCGATGCGGCGATGGCGAGATGGATGCGGCGGCGGGGAGCCGACCGGAGGTCAACCATGGCTGGATTTCTGCCGGAGCGGCGTTGCCGCGCGCTGGCGCGTACCGCCGGGCTCATGGCTCTGCTGGCTGTCGCGGTGACTCCTTGCCTCGCCGCTGCGCAGGCCAGGGGGCCAACAGCTCCGCCCGCCGGCAAAGCCACAGCGCCCATCGCAAAGGCCGCAGCCTCGACGGCCCCGGTCGCAGAGCCAGAGGCCTTGGTCGTCGCGCCCGCCGGCAGGGTCAAGACGACCGCGTCGCCGCCGATCGTGAGAGCCCCCGGGGCGCCCGCGACCGCTGCCGAGGTCAAGAAGCCATGGGGGGTGTTGGTCTCCGAAGATGGCAAGCACCGCATTGAGCTGCTGACGTCGGAGGTGATCGTCGGCAGCGCGGCCACCGCTGGCGCCCGAATCGACCACGCCACCGTCAGCCCGCGCCACGCCCGCCTGAACCACAAGGACGGCGTGGTGACCATCACCGATCTTGGCAGTAAGTTCATGACGTTGGTCGCCGGAACGGAGCTGAAGAAGGGCAAGCCGATGCGCCTCGTCCAGCGGACGCTCGTGACCTTCGGCGCCGTCGGCTATGACTTCGCGTGGGGCGAGCGCGCGATGATCCCGCCGACCCGCGACGCGCCAAGCAAGGCCGGCGGCGACAAGGCGACACCAGGCGCCGGCAAGGCGGGCAAGCGCAAGGGCGCGCGCGGCAAGCCCTAGAGGCGCTCCCAATGGGGCGCGGCCCTGGTTGGGGAAGACCGGAAGAGGCCACACTCTCCGGCTAGGGGGCGCCGGGCCCCCCAAAACAGACGGCCAGAGACGCCGCCAGTCATCCCTGGTCGCGCCGCTGGGGCAAGCTGGCGTGCGAGCGGCGGGCGAGCGGCGCCGGGCGCGCTCACGGGACGGAGGCGAGCGATGGCGGGGGCAGAGCAGGGCGTCGGAGAGCGCGGGGCCATCATCTACGACTGGAATGAGGTCGCGCGCCGAGGCCCGGTCGTCCGTGGCAAGTACAAGCTGCTCGACGAGACGCTGCGCGACGGCATCCAGTCACCTTCGGTCCGCAACCCGACCATCGCAGACAAGCTCGAGATCCTGCACCTGATGGAGGCATGCGGCATCGACGTGGCGGACATCGGCCTCCCTGGCGCCGGTCAGCAGGCGGTCGACGACGTGACCCGCCTGTGCGAGGAGATCCGCGACGCCAAGCTGCAGATCCTGCCCAATTGCGCCGCGCGGACCCATCCCGCCGACGTCGGCGCGGTGGTCGACATCTCCCAAAAGACCGGTGTGCCGCTTGAGATCTGCGCCTTCATCGGCAGCAGCCCGATCCGCCAGCTCGTCGAGGGCTGGGATCTCGCGAAGATGCAGGGCCTAGTGCGGGAGGCCGTCCGCATCGGCGTCCGCGGTGGCTGCAAGGTGTCGTTCGTGACGGAGGACACGATCCGCAGCCACCCGACGACGCTGGCGAGGCTGTTCGAGACGGCGATTGAAGAGGGCGCCGATCGCCTGATCCTCACCGACACCGTCGGCCACGCCACCCCGGACGGCTTGCTCAACCTCCTGAATTTCGTCCGGTCGATGCTGCGCTCGTGGGGCGCCGACCACGTCGAGCTCGACTGGCACGGCCACAACGACCGCGGCCTCGCCCTCACCCTCAATCTTTTTGCCCTCGAGCATGGCTTCGATCGCGTCCACGGCACGGCCCTCGGTGTCGGCGAGCGCGTCGGCAATTCGAGCATCGACCAGCTGCTCATCAACCTGAAGCTGCTCGGCATCATCGACCGCGACCTGCGGCCGCTCGGCGACTACGTCCGCAAGGTCAGCCAGGCCTACAACGTCCCGATCCCCTACAACTACCCGGTGTTCGGCAGTGACGCCTTCCGCACGGCCACCGGGGTCCACGCCGCCGCCGTCATCAAGGCGCTGCAGCGCGGCGATCGCGACCTGGCGGACCGGGTCTATTCTAGCGTTCCTGCGGCCGATTTCGGCTGCCGCCAGCGCGTCGATATCGGCTACTACTCGGGCCGTTCCAACGTCCAGTTCTGGCTGCATGAGCATGGTCTACAGATCACCGACGCCCGGGTTGACGCCATCTGGAGCCACGCCAAGGTCGGTGACTCCACGCTGGAGGATGTACAGATCGTTGAGCTGCTGCGCCGGGCGTCGCTGATCGATGATCGCGAGGCGGCGGTCGCGCTGCAGCCGGCGCCGCTGCCGGTCAGGGCGGGCCTCGCCCCCGGCGTGTCCTGAGCCATGACGATGATGCGCGCGGCTTCGCGGCGGCGGTCGACCATTCGTGCCCATGCGGGCGCTCTGTTGCTCCTGCTCGCCCTAGGCGCTGCGGACTGTAGCGGCGCTCGCGTCTCGCAGGCCGGCGCCGCCAGCGCGCCAGAGAACGCCGCCTCGCCCGCGCTGGCGCCGACGACCGGAGCTGGCCGAGCCACCACTCCGCCGCCTGCGTCGCTGCCGTTGGCCCAGCGCATGCCCCTGCCGAGAGTGCTCGAAGACGACGGCCCGCCGCTGCCGCGCCACCGAGACGGGCTCGACGGCGCCTGGGCCCGCGTCTTCTTGCGCGCCAACCCCGGCCCCTTTCAGTACGTCGCCTATGAGATCTCGGCCCGGGGCGGCGCAGCGGTCGCATCGCACCTCCGCGGCACGATGGGGCGTCGTGACGCGGTGATTCGCACGGAGTTGGTCGAGCGCTCGCTGTTGCAGAGGGTCCTCGAGCGGCTGGAAGCCATCGGCGCCGCACAGCTCGAAGAGGCCAAGGGTGGCGCGGCGTTGCCTCGCGACAAGCAGGGCGCTCGCCAGATGCCGGGGACCTCCGCGCTGCCGATCTTTGAGCTGACCTACCGCCGCGGCGACATCGAACGGACGGTGGTCGTGGTCGATCCCTTGGGGCTTGATAACGGGATCTATGCGCGCTTCATCGCCATCGTCCGCGGCGAGGTCATCGCCGCCGTCGGCGACATCGGACTGCTCGGCCCCGACGCCTCGCTGGGCGGCAGCGCGCGCGGCTACCTCTTCATCGACTCGGTGCCGAGCGCCGACGTCTACGTCGACGATGAGAAGCTGCCGGAGCGGACGCCGGTCCTGAACTGGACGCTGCCTCCTGGCGTGCACCGCGTCCGATTTCGCCGCGACGACCTCGGAATCGACCGCGCCACCACCGTCCGTATCGAGGCAGGGCTGACGACGTCGCTGGAGCTGGATTTGCGATGAGCCAAGACGACGTCGCCGCCGAGGCGCCGCTCCAGCCGGCCAATTTGCCGAGCGACCCGAGCCCAGAGCCCGTCGTCGACGACGATCCGAGGTTGCGCGCCCTGGCGCTGCGCGTGGCCGCCCTCGAGGACCCAGACCACCGCGCCGGGCGGCTGGCCGAGCTGCTGCGGGCCATGGCGCCCGAAGTGATCGCCGCCGCCATCGACCGCGCCGCCAGGCGTTGCCATGAGCCCGATCAGCGCCTGCTCTACCTGTCGCTGGTCCATGTCCTACAGACCGTGCGCCCGCGCCCGGCGTTGACAGCAGGTCCCGTACGCGGCGACGCCGAGCGACAATGGCCGGCAGGGCCCGAGATCGCGCTCCTCATCGGCGCCGCGAGCCGCGGTGGGCACGGCTTTGCGGCCGCGCTGTTGCGGGCGACCCTCGACGATCCGGGGCCTTACGATGGCCGGCCGCTGCCGCCCCACGTCTCGATCGAGCACCTGCCCCTGGGCACCCGCCGCCAGCAGGCGCGTGGGCCACGGCGCGAAGAGCTCCTGCGCCTGCTGTGCGACACCGATCCCGCCGTCGTCGAGCTGCTGGCGCGCAACCCTCGCCTGCGCCAGGACGATCTGATGCAGGTCGCCACCCAGCGCCGCACCCACCCTTGGGCGCTCTGGGCCCTGCTGCTCGCGCCGCGTTGGCTCGCCAACGCCGCGATCTGCGCCGCGGTGGCGCACAACCCGACCTGCCCGGAGTGGCTGCTGCTCGCCCTGGCCCCGCTCCTGCCCAGCCAGACGCTGCTCGATGTCCTGCGCAAGCGCCCGCTGCTGGGCCCAGACTTCGTTCGGCCGCTGCGCGCCCTCCATCGCGGCGCGCTGGGTCCGACCATCGACGCCCGTGAGCAGGCCACGGGCGAGGCCCCAGCGGCCGTCGCCTGGGAGGTCGAGGTCAGCCTCGGCCCTGCGTTGGAGGACGGCGGCGACGAGGCGCAGCCTGGCCTAGACGAGGCGCTGGCGCAGGCGCTGCAGGCGGCGACGGGATCGGGTTAGGCGGCGATGCGGGCGTGGCGGGCGGCGCGGCTGGCGATCGCCTCCAACCGCGGCCTTGCCTGCTCCACCGCCCGGACCAACGAGAGCTGCCCACGGGCGCGCAGCAGGTTGTGCTCTCCGCGCGCCGGCGCCCGGCGGGGATCCCAGCCGAAGTAGCTCTCGCCGATGGCGTCAGCGGCGAACCGCGCCGACAACTCCAGCGCGATGCGCCACAGCCCTGGCACGGCGGCCGCTGCCTCTGCCTGGCTCCAGGCGGCGGCGGCGCCGGCATAGCCCTCCAGCGCCGCCTCGAAGACGTCGACATCGAAGATCGCCGACTCGTCCTCGGCGCTGCGGTTGCACCAGCTCCGCAGGGCATCGCCGAGCTCGATGTCGAGCGTCGAACGCGCCATGGTGTCGAGGTCCAAGACCCCAATCGCCTGCTCCGCGTCGTCGAAGAGCAGGTTGCTGATCTTGGGGTCGCCGTGGATGATCCGCTCAGGCAACGCCGGTAGGCGCGGCGCCGCCGACCAGCGGGCGCTCAGCTCGCGCTGGATTTCGCCCACCTCTGCTGCCAGCCGGTGATCTGGGCGAGCCGCCAGCGCGGCGCCGACCGACGCCACGTGCCGGTCTGTGTCGTGGGCGCCGGCCCGGACGAAGGCGAAGCGGTGGTCGCAGCCAGCGAGGGCAGCGTGGAAGCGGGCGAGCAGCGCCGCCGCCGATCCGGCCATCGCAGGGCCGCCGACCTTGTCGTGGCAGCGCCCCGGCAGGCGCGTCAGCATGCGGAACACGCCGCAGCAGCGCGGATCGGCGACGCCGTCGACCGGCACGACGACGTGAGACGCCCCCGTCCGCGTCGGCAGCAGCGCTGGCACCGGCACGCCCGCCGCGCGAAGCCGAGGGGTCAGGGCGGCGATGTCGTCGTTGACGGTCGCGGCGAAGATCTTGTGCAGCCGCTGCAAGACCCGGTCATCGCCGACAGCCCAAGTGTCGTTGATCAGGCCTCCGCCGAGCGGGGCGATGGTCGGCGCTACATCGGCGTCGTCGCCGCCAGCGAAGCGGGAGACGATCTCCAGCAGCGCGGGCCGCAGCGCGTGGAGCGGATCAGTAGGGGACGCGTCGAGTTGGTCTGCCATGGTCGCGCAGTCTGGCGCGGTGCGCGCCGCGGCGCTAGTTTCGCGACGCGCCCATGGGGCGCAGACAGGCCGCGGACCCCACCGGCGGGTGATGACGCCCCGACAGGAGCAGGGACATGACCACGGAGCGGGGGCAGCGCTTAGACCTGGGCGGGGTCTGCGTCGAGCTCGATGGCCGGATCGGCACGCTGCGGCTGTTGCGACCGCCTGCCAACGCGATCGATGGCGAGCTGCTTCGCGACCTGCGCCGAGGCCTCGACGCGCTTGAGCAGGGCGGGGTCGACGGCTACGTCTTCGCGGGGCGGCCCGGCCTCTTCTCCGCCGGCCTCGACCTGCCGGCGCTTCTTCAGCTCGACGCAGCGGAGATGTCGTTGTTCTGGAATCAGTTTTTTGCGACATTCCTCCGCCTCTACCGGTCACCGCTCTGCGCCGTCGCCGCCATCGATGGTCACGCACCGGCGGGCGGCACCGTGCTCGCGCTGACCGCCGATCACCGGCTGATGGCGCGCGGCAACTTCCGCATGGGCCTCAACGAGGTGGCGGTTGGGCTCGCAGTGCCGGCCTTCCTGTGCCACGTCGTCAGCCACCTGCTCGGACAGCGCGCCGCCGAGCGAGTCCTGACGCAGGGCTTGCTCCTCGACCCTGACGAGGCGCTGCGGATCGGCTTTGTCGATGGCTTGGTCGATCCGGCGCCAGAGGCGAATCTGCCCCCGCCGGCGACCGCCGCCACGTCGAGCGAGCCGCCGTCGCCCCGGCCGGTGGAGGTCGCGGCCCTCGCCGAGCTCTCCCGACGGCTCGCCGCCCCAGAGCGGGCGCGGCGGCAGACCAAGCGGGCCCTGCGCGCGCCGATCGCCGACGCCATCGAGGCCGGTTTTGTCCGCGAGTCCGAAGCCTTCCTCGACTTCTGGTTCGAGCCTGAGTGCCAGAGTCAGCTCCGCGCCGTCGTCGCTCGGCTCGGGCGTGGCCGCCAGGGAGGCTGACGATGCGGCTCGTGCTCTCAAGCTGTCCGCCCGACGCCGCCGAGCGGTTGGCAGCCGCGCTGGTCGAGGCGCACCTCGCCGCGTGCGTCACTGTCATCCCGCAGGCGGTGTCGCGCTATCGCTGGCAGGGCGCGGTGGTGTGCGACGCAGAGTCGCTGCTGCTCTGCAAGACGGCGGCCGATCGCGTGCAGGCGCTCTGCGCCGAGCTGCAGCGGCTGCACCCGTACACCGTGCCCGAGATCTTGGTGCTCTCGGCCGACTCGGCGGTCGCCGCCTACGCGCGCTGGGCCTTGGAGCAGACGCGACCGCCCGAGGGCTGAGCCCGCGCCCGCCGGGCGAGGATGGCCGCGATGAGGCTGCAGAGCAGGGCGATCCCGCCTGGGCTCGGCGCGCGCCGACCACCGCCGGCGCGGCAAGCGCAGTCGGTCTGCTCGGCCTTGCCGATCGCGGCGCTGGGCTCGCCGGTCAACGGACCACAGGCGCCACGGCCGAGGGCGGCGCCGGCCGAGCCGGCGGCGCAGAGGGCGAAAGACAGCGCCGTTTTCGCCTCGTGGCCGCCGACATCGCGCGCCACGGCCGCCACCTGATAGGCGCCCTCGGGCAGGGGCTCACCCTCAGCGTCGACGGCGACGAACGACAGCTCGGCGCTGGCCTCGCGGCTCGCTGCCTGCGTCACGACCTCGCCGAGCAGCGCGCCGTCGCCGTCCAGCACCTGCAGCCGCAGCTGGGCGAGCCGGGTGGCGTCGCGCGCCGTCATCTGCAGCGCGATCGGCGTCCCCGCCACCGCCAGCTCGGGCGTCGCGGTGAGGGAGACGATCTCTGGCGGCGAGACGTCGACGATGCTGACGCCGTCGCTGAGTGCCGCCTGTGACTCGACGCCCGCGCCGTCGTGGGTGGCATAGGCCGTGACCTCGACGCGGTACTGCGCCAGCGGCTGCAGCTGCAAGCCGGCGACGGTCGCAGAGGTTACGGCGCCGACGTCTCTCCTGCCCGAGATCTCACCACCGAAGGCGTCCAGGACGCGGACGTGGTAGCCGGCGGCGCCCGGGGTCACAGCCCAGTTGGCGTGCAGCCGCTCGGTCGACTCTCCCTGGTCGATATCGTCGGTGTCGCTGGCGGCGGGACCAGCGCCGTCGTTGTCGCGGACCCAGGCGACCTTGGCCAGCACGTCGCGGTCCAGCGCCTCCAGCGTGCCGTTGGGGGTCGGCACCAACAGCTCGACGTCGGCGTCGGCGTCGATGTCGGCGGCGATTGGAACGCCGAGCCGGGCGCCATAGTCGCGGCTCCAGCGCACGCCGCCGTCGCGCGCATCGACGCCGAGCAAGTGGCCGTCGGCGCAGCTGATGACGACGCCTGGCTCTCCGTCGGCGAAAAGCCCCTGCACGCCCACGAGGCCGACCAGCGAAGTGGCCGTCGCCGTCGCCTCGCTCGGCAGCGCCGCGCCGCTCGCATAGTAGCGGCTCCAGGCGATCGCGCCTTTGGCGCCGTCGAGGGCGATCAGCGCAGCGGCGCCGGCGCGGGTGATGAAGCGCGGCTTGCCGTCGACGTCGAGCTGGGTCGCGGGGCGGCCAGCGTACTGCTTGCCGGTCAGCGACCACAGCGGAGGGCCGGCCGCCGTCTCGGCTGCGAGTGCGTTGAAGGCGCCGCTCCAGACCACCTCAGCGCCGGGCAGGCCGTCGAGATCGCCCACCATGCCGGTCCCGTAGGTCGCGGCTTGGCCCGGCTGCGTGACCTTTGTCAGCAGCGCGCCGCCCGGGACGCTGCAGCGAAGACGGTCGAGGAAGATTGCGCCCCAGGTCACAGCGGATCCGCCGCTGAGGTCGAGCGCAGCCGTCCGCGTCAGCAGCTCGCCGCAAGGCGTGTGTTCGGGGACGACGGCGGCGCCATCCTTGCCGAGGATCCAACGCCCCTGCCACGGCAGCACGGCGCCCGGACCAGGAAGCCAGCCGACGCCGAGATCCTCCGCCCCGTCGCCGTTGACGTCGGCGATCAACCTGGAGTCGACGCCACCCGGCCAGACCAGCCGATCGTCGGGCGCAACGACGCTCCAGCGCGTCGCTCCGTCGAGTTCGAGCGCCCGCAGCGTCGCGTCGCCCGCCGGTGGGTGGTTGCGGACGACGACCTCGCGGGCGCCGTCGCCGTCAACGTCCGCCAGGTTGGCCTGTAGGGCGCCGCCGGGCAGCTCGATCTGGAGGGTCATCGGCGGCGTGGTCACCGGATCGCCCGCCCGAGCGTCGAAGACCCGGAGCCGGCCGGGCTCGCCGACGCTGACGAGCCGGGCGCCGCCGTCGCCCTCAACGCGGCCATGGCCGACGCTCAGGTGCGGCGTCGACAGCGAGCGGATGACGAGGTCGGGCCTGCCATCGGCTGCGACGTCGTTTCCAGTAGCGCTGTCGAGGTCGAGCCAGTGGCAGCCGCCGTCGCGCTCGCTGATCAGCAGCCGAGGCGCGCCGTCTGTCCCCTCACCGCTGGCGGCGAACTGCGGCCTGCCGTCAAAGACGCGCTGCTTGCGCGCAATGACCTCGCCGCTGGCGACGATCTCCAGCCACCGCGCGGTCTCAGCGAAGCCGTCGCCGTCGAGATCGGCGAGGGTCCACACCGCGCCCGGCTGCGTCGGGGTCGTGACGCGGGCCACCCCGGCCTGGACCTGCCCAATAGTCAGCAGCGGCGACAGGCCCTTCTCCCTTCGCCAGCGGGCGAGGGTCAGCGCCTCGGGGCCCGGCGACGTCGTCGGCGGCGCCACTAGCAGCAGCGCGCCGCCGACGCCTTGTCCGACGCGCAGGCGCGGCAACGCCTTGCCACCTGGCAACGCCTTGCCGTCGTCGACGTCGAGGGCCACCAGCTCGCCGAGGCCGCCGACGCGCTGACCGAGCAGGACCTCGTGCAGGCCGTCGCCGTCGAGGTCATCGACCATCAGGCCGCCGATCCGCGCCTCCGATTGCGGCGCCGGCTCGTAGAGCCACAAGCGCTGAATCGCGCCGCCGACCAGCCCAAAGGCCGCCACTCCGTGCCAGGCGAACTGGCCATTGGTGCTGTCGGAGGCGCAAAGGGCGAGCGGCTTGCGCCCAGGGCGCTCCACGGCCCGGACCTGGGTGCAGTGCCGGCCCTCGCCCTCGGCGCCCTGGGCCAGCAGGGTCTGATCGCGCAGTCGCCACGCGAACATCCGGCCGCCGCCAAGGACCTTGGTGCTGCCACAGAGCAGGTCCGCGCCGCCGTCGCCGTCGAGGTCCACGACGCCGCAGGTCTCGGCGAACGCCGGCATGCCGTTGGGATCGATCTCAGGCGTCGCGCCGATCGTCGCGCCCGAGGCGTCGAACACCCAGGTGCGGCCGCTGTGGACGACCGCGAAGCCGCCGGAGTTGCCGGCCAAGACCTCAAGATCGCCGTCGCCGTCGACGTCCGCGGCCTCCAAACGCGCCAGCTCGCCAAAGCCTCCCGCCGGCGTCGCGAAGCGTGTGGCGCCGCTTCCGACGTCGATCACACGGCCGCCGTCGAGGCAAGATACCCACAGCTCGCCGCGGCTATCGCCGTCGAGGTCGGCGACGCGCCAGATCATCTGGGCGCCGATCGCCGCCGTCCGCCAGCGCAGGACGCCATAGACGTCGCGCGCCACCACCGCGCCCGCCTCGACGCCGATGATCTCATCGCCGCTCAGCAGGTCGACGTCGAGGGCGTGGGCGCTGGCAGGCCGGCTGTCGAGGGGCAGTCGCCAACGCGCCACCGGCGCCTGGCTCAGCCGAGCGCCGCCGAGGGAGCGGTTGCGCTGGCTCGGATCGCCGCGGCCCTGGCGCCACGATCGCCCCTCGTCCAGGGGCGCCGCGTCTACTTTGGCGGCGAGGCACGTCGTGGTCACCACCAGCGCCACGATCCGCGCCGCCCGCCTTGCTCCGGGCCAGGGCTGCGGCGCTTGGGCCGACGATCGACGCGCATCAACGCCACGACCTGGGTCGCCGCCGCTGCCTGAGCGCTCGCTGGAGGCCACCCGCTCAATCCGCCAGGGGCCGCCGGAGGACCGTGTCGCGCAGCCAGTTTTCATCGTCGGCCTCCGGATAGTCGAGGCTGTAGTGCAGGCCGCGCGACTCCTGCCGCGCCAGCGCCGAGGCCACCACCAGCCGCGAGACAGTGACGAGGTTGCGCAGCTCGATTAGATCGGCGTCGATGAGGAATCGCCAATACTCCTCGCGCACTTCGCCATACAACAGCTCAAGGCGTCGCTTGGCGCGTTCGAGGCGGCGGTTGCTGCGGACGATGCCGACGTAGTTCCACATCAGCCGCCGCACCTCGTCCCAGGCCTGGTTGAACAGCACCTTCTCGTCGGGCGGGCTGGCGACCCCGGCGTCCCAGCCGCCAGGCAGCGGCACGTCGGCCGGGCCGGTGTCGGCCAGCAGCTCCAGCGCGATCGCCGCCGCCCGCCGGGCGTAGACCGCGGCCTCCAGCAAGGAGTTCGAGGCCAGCCGGTTGGCGCCGTGGATGCCTGTGCAGCTGACCTCGCCGATCGCGAGCAGGCCGCGAATCTGGGTGCGCCCCTCGCTGTCGACGAGCACGCCGCCGCATTGATAGTGGGCCGCCGGGACGACGGGGATCGGCTGGCTGCGCAGGTCGATGTCGACCTCTTTGCAGGCGTTGAAAATCGTCGGGAAGCGCTCGACGAGGAAGTCTGGTGGCAGGTGCGTCATGTCGAGGAAGACCGACGCGTCGCCGCGGGTCTTCAGCTCACGGTCGATGGCCCGCGCCACAATGTCGCGCGGCGCCAGCTCGGCGAGCGGGTGGGCCGCCGGCATGAACCGCTCACCGGCCGCATTGCGCAGGATGCCGCCCTCGCCGCGCAGCGCTTCGCTGATCAGCAAGTGCTTCCGTCGCGGGTGGAAGAGCGCCGTCGGGTGGAACTGGAAAAACTCCATGTTGGCGACCCGTGCACCAGCGCGGTACGCCATCGCCACGCCATCGCCGGTGGCGACGTCTGGGTTGGAGGTGAACTGGTAGCAGCGGCCCGAGCCGCCTGTCGCCAAGACGACGACCGGTGCGGCAAGCGCGGAGACCTCGTTGCGCGCGATATCGAGCGCGTAGACGCCGAGCACGCGATCGTCGCGGCTGCCCGGCAGGCCGACGCCACGGCCACGGGCGGTGCGGGCGCGGGTGATGAGGTCGACGGCGATGGTGTGCTCGCGGACCTCGATCGCGCCGGACCGCTCACGGATCCGTGCGACCAACGCCGCCTCGATCGAGACCCCGGTGGCGTCAGCGTAGTGGACGATTCGTCGAGCGCCGTGACCGCCTTCGCGCGTCAGCTTCAGGCCGCCATCCTCGTCGCGATCGAGCTGGACCCCACGCTCAAGCAGCTGCGCCACCGCCGCCGGGCCCTGCCGGACCACCGACTCGACCACCGCGCGGCGACACAGCCCCGCGCCGGCGACGAGGGTGTCCTCGACGTGCGCCTCAAACGAGTCGCTCGGCGCCAGCACCGCCGCCAAGCCCCCCTGGGCGTATCGCGTGCTGCCCTCGTCGATCGCGGCCTTGGTCAAGACGGCGACGCGGCAGCGGTCAGCCAGGTCGAGCGCCAACGACAGCCCGGCGATCCCGCTACCGATTACGATCACATCAAATCGCTCTGCCGCGCTCGACATCGACCCTCCGCCACCGCCCAACACCCACGATCATGCGCCGCGCCGTCATGGGTAGCCGCCAAGCCTAGCACCTGCGGCGGGCGTCGATCCAATCTGGACCCTCGGCGTCGCTTGACCTAAGCTCCCGCGCCCTGCAGCGCGTCCGCGCGCCGGCCGCCGGAGACGTTGTGCCCAGCCGACCGCCCATCGACGACAACTCGCCGCCGCTTTGGGCCGACGCCTATCGCGATGACGCGCCTCGCGCCGACGCCAACAGCGGCGTCGAGAGTGACCGCTTTGACCGTGACGGCAGGCATCACGACGGCGTCGACCGCGACAGACCTGGCCCCGGCGGCGCTGGCGGCGAGGACGACGAGAACGGCGACCCAACGAGCGATGTCGGCGGCGCGTTCGCCGGACCGTCCAGCGCCAACCAGCGCTTCGACCTGACTTGGTCCGCGCTGCTCGTGCTGCTGACGCTGCTTGGCATCGCGCCGATCTGGGTCACCGACTTGTTGCCCCTGCTCGACGCCGCCAGCCACCAGCACCTGATTCGGCTCATCCACGAGTACGGCAGCAACCCGCTCTTTCAGGCGCACTACGAGCCGGTCAACGCGATCGTGCCCTATCTGACGTACTACAAGGCCGTGGACTGGCTGATGTTCCTGGTGGACGTCGAGACCGCCAACCGCGTCGTCCTCTCGCTCTGCCTCGCCGCCCTACCGATGGCGGCCGCCAGCCTATTGCGTGCGCTCGGTCATAACCGCTGGCTCGTACTCGGTGTCTTCCCTTGGATGCTCAACAGCGACTTCTTCATGGGGTTCTTCAACTACCTCATGAGCATCCCGCTCTTCCTCTGGCTCCTCGCTGCCCACATCCGTCTGCTGCGGCGTCCAGGTTGGCGCCAGGCGGTGGCGGTGGCCGGCCTGACGGTGCTGTTGGCCCTGACGCACTACCTGCTCTGGTCCATCGCCCTGCTGCTGCTGCCCCTGCTCGGCCTGGTCTTTGGCACCCGCCGCAGCGGTTGGCGCGGCGCCGTGCTGATGGTGCGCGAGGGCCTGTTGGTGCTGCCGTCGGTGCTCGTGCTCTTGCCCTGGTTTCTGTCCTACTTCGTGCTCGCCGCCGATGTCAGGACGCCCGATCAGGCCGCGATCGCTGGCACCACGCTCGGTCAGCGCCTCGCCCGGCTCTACTCCGGGCAGCACCTCGGGCCCATCGACGACGTGCGTCAGCTCTTCGGCCGCATGTTCGACAGCTTCGCGCCGCAGCCAAGCGAGCACATGCAAGCCGTCGCCGACCTGCTGCTGCGTCGACAGGGAGAGATGGCGAGCTTCCTCTGGCTCTGCGGCCTCGGCCTCTGGCTCATCGGCGCCGCCAAGTCCGCCCTGCCGGTGACGCCCACGGCAGCCGGCGCTGGCAGCCACGAGGTGCGCGGCACCTCCTACATCGGCTGGGTGTTGGCGGCGATCACTGCGGCGTATTTTCTGCTGCCGCAGCACCTCGCGCGCCCGATCTACCTGTACGGCGTCGACTTTCGCTTGGTCGAGGTCATCGGCGTCCTGGCGGTGCTCGCGCTGCCGGTCTGTCCGCTCCTGCCGCCCGTGCAGGTGCGCTTGCGCGTCTGGATCGGCACGTCGCTGATGGTCCTGGTCGCGGTCCTGATGCCCCTCCACACCGCAGGCACCTTCCTGCTCGTCCGCACGGAGTACGGCTCCATTCGGGAGGCCTACGGCTCGATTCCGCCCAACCGCAACGTCTTGACCTTGCGGATGAAGCGCAACAGCCGCTGGTTGCGCGAGATGATGCTGAGCAATATCGGAGAGTACTATGCGGTCTTCCAGGGCGGCTACGTGCCCTACTCCTTCGCCGATAGCTCCTCCAAGCCGATCATCACGCGCACCGAGGCCTCGCTGCCGGCGCCGACCTGGTTCGACCACAACACGTTCTCGATCGACGCTCACGGCAAGTACTACGACTACATCGCGATCTACCGCGACCTCGATGAGCGACCCGGCGCGTGGGAGCGCTCGCTCGCCCACTGGGACCGCGTCTATCAGCGCGACTACTGGCAGGTCTACCGCAACCCGGAGGTCGCAGCGTGGCCGCCGCCGACAGCCGCCGAGATCGCCAGCGTCGAGGTCGAGGCGCTGATGCTGCAGTGGGCGCTGGAGCGCGTCGGGATGGCACCCCAGGGCACCCTACCAACCGACCTGCTGCCTGTCCTCGAGCAGCTGGTAGACCGCCTGCAGGCCGCCGGCGTCAGCGAGTGGACGGCGCCCCGGCCCCGCGTCGAGTCCAGAGAGGGCCGCGCCGAGGGTAGCCGCGGTCGTCGCCGCCGCCGCCCGGTCGATCCGATGCCGGCGTCCGATGCCGTCGTCGATCCGGCCGCCGATCCTGGCGCTCAGCCCCCGCCCGTCGATGCGGACGCCGACGAGGAGCGCGCGCGCATGGGCTCCCGCCGCGGCGCGCCCCCGGTCGTCGCGCCCAGCGAGCCAGGCGTTCTGGGACCGTCGGCGAGGCGCCGGCCCGAGCCGGAGCCTGCCTCGCCCGACGCCCAGGGCGGACCGGAGCGCGGCGGTGCCGCCGATCCAGCGCGCCAACAGGGCAGCGCAGCCCTGCCAGGCGCATCGGCGCTGATGCCGACGCTGCCGTCGCGCTTGCCGGTCTTTCAGCGAAGCTTTGGCCGATTCCCCGCGCCTCCGCCGGCCCCCAACGCCGCGGGGGATGGCGGACGACCCGCCAGCGGCGGCGACCTGGGCCCGCCCGAGCCAACGCTGCGTCGCCCAGCGGCCCCGAGCTGGTTCGATCCCTTCGCCGCCATCGGCACCGAAGCGCCGGTCGAGGCCCTGCCGCCTCGCCCCGCCGACTCAGCGCGCTGATCCGTGCCCCGAGCGCGGCGCGAGGCCGTGCGCCGACGCTGCCCCGCCGCGACGGAGTGTTGCGTGTAGGCAGCCGCGCCGCTATCGCCGCCCGCCGCTCCACGCCGACCAGCCGTCATTGCCAGCACGGGGCCGCGCCCTACATTCTACTCCTCTGGGCGCAGCGCGCGCCGGATTGACCGTCCGGCGGCCTCAGCGCGCCGGGCGCGCACCCCTGGCCGCAGCAGGAGGCCCATCGATGTTCTCAGGTTCGTCGCCGACTCAGCCGTCATTCTTTGTCGGCCGCATCCCCGTCACGGTGTCGCCGCTGCACCTGTTGCTGATGGCGTTCCTCTTTTACCAGATGCTCGCCCGCAGCGTCATGCTCGGCGTCGGCGCCATCCTGATCGCCAGCTTCTCTGTGCTCTGCCATGAGCTGGGTCACGCCTGGGTCTCGCGGCGGTTTGGCCTCGGCGCCGCCATCGAGCTCACCGGCCTCGGCGGCCTGACTAGCCACATGCCAGCGCGCAACAACCGAGAGCTGTTCCTGATCACGGCTGCAGGACCGGCGATGAACTTCGCTCTCGCCGCGGCGTTCTTTGCCGCTGGATTCGTCGCCGCCGGCCTGCTGGCCGAGCTGGTCCAGGTCGGCATGTGGATCAACATCGTCTGGGGCATCTACAACTTGTTGCCGATCATCCCCCTCGACGGCGGGATTTTGGCCCTCGTCGTGCTGCGGCGGTTGTTCCGCAAGGGCGATCGCGCCGAGCGCATCGCGCACTGGGCCGGAGTCGTCCTCGGTGGGCTCGGCGCCATGTATGGGCTCGCGACCCAGTCGCTGCTGGTCGGGTTTGTGCTCGGCATGGCCGCATTTGAGAACTGGCGGGCGCTGCAGGCGCTCGGGCCAGCGCCGGTGCGTCACGAACGCCAGCGCCACCCCGTGGTGCGTGATCACCTGCAAGCGGCGCGCGACGCCTATGGTCGCGGCGACTTCGTTGAGGCGGCGCGCCTGTGCCACCTCGCCCGCAGCGAGCCCTTCGTCGCCCTCGACGAGATGCGTCAACTCTGGCAGATCTTGGCGCTTTGTGCCGCCAGGCAGTCGCATTGGGACGAGGCCATTCGCCACGCCGAGCGCCTTCCGGACGCCCCCGAGATGGCCCAGGTCCGCGCGGTGGCGCTGCTGGCCCTCGGCGACGCGCAGCGCGCTCGCGCCTTTCTCAGCCAACCCGCGGCCCGCCACGCCTCTGAGGTCCAGTTCGAATCACTGCGGCAGTTGGCGCGTCGGCCTAGCGGCGAGGTGGCGCGTTGACGCGTCGGCACTCGCGATCGATGATCACGCCCCTGGCGGCTACAAACAGGCACGCCGACACGCAGTGGCGCCGAAACCGAGAGCGCGGAACCACTGAGGCGCTGAACCCAGAAGCGCAGATCCCTAGAGACGCCGATACGCCGCCAACCGTCGAGGAGCCCGTCATGACCGCCGCCGCGCTTAGCCCCCTCCCGCCCGCCGTCCGCGCCTTGACCTCGCCGCTGGCCGCGCTGTTGGCGCTCAGCCTCGCGACGCCGGCCATCGCCGCGACCTCGTCGCCCGCTGACGACGCCAGGGTCATCATCACCGAGGGCGTCAAGGCTCCCGACTACCTCGCGCGCGCCATGGCCTATGAGGCGCTGGCCCTGGACCGCAAGGTCGCCAACGCGCGCCAGCTGCTCAAGGACGGCGAAGAAGACCCGCAGTGGACGGTCAAGGCCGGCGTCGCCCGCGCTTACATGCGGCTGCGCGACTCGAGCTGGCAGCGCGTGGTCGGGGACGCCATTGGCCGGGCGACGTTGGATCCGCGCGAGGTGCTGCCTGTCCTCGACACGCTCGCCGACAAGGACGCCATCGCATTTTTGCTGCAGCGCCTCTCCGACAAGGAGCTGGACCGTCACGACCGCATCGCCGACGCGCTGGTCGCCCAGGCCCACCCACGGCTCGGCGCCTTCCTCGTCGCCGCGATCGGCCACAAGGAGCCGCTGGTGCAAGGCGTCGGCAAGCGCGCGATCGCGTCGCTGAACGCGGTCCTTCACGGGGACCACCTCGCGACGGTCGCCGCCAAGTCGGGTGGCAACCCCGTCGTCATCGATCTGCTGTGCACCATCGCCGCCGCGGCGCCCGCCGGCGTCGACGTGCGCTTCTTGTCGATGTTGAAGCCGCCGAAGGGCGACACGGCCCTCGCCGAGCGGGTCATCTTGGCCCGCGCCCGCCATGGCGATCGCGCCGTCGGAAAGCAGCTGCTGGCCATCGCCGCGACGCGCCCTGGCGACGCCAAGCTCGAAGGGGTGGAGATCTACAAGGGGATCGCCAGCAAGGACGACTCAGAGGCCATCCGCGGCCTGCTCGACGAGTCCAGCTCGCCGCGCCTCAAGCTGTCGATCTACGAGGTGCTAGCCAACCTCGGCGACCGGTCTGTCGTCAAGCAGGCCGAAGAGATGGCGTCAGGCACAGACAGCGAGCTGCGCCCGGTCGGCGTCTACTACCTCGGCCGCATCGGCGGCGCAGGGCGCATCGGCGAGATGCACACCTACCTCAAGGACGGCATCCCCGAGGTCCGCATCGCCGCGGCGCGCGTGCTGGCTTGGATCGCGTCGAAGGTCTCGGCGGCGCCGCTGCGTGACGCCCTGGACGCCGAGACGCGCGAGGATATCCGCGTCGAGTACATCAAGGCCCTCGCCAGCATCAAGGACGATGAAGCCTTCAAAGTCTTGGTGTTTTACACCCGCGAGCGCGACGACTTGGTGCGGCAGCGCGTGGTGCGGGCGCTGGCCGAGTCGGGGTCGAAGACCGCGCGCAACGGTCTGCAGACCGCGCTGCAGGACCGCAGCAAGGAGGTCCGGGTCGAGGCTGTGCGTGGGTTCATCCTCTCGGACCCAGCCAACGCGGTGCAGGTCTTTCAGCGGTCCCTGGCCTGGCTGCCGCCCGGGACGTTGATCGCCATGACGCGCGAGTTCGGCGAGGCCTTCGAGAGCTACCTCGAGCTGGCGCTCTTCGCCAAGTCGATTGAGCTGCGCGAGGAGGCGCTTGAGGCCTTGCGCTTGCTGCCGAAGAAGCAGCCAGACCTGCTGCGCAAGGTGCTCGCCACCGCCGACGACGACCAGCTGCGCATCCGCGTGCTGCGGCGCTTGTTCTCCGTCGAGGGCCAGAAGGTCGCGACCGAGGTCAAGGCCGCCGCGCTGTCGACCAGCACGCGGGTCTGCATCGAGGGCGTTCGGATGCTGGCCCAGCTCCGCGGCGACAAGGAGGCCAAAGAGCTGATATTGCGCAGCATGGCAGCCGCCGACCAGCGCATCCGGATCGCAGCGGCCCTCACCTTCCTCGGTGGCTAGGTTGACGCGGCCGCCCTGGCGAGCCCCTCTTTGTCGGCGCTGGCCTGCGGCGACGCTGGCAGCGATGCGACCGCGCCCGCGTGTACGCGCTGTCTCGCTGGCGATCTGCAGCGCTCTCGTCATCGGCTGCGGCGACGACGCCAGCGCCGACCGCGACGGCCAGCACAACGCCGGGCCAACGCTCACTCCTACCGCCGACGATGTGCAGCGGCGCTTGCTGCGCGGCGGCGGCGACCCCTGTCAGGACGATCGCGCATGCGGCCAATCCGGCGCTCGCGGCACCTGCGTGCTTGGGACCTGCTTTGGCCTTCTCACCACCGACAGCGCGGCGGCGCGGGCGGTGCTCTTGGCGCGACTCGCCGCCCTGCCACCTCCGCTGCTGCAAGGGACGCTGCAGACGTGCGCTGGGTTGCTCTGGCAGCCCGAGAGCATGCTGCCTCAGCGCGTGGCCGCAGCGGAGTGCGTCGCTGTCGTCGCTGCTGCCCGGTCGCCGGGCGCCTGTGGCGAGGCCTGCGCCACGCTCAGCCGACTCCTCGAAGAGCCGGACCCCGGCCTGCGTGAGGTGGCGCGCGCTGGCTTGCTGCGGGCCGGCGACGCCGCGCAGCTGCCGATGGCGCTCACCGACGTCGAGGCCGGGACCGAGCACACCCGCGCCATGACGCTGCGCGCCCTCGGCGCCCTCTGGTGTCGACCGAGCCTTGCCGCCGACGAGGCCACAGTCACCGACCAGGTCGCGCAAGCCCTCGTCCGCGCCCTCGACGACCCGAGCCCGATGATTCGGCGCATCGCCGCCGAGACGCTCGCCGTCCCGCTCTCGCCGGGCAGCCCGGACTCCACCTGTCCGGCAGGCGCCGCCGCGCGACGCATCGCCGTCGAACGGCGCCAGGGCCTGCAGGCAACCTTGCGCGCCGCCGCCGCCCGCCACGCCGCGGACCTGGGCTACGTGGTCGACCGCGCGCTGCAAACCCAGCCCGTAGCCGCCGCACCTACGCCCTGAGGAGCCGATGAATCGCATGCGACTCGCCGCACACCTCGCCACTCCAGCCTGCATCGTCGCCAGCGTCGCGCTTTGGGGGCCAACCGCCTGCGACCGCGCGCCCGAACCGCCGCCGCCGGCCCCCACCGATGCCGCAGCGCCCAAGCCGCCGGTAGTGCGTGACGAGGCAGGCCCGTACGTCCTCCGCTATTTCGCGCCGAGCACTGGCAACCTGTTGGTCGCCCGCACCGTCAACGAGGTGCCAGAGGCGGCTCGCGGCCAGGTGCTGGTCTCGCCTGACGATCCGGCGCTCCAGGGCCACTGGCTCTTTGTCGCCGACCTCAGCCGCAAGGAGGGCGACAGCTACGCGGTTCGCGTCGTCGACCGCTTCTCGCTGGAGCGAGAGGTGGCCGCGGCCCGGCCAGCGCCGTCGGCACCCACGGCGGGCGGCGCTGCAGGCGAGGCGCCGGGACCGGGCAGCAACGCCGCGGCTGCCGCCGGGGCTACGGCCGGCCAGCCGCAGGCGATCCTCTACAAGACGGCGTGGTGCGGTTACTGCCGAAAAGCGGCGGAATACATGAAGTTGACTGGAATTCCATTCGTCGAGCGCGACCTGGAGCGCGACGCGGGCGCCCGCGCCGACATGCTCTCCCGCGCCAGCCAGGCAGGGGTGGCGGCGCAGTCGCTCGGCGGCGTGCCGGTCATCTGGATCAAGGGCCGCATCATGTCGGGGTTTTCACGCGAGGCCATCGACCGGGCCTGGGCGGGCTGAGGCCGCGGCGCGCGGTTTCTTGACGGAACCACGCAGCGGCCCAAGCTCCAGGTCGCGGTCGCGGCGCTCTGGGCCATCGAACGGCCCGCGCCCGCCGCCCCACAGGTCGTCAGAACTTTGAATATCAAAACTCGTTCCTGCTGTTCTACCGAATACCCAAACCGCTCCAGTAGAACCACCTGCTCTATTCTGCGGTGTGAGAAATATTCTG
>SXNM01000432.1 GCA_005777155.1 Pseudomonadota bacterium | reverse complement strand
GGGCCTCGCTGCGGTCCTCGGCCACGAGGTGGCGCACGCCATCTTGCGACACGGCGCCGAGCGGGTCTCGCTGTCGCTGGTGGTTCAGGCGGGCGTCGACGCGGCTAACGTCTCTTTCGAGAACAGCAAGCACCGCGGCACCATCATGGGCGCCTTCGGCCTTGGCGCCAACCTGGGGATCCTGCTGCCATACTCGCGCGACATGGAGAGCGAGGCCGACGTGATCGGGCTGCAGTATATGGCTCGGGCTGGCTATGACCCGAGCGAGGCCGTCGAGTTCTGGAAGCGCTTCAGGACCGCGACCGGCGGCGGCGCACCGGAGCTGCTGTCGACCCACCCGGCCACCGAGACCCGCATCGCCGCGCTAGGGGCGGCGCTGCCCAAGGCGATGGCGCTGTACGCGCACTCGGCGCGCCTGGGCAAGGGCGTTGAGCTGCCGGCCACCCGCTGCGACGGCAGCGCCGCGCCTACGGCCGCGCCTGCTGTGACGCCAGCGCCCACCGCGCCGGCACCGACGGGCGACTCCAGCGACCGCGGAGACGGCACCAGCGGCACCCGCGGCGGCTCCAGCTCGCGCCGCCGATGATCCGTCTCTGCCGTCGCGAGCCGTCTTCGAACGACGGGGCGCAAGTGCGACGTCGCTGGTGGTGGTTACCGCTGCTCGCGCTCGCATCCTGCGTCGATGACAGCGCCGGCGCCGACCCATCCGCTGACGCAGGCGCAGACGGCCAGCTTGAGGACGGGGCGCCCGCCGGTGACGCGCTGGGCGCTGACGCAGGCGACGGTGTGGGCCGCGTGCTCGCCCTGCCCGCGCTTGGCCCCCCGCGCACGCTCGCGTTCTGCCAAGGCAAGACCAAGGCGCGCTACGCCCCGCGGGACAGCCTCGGGCTGGACGTCTTTCCGGACGACTGGCTGACCGAGGACGATTCCGCCGGGCGCACCGGTGTACAAGTGCGGGTCGATGACAGCACGCCGTGGTTGGCCTGGCTGCCGGGCGCCGCGTTCGGCGACGTCTTTCGCCAGCTCTCCACACTCGACGGTTTCGGCACCAACGCTGCGATTTTTCTGCGCTTCAGCGGCGCGGTCGCACCACCACCATCCGGACTGCCTGCGAGCATCGAGGGCGACACGCTCCAGCTCTGGCGCGTTGGCGGCGAGGGCGCCCCGGTGCGGCTGCCATTTGAGGCCACGCGTACGGACGACGGCAGCACGCTCTTGCTGCAGCCGCTGCAACCGCTGCGCCCCAAGACCCTCCACGCGGTCATCGTCGGCGCTGCGCTCGGCGATGGCGCTGGCGGCTGTCTTGAGCCGTCGGCATGGACGCGTTCGCTGCTGGAGCGCAAGCCCAAGGACGCTCGCGAAGATCGGCTGGCCCGCCGCTGGGACTACGCCGTCGCGCAGGCAGGGGTGGCGCCAGCGTCGGTCGCTGCGCTGGCGGTGTTCACGACGCAGGCCATCGTCGACGATTCAGTCGCCATCGCCGCCGACATCCGAGCCCGCAAGCACAGCTGGCAGTCGGCGGCCTGCGAGGATGTGCCCGGCAAGGCCTGGCGGCTGTGCAAAGCGAGCTTCGACGGCGCGGAGTACCGCAAGGACGGCCACCTCGTGTCCACCGCCGGCGGCGTCAGCGTGCAGGGGCAGCTACGGCACGGCGTCCGCGTCTGGCTGCCCAAGACCGGCTCTGGTCCCTGGCCGGTGGTTATCTTCGGCCATGGCCTCAGCGGTGAGACCAGCCAGGGCGACAAGTTGGCCGACTTCGCGGCGCCGATTGGGGTCGCTGCGGTCGCCGTCGACGCCGTCGGCCACGGCAAGCACCCGAGCGGTGGCGGCAAGGGCCTCGCGGCGGTGTTCGGCTTTTTCGGCATCCAGGTCGCGACCTTGTCGTTCGACTTTCTGCAGCTGCGCGACAACTGGCGCCAGTCGACCTACGACAAGCTGGGCCTCATCGAGGCCCTTCGCCAACAGCCGGACCTCGACGGCGACGGCGTGGCGGAGTTCGACACCTCCGCCATCGGCTACGTCGGTGTAAGCCTCGGCGGCATCATGGGGCCTGAGCTGCTGGCGCTCTCGGACGCAGTTCGCGTCGCTGTGCTCTCGGTACCGGGCGGCCGCGTGACCTCAATCATCGGGGCCTCCAAGGAGTTTGCGCCGATTATCAAGGCCTTCAAGCCAGACGACGCGACCGATGGCGACGTCGATCGCTTCTTCTGCATCTTGCAGGCCCAGGTAGACCCCGGCGACGCCGCGAGTTATGCCCCGCACGTCTTGCGCAACCGGCTTCCTGGGGCCGGCAGCGCGCCGCCGCAGGTGCTGGTGCAGATGGCGATCGACGATGAGATCGTGCCCAACGTCGCGACACGCGCCTTGATTCGCGCCTTCGAGGTGCCACAGGTCGGCCCGACCTTGCAGCCGATCGGTGGCCTGGTCGCCGAGGGCCTGGCGTTGCCGCTGGCCGGCAACCTGAAGACCGACGCCGGCGTCGCTTTCACCGCCGGAGCCTTTCAGTTCGACCGCGTCCGCGACGCCAAGGACAAAAAGGTCGAGAAGGCGGACCATAGCAGCACGCCGGCCAGCTTTGAGGCCATGACCCAAGACATCGAGTTTTTGCAGAGCTGGCGGCAGAAGGGGATCGCGACGCTGGTCAACCCCTATATCGTCACCGCGACGCCGGCGCTGCCGTGAGCGGGCGAGGGCGCGGACCGCGCGATCATCGATCTGGAGGCGGCCAAGGCGGTTCGCACGGCGGCAGCCAAGGCGGCTCGCACGGCGGTCGCGGCGGCAGGCCGGGTGACGTCGCAGGCGGCGGCAGAGGCCACGACGCCCGCGCCGGCGGCGGGCACCCCTCAGCGCGGGACCGCCCCTTTCGCGGCCCAGCGACAGGCAACCGCGCCTCACCGCCAGCGCCGCCGGCGCGCAGCGCGCCACAGCCAGGGCCCTCGCCGGCAGAGGTCGCAGCCGCCCTGCCCGTCTACGAGGTGCGAGACAGCCTGGTCGACGCCGTGCGCCGACACCAAGTCGTCGTGGTCGAAGGGCCAACCGGCTCCGGCAAGACGACCCAGCTGCCGCGCATCCTGTTCCACGCTGGCATCACCGACCGAACGATCGGCGTCACCCAGCCGCGACGCATCGCCGCGACCAGCGTCGCCCACCGCATCGCGCAGGAGGAGGGCCTCGAGGTCGGCGGGCTCGTCGGCCACAGCATCCGCTTCGATGACCAGACCAGCGCCGCCACCCGCATCAAGGTGATGACCGACGGCATCTTGCTCGAAGAGGCCCGCCACGACCGCGACTTCGAAGCCTACGGTGTGCTCATGGTGGACGAGGCGCACGAGCGGACCCTCAACATCGATGTCACGCTCGGCCTGTTGGCACGCGCCCTCGCCCGCCGCGCCGATCTTCGGGTCATCGTCGCCTCGGCCACGCTCGACCCTGGCTTGTTCGTTCGCTTTTTTGCCCATCTCGGCGCCGAAGTGCCCATCATTCGCATCGACAGCCGGCCCTACCCGGTGCAGATCGAATACCGGCCCGTCGTCGACAGCGGCCGCGACGCCCACGCCTATGCGGTCGCCGATGAGGTCGAGCGGATCGTCCGCGCCGGCGCGCCCGGCCACATCCTTGCCTTCCTCAGCGGCGAGGGCCCGATCCAACAGGCGATGGCTGAGCTGCAGCGTCGCCGCATCGACCGCAACGCCGAGCTGCTCCCCCTCTACGGCGCCCTGCAGCGCGAGGAGCAAGATCTGGTTTTTGCAGAGTTCGGTCGCCGCAAGATCGTGTTGGCGACCAACGTCGCCGAGACCTCCATCACCGTGCCCGACGTGCGCTTTGTCATCGACACCGGCGTCGCCAAAGTGCCGCGCTTCGACCCTGCCACCGGCATCCGCACCCTTTTTGAAGAGCCGGTGGCCCGCGCCAACTGTGACCAGCGCGCGGGTCGCGCCGGCCGCACCGCGCCAGGCAAAGCGATCCGCCTCTACGCTGCCCGCGACTATGAGCGGCGAACGCAGTTTGGCGACCCGGAGATCCTGCGCAGCGACCTGCGCGAGGTGGCGCTGCGCTTGACCGACCTCGGTGTAGACGACCTCGATGAGTTCGAGCTGCCCACCGCGGCGCCGCGCTACCTGCTGCGTGAGGCGATCGACTGGCTGCAGCGTATGAACATCCTCGACGAGCGCCGCCAGCTGACCGCGATCGGCAAGCGAATCACGCCCTTCCCACTCTCGCCGCCGCTGGGCTTGATGGTGGTGCGGGCGGCCGACGAGACGCCCGAGGTGCTCGACGAGGTGCTGGTGCTCGCCGCCTTCTTGTCGAGCCGGCGGCCGTGGCAATTCCCGATCGGCGAGGAGCAAGAGGCGCGCGCCGCCCAGGAGCGCTTCGCTGACCCGCGTGGCGACATCTTGACCCTGCTGCACCTATGGCAGGCCTATACCGACGCTGGCGCCACCGACGACGGCGAGGCCAAGCGAGAGATCTTCTGCCGGCGGCACTACATCGACGGCGGCGTCTTGCGCTTTGTCGAGCACGCCCACGATCAGCTGCGCGATATCGCTGGCAAGATCGGCATGGAGATCGGCGGCGGTGGCCGAGTCGAGGGCGTCGTCGCGGCCTTTGCGGCGGCGTTCGCCGATCACCTGTTGGTGGCGCAGGGCCGCTTCTACCTCGGGCCCGGCGACTCCAAGGTCGCCATCCACCCGGCGAGCACCTGCTCGGGCACCAACGCTCGCTTCCTCGTCGCCGGCGAGATCATCGTCCTGGCGCGCATTTACGCGTCGATGGTCGCCGTTGTTGACGCCAATTTGGTCGCGAAGATCGACCCGGCGCTGGCGGCGCGGCTGCGGTTGCGGGTGCAGGATCGACAGAAGGAGAAGCCGGCGGCGGCGGGTCCGGCGCTTCCCGCGACGCTGCAAATAGGGCCCGTCGCCCTGCCCATCGTCGACCGCCGCGGCCGAGTGCAAATCGACGTGCCCTACGCCGCCCTCGCTGGGCTGCGCGGAGTCGGCCGCGAAGATCTCGTCGGCGTCGACGCCCGGCTGCTGGACCTCAAGGCGCGCGTGCTCTCGGGCGATCACGCCTTCGCCGCCGGCACGCCGCTTCGGCTCTTGCTGCGCCTGCTGCCGGTACTGCCGATCCCGGCGCCCGACGCCGACCTGCGCTGCAGCGTCCCTGAGGGCGTGCTGTTCGAGGCCGACCGCAACCTTCACGGGCTCATGCGCCACCTGCCAGCGCTGCTGCGGCCGATGCAGAGCGCCCGCGGCGGCAAGCCTGGCTGGCTGGCGCTGGTGTTCAACGGCCAGACCGGCTTTTGGCTCGAGGTGATGACCGACTTTGGCGACGCCATCGAGTCTACGGTCGGCGCGTTGGCCGGCCTGAGCGACGCCCTCGATGACCAGGACGCCGAGCAGTTCCCCTTGCACGCAGCCCAACGCGAGGTCGGCGCGCTGGCGGAGCGCTTCCAGCAGGCCCGACATCCCGGCGGCCGACGCGGGTAGCGGCGCATCGAAGCCTGCAGACGTCCGCGCAGTTCACGGCGTCAGCGCTTCCGAAAGTCCAGCGACAGTGTCGGCCTCGGCCAGCGGGGGGCCAACGATGACGCGCCGGCTCAAACGCGGAGGCTCGCCGCGCGCACCCTCTGGCGGCGCGGCGAGCCTCCCGATCGGCGCTCGGCACCCTCGACCTAGAGTTTGACGGCGAACAGGTGGACGTCGTCGATGAACCAGCCCGGCGTGGCGTTGCTGACCGAGTCGACGCTGTTGAAGTTGAAGCGGATGTAGATCTGCTTGCCGCCGAGGCCCGCGATGGCCATCGTGACCTTGCTCCAAGCTCCGGGCGACGCGGCGTTGTCTACGGTCAGCGCCGCGTGGATGGCCTTGAAGTCGGGCGTCGTCGAGATCAGCACGCGCCGAATGTCGTAGTCCGAGTTCGTCTCGACGCCGTGGTAGCTCTGGAAGGTCAGCGCGACCTGCGACGCGTCTGCCGGCAGCGACACCGCCGCGCTGGTGGCGTGGCCCTGCACCGCCAGGCTTCCCTCGCTGTAGTCCTTGCCGTTGTTGAAATTCAGCGAACATAGCGGGGAGGTCGGCTTGACGGCGCTCGGTGAGTCGTCAATGGCCCAACCGGTCTTGCCGACAGGCGCGCTGAAGACCCAGCCATTGGCCTGTCCGCAAGAGAAGATGTCGGACCAGAAGGCGGTGCCGCAGGCTGCCTTGCCGGCCATGCAGCTGCCGTCGTTGTCGCAGGTCTCACCCAGCGTGCAGGCGTCACCGTCCTCGCAGGCGCCGCCGGCTTGAACAGGGGTAAAGGCGCACTTGGCCACTCCGCCGATGTTGGTGCAGGCGTCGAGGGTGCAAGCCTTCTTGTCGTTGCAGGGGCTCGTGAGGCCGCTCTGGCACTGACCCTTGTCGTCGCAGGTGTCTTGCGCGGTGCAGCCGTCGCCGTCGCTGCAGCCTTTGCCGGCCGCCTCCGGGGTCGCCTTGCCGGCGCAGAGGTTGCCCTCCTTGCAGAGGTCGCCCGACGTGCAGCTGGAGCCGTCGTCACAAGGCGAGTTGAGCGCGCTCGGCGTGCCGACGCAGGCCTTGGCGATGCAGGTGTCGAGCGTGGTGCAGGAGTTGCCATCGCTGCATGGAGCGCCGTCGGCAGAAGGCGACGAAACGCAGCCGCCTGTCGCCTTGTCGCAGCTGTCGACGGTGCAGGGCAGATCGTCATCGCACGGCTTCATCTGGCCGAAGCAGAAGCCAAATTGGCAGACCTCGGCGCTGGTGCAGGGGTTGCCGTCGTCGCAGTCGACCTTGCCGTCGGTGCCGTCGCACATGCCGCCAGTGCAGGCGTCGTTCGTCGTGCAGCTGTTGAGGTCGTCGCAGGCTTTGCCATCGGTCAGCTTGGTTCCGACGCAAGCGCCGCTGGCGTTGCAAGTCTCTGCCTCGGTGCAGGAGTTGTTGTCGTCACAGACGGTGGCGGCGGCGACTGGCGTCTTGGTGCAGCCCGTGCCCTTGTCGCATGCGTCGTTGGTGCAGGCGTTCTCGTCGTCACAGTCGACCGGGGCGACACCGGCGCAGGTGCCGCTGAGGCAGACGTCGCCGCCTGAGCACTTGTCAGTGTCGTCGCACGCGGTGCCGTTGGGCTTGTTGTCTGACGGCTTGCACTGCCCAGCGCTGCAGGAGCCGGTCTTGCAGCCGGCCTGGGTGCAGGGCCCGCCGTCGGCCACCACAGCCGCAGCGCAGGCGCCGGTCTTCGGATCGCAGCTGTCCTTGGTGCACTGGTTGTTGTCGTCGCAGCTCTTGCTGACGTTGGAGCAGACACCGCTGCTGCATTTGCCGCTCACGCAGAGGTTGTCGGGACCGCCGCAGTCGGCGTCGCCCTTGCAGCTGCAGAGCTGCTTGAAGTCGGAGCAGCAGTCGCCGGCCTGGACGCAGAAAGCGTCGCAATAGCAATTGCCCGTCTTGGACTTGCTGCCGCAGCTGTCGGCGCAGGTGCCGCCCAGGTTGCCGCCGCCGCCACCACAGACGGCGACGTAGTCGGTGCAGCAGTCGTTGGCCTCCATGCAGGTCTTGTCGCACTGGCAGCTCGCCGCCGGGTCGTAGGCCCCTTTGCACTTGCCGACGCAACTGCCGCCTTCGCCGCCGCCGTCACTGGTGCCGCCGCCATCTGTGCCCGAGCCGCCATCTGTGCCCGAGCCGCCATCTGTGCCCGAGCCGCCATCCTTCACGCCGCCGTCTCCTACGATCTCACTCACGCCGTCGGAGCCTGAGGTGTCACCCATCTGGCCGTCGGACAGCTCGCCGTCGGCGCCGCTGCCTGCGTCACTCTTGACCGCATCATCTCCTTGGCCGCCGTCGCCGTCCTCGCCGCCGGCTGCATCGCCGCCGCCCACGCTGTCGACCGCGGCGCTGTCACCGGCGCCGTTGTCCTCTGGGCTGGTGTCTTGGCCGCCAGTGCCCTGGCCGCCGTTATTCTGGGCGCCGCCGTCGGTTCCCGTTGTCGCGCCGCAGGCTGCGGAGAGCAGGATCACCACACATGAAATCAGGATGCGACGCATGGACCTCACCTCGTTCTGCCTCTAGGTCATACCGAAGCGGATCACCGCCCGCGACCAGAAGATGCGCTGCTGTCACTCGAGACGCCCTGGCTCGCAGCGTGCGGCGGGCGCAAAGAGGGTCAGAAAATTAGCGATCCTGGCAGGAAGCCGCAAGTGAATTTTGCCGGCGACGCAGGGCAAAGAGCAAAATCGCGGCGAGGGCCAGCGGCGCGACGGTCGCCATCGAGCGCCTAGCGCCGCTGCCCTGGCCGCACCCATCGTCCGGGGTGGACGCCTTCGAAGCAGCTTGTAGCGCCACGGAGGCGTCGTTCGCCGGCGCCTTGAACGGCGTCGCCGCCACCAGCACCACCGAGGCCGGCAGGCTGGTCTGGCCAGGCAAGGCGCCGGCGATCGCTGAGTCGACCAGCGCGATCTGGGCCTTGGCGATCGGCAGCGGCGGACCGCTCTCCTCCAACAGGGCGACATCGGCGGCGGTCGGCGCCTCGCGCCAGCGAGCGTCGTCCGTCGTCGGGACGGAGAGCGACGTCGACACCTGCTCGGTGACGTTGCGGTTGAAGTCGATTTTGGCGCCGTCGAGCAGCCAACTGCCGTCGCGCGGGGTGTTGCTGAGCACCATGCGGGTGCTGTCGATCGACGACCGATCGCGCAGGCAGACCTCATGAAAAGTCGCCTGCCAGTCCATCGTCACCTCGGCCGCCTTCTGGTGAAAGCCGAACATCGGGTCGCGGTCCATCTCGATGGGCGAAATTCGCATGTGCAGGCGCGTGAGCCAGGTTCCCGCCGTAGCCATGGCGTCGTCGACCAGGAAGATCGGCTCGACGATGCCGACCTTCAGCTCGGTCGCCAGCGATTCGGCGTGGATAGGGTCAGCGGCGGCGGCGCCGATGGGTGCCTGCTCGTTGGCTCGGATGCCGATCCAAAAGGCCTTCGGGTTGGTGCTGTTGTTCGCCTTGGCGAGACCGAGGTGGGCCTCCAGGATCGCCGCCGACTCGTCGACCACTGGAAAGCCCGACGTTCGCAGCCAGCTGACCACATCGCCTTTGGTCTTGGCGGTGGCGAGGCCCGAGAGGTCCAGCTGAGCCCGCTTGAAGAGCGCTCCGGCGCGCCAAACCGAGGCCTCGACGCCCTGGCCGTTGGGTGTGTCCTCGCCGAGCTGCTGGCCGTCCGACCGCGTGAGCGCGCGGGCATAGAGCGCCGTGCGGTCGGCGGCGAAGAGCGTCTGCGGCTCGCCGATGAGGACGCTCTTGGCCTGGCGGGCGTACTCCGTGGCGAAGGCGCGGCCGGCGGCCTCGTCGATGGCGCTGGCGAGGACCTGGGTGTAGTTCTCGACGCCGCCATCCCAACGCAGACGCAGCGGGTTTGGCACGACGTGGAGGTGGTTCTTCGGCACGGCCCGGCCCGGCCCCAGCGTGTAGACGACGACCGCCATGTCGGCGGCGGCGGCGATGGACGTCAGCCGCAACGGCACACACGCCTCGGCGCCCTGCATGTCGAGCACGACGGGGCGAATCTGCGCCACGTCGGCGCCGCTCGAGAGGCGGAACGCCACGAAGACGTCGCCCTTTTTGACATGGGCGTCGAGCACCGGCAGCGCCTTGTCTGGCGTCTCGAACTTGTTCTTGTTCAACCACGTCAGCAGGGCGTCGGCGGTGTCGCCCTCCAGGATCGCGTAGTCGTACGGCCCCGCCTGGCCGACCTCGAGCACCTTGACGCCGGGTCGGCGCTCAAAGCTCGGCGGGACGCCATTGGTGGCGCTCCCTCCTCGCGCTGCACTGTCCTCGAACGCGGACCCGCCGCAGGCGCCGCCGCCGCCGGTCGACTGGGATGAAGCGAAGTCACACCCCTCACCGGACTCGCCGCGCGAGGTGGTAAAGCGGGGCGAGGTCGCCTGATCGAGGCGGTCGAAGATGTATGCCGTGCTGACGCCCACCTTCGGCTCGCTCGGCAGCGGCAACACCCAGGCAAAGTCCGATGCCGGCCCGGAATAGCGCACCTCGACCGTGACGATGGTCCGCCCGGTCTTGGCGTCGCGCTGAAACAGAATACGCTCGGCGTCCTGCACCACGAGGTTCGGGCCCGGCGGCGAGAAGCAGCCACCGCAGGCGCTGGCTTGCTGCGGCCACAGCAGGCCGAGGGCGCTCGCAAAGAGCAGCGCCGCAGCGGCGTACTGGCGGGCCGTTGGCGCGGCGCGTCCGCTACAGCGTAGAGCGGCATGGGCCTGGATGGTGGACATGGCGAACTCCAGGCCGCGACGCCGCGGCGGCTAGAAACGGGCCCCGAGGTAGAGCGACGCCCGGCCACTCGGGGCCGAGACGGTGAACGGCATCGCGGCGTCGCCCTGCACAGCCTCGCCGCTCGAGCGATCGTAGCCGTAGAGCAGCGCCAGCTCCATGTAGAACGGCCACCGCTTCGATCCGTAGCGGCCAAATAAGCCGACATGGGCCTGCGCGGTCAAGCCCTGGGCCTTGATGTCGGACGCGTCTGCCGGCTGCGCCACGCGGGTGCCGCTGCCGGTGCGAAAGAGCAGCTGAGCCATCGCGCCGACCCCTCGCCAGCGGTCGCCGAGCAAGTGCCAACTCGCCTGGGCGCCGGCTTCAAAAAGCTCGTAGTCGTCGAGATCGTCCTTGGGCGGCCGACCGACCCCGAGCAGCAGGCCGCCGTGCAGGCGATCGGTGAAGGCCCAGTCGGCGCGGACCCGCGCCGTCGCTGAGCCGATCTGGAGCGCGTCGATGGCGAGCGAGAAGCGTCCGGCCTTCGGCGCATCCTCGGAGTCGGCGGGTGCTGCAAAGCTCGGGGAACTGAGAGCCACGAGCGCGACGGCGATGCAGCCAAGACGAGCGCTGAGGCCCCTCGACGCGCGCCCTCGTCCCGCCCCAAAATTTGGCACAGGCTGCCGCCTCTCTCGACTCACTCCGACCCCTTTGGCCTCGCACTGCCCCGGCGCATCTTCACAAATTCGCTCCGCGTGGGCAAGAGCGCGTCGCCAACTCACCGCGCCGCGAGGGCCCACAGACGCCGTCCGCGCCCGCCTTAGGCGCCGCCCCCATCGCCCGCGTGGCCGGACCCTGGTGGGCGATGCGCGGCCTGTGAGCCGTCCAACCACAGCGACTTGCCGGATTGGCACTTGACGCCGCTGGCCGACCGCCCAGTCTTGTCGGCCCGCCGCGCCGACTCGACGCGGCGTCTGGCGCACCCGAGGCCGCACGATGTCTGCTCAAACCGACGCGAATCCCTGCCATGCGCCAGCCGCGCCCGCGCTCCAACCCGCCGTGGTGACGGCGAGACTCGGCGCCTCGGCCCACGACCGCCACCCGTGGCACGACTTCCTGCACAAGCTAGAGAAGCCGGCGCGCTACACCGGCGGAGAGTACCAGCAGGTACGCAAGGACTGGGCGGCGACGGAGGTGCGCTACGCCCTCTGCTTCCCCGACGTCTACGACATCGGCATGAGCCACCTCGGCACCAAGATCCTCTACAAGCTCGTCAATACCCTGCCCTATGCGCTCGGCGAGCGCTGCTTTGCGCCCTGGGTCGACGCCGGCGACGCCCTCCGCGCCCGTGGCCTCCGCCTGGTCTCGCTGGAGAGCCACCAGCCGCTGTCGGCGTTCGATGTGCTAGGATTTTCGCTGCAGTACGAGCTCACCTACACCAACGTGCTCGAGATGCTGCACCTCGGCGGTGTGCCGCTGCGCAACGCCGACCGTGGCGAGGCAGACCCCCTGGTGATCGCCGGCGGGCCCTCGGCGACCCACCCGGAGCCGATGACGCCCTTCATCGACGCCTTCGTCGTCGGCGACGGAGAGGAGACGCTGCCGCGCATGTTGGCGGTGGTCCGTGAGGCCAAGGCGGCGGGCTGGAGCCGCCAGCAGGTGCTCGTCGCCTGGGCGGCGCTCGGCGGCGTTTACTGCCCAGACCTCTACGAGCGGGCGGTGGTCGACGACGGCGGCTTTGAGGTCGTCACCGGCGCCCTGCCCGGCACCGGCGCGCCACTGCCCGTGGTGCGGCAGATCATCGAAGACATCGATCGCTATCCGTTCCCCGACGACGCCCCTGTCGCCGCCGCTGAGGCGATTTTCGACCGCATGAGCATCGAGATCGCCCGCGGCTGCACGGAGGGCTGTCGGTTCTGCCAGGCCGGCATGATCTACCGCCCGGTGCGCGAGCGCGCGCCGCAAGAGGTGGTGCGCACTGTGTTGTCGGCCATCGACAAGGCCGGCTATGACGAGGTGTCGCTCACCACGCTCTCGACCGCCGACTACTCGTGCATCTCGCCGCTCATCAAGGAGGTGGCGCGTGAGCTGCGTGCCCGCAAGGCCAGCCTCTCTGTGGCGAGCCTCCGCGCCTACGGGCTCGCCGAGGACCTGCTCGACAGCATCGGCAGCATCCGCGCCAGCTCGCTGACATTCGCGCCGGAGGCTGGCAGCCAGCGCATGCGCGACGTCATCAACAAAAACATCAGCGAGCAAGACCTCCACACCACGGCCCACCGCGTCTTCTCGCGGCAGTGGCGAAAGGTAAAGTGTTACTTCATCCTTGGCCTTCCAACCGAAGAAGACGATGACATCATCGCCATCGCAGAGATGGCGCGGAGTATGCGCGAGATCGGCCTGCTCTATAAGCGCGACGCCCAGGTCACGGTCAGCGTCTCCAGCCACGTCCCGAAACCTCACACGCCGTTTCAGTGGGCGGCGATGGACACGCTGGCCGAGATCGAGCGCAAGCAGCGGATCTTGTTCGATCTCTGCCGCCGCTACGGCTTGCAATTCCGCCGCCACGAGGCGAACGGCAGCGTCCTCGAGGGCATCCTCGGTCGCGGCGACCGGCGCGTCGGAGAGGCCATTGAGGCGGCGTGGCGGCTCGGTGCACGTTTTGACGGCTGGGACGACCACCTCGACGTCGAGCGCTGGCAGCAGGCCTTCGCCTCGACCGGCGTGGCGAGCGAGCAGACCCTCGGTCGGCTGCGCGAGGACGTCGCCCTGCCCTGGGACCACATCGACGTCGGCCTCGCCCCTGGCTTCTTGCTCCGCGAGTGGAAGCGCTCCCTCAAGGACAAGCTCAGCCCGCCCTGTGGCAAGCCCGTCGGCATGCAGGTGCACCACACCCACGTCGAGGCGGCGCTCGCCGACAGCCGCAAGCTGGTCTGCTACCACTGCGGCGTCGCCTGTGATCTGCAGAAAATGCGCGATGAGCGCGTGGCCTTCCTCCGCGCGCTCGGGGCAGTCGCCGATCCGGCGGCGTCTGGTGGTGACACGCAGGGCGGCGACGATTCCGCTGTCGCCGCGTCGCCACACGCGGCCGAGGCTGAGCGGTCGGTTGAGATGGGCGGCGGGGGCGGAGGCGTCGAGCACAGCGCCGGGGCCGACGCCGAGGCCGGCGCTGGAGCGAGCGGCGCCACCGGCGTCGACCTAGACCTGGCCGCGGCCGACGACGGCGAGGACGCCGGCGAGGGCGACGACGGCGAGGGAGCCCTGGACCCGGTCGCGGCGGCTCGCAAGGCCCGCAACTTCGCGCGTTCTAACCCCCGCCCACGCTACAAGGGCCCGGTGTGGCGCTATCGGCTTCGCTACAGCAAGCGCGGCGCCGAGGCGCTGACGAGCCACCTGGACCTCGTCCGTGGCCTGCCGCGCATCTTCCGCCGCGCTGGGTTGCCGCTGCGGGCCTCGGATGGCTTCCATCAGCACGCGGTCGTCACCTTCGCGCCGGCGCTGCCACTGGGAGCGCGCTCGGCGGGCGAGCGGCTCGAGGTCGATTTTACGGCCTACATCTCGCCAGCGGCGCTGGTCGAACGCCTCAACGACGCCGCGCCGGAGGGGCTGCGCTTTCACGACGCCGCGCTGCTCCCGCACGGCGCCCTGCCACTCGGGCGCGCGCTGCGATCCGCCCACTACGCCGTAGCGCTGCGCCCTGGACCTGAGCACCCAGCGATGGCCGATGACGAGCGCCGCGAGGCCTGCCGCGCCGCCGTGGAGGCCGCGCTTTGGCGCTTTGTGGCCGCCGATCGCTGGCTGGTCGAGGTCGAACGCAAGGGAAAGCAGCGGCCGCTCGACGCCCGCGCCCAGGTAGAGCAGCTGGGGCTCGATGGCGACGGTCGCGTCCGCATCGTCATCCGCCATGTCCAGGAGCTGTCGGTGCGGCCCGGCGAGGTGATGGCGGCGGCGCTCTCTGAGCTCGGCTGGTTCGCCCCGGTCGAGCCTGTCGACATCGAGCGCCTCGACCTGCAGGCCGAGGGCGACGACCTGCCGCGCGATGCCGCCGCCCACGGCGCCGACGGCGCAGACCTGCCGTCGCCGCCGACCTTCCTCGCGGGCTAGCCGCCGACCACCCTCGTCGCCTGCCGGCGTCGTTTGTCATGGCGCCCTCGCCGCCCTATCCTGCCGGCCATGCCTTGGCCTTCCCTCAGTCTCGTGATCTTTGCCTACAACGAGGCCGAGAACGTCGGTCCGACGCTACAGGAGGCGCT
>SXNM01000431.1 GCA_005777155.1 Pseudomonadota bacterium | reverse complement strand
GGCCGCCATCGCTGGCCGCGCGATGCCACCTGGCCACCCACCGATCGCCGGCGCGCAAGCGGCAGGACAGACCGGCGCCCAGGTCTCCGCCTCCGGGCCCGAGGTGCGCTACACCCTGCCGAGCGCCGGGCCCGGCGAGACGCCGATCGCCGAGGTGCGCGCCCGCCGTCTGGCCCTGGCGGGGACGCCGGTCCGGGTGCGCGGCGTCGTCGTCAAGGTGACGCGCGCCGTCCTCGGCCGCGACTACGTTCACCTCCGCGACACCTCGACCGGCGACGCTGGTCCGGCGATGGTGGCGACCACCACCGCCACGGTCGAGCCCGGCTGGACGGTCTTGGCGGCGGCGGCGCTGGCGACCGATGTTGATGTCGGCGGGGTCATGCGCTACGACGCGCTGCTGCGCGACGCCACCCTCACCCGCGTCGACGACGCCAAGCGAGGTCCACGGTGAGCACGGTCCAGCTGCGCTTGGGCGAGCACATCGAGGGTCGCAGCGGCAACCGCACCGGCGAGGGCCTTCACGTCGAACGCGACGCGCTGACCACGCATGGCGTCATCGTCGGCATGACCGGCTCTGGGAAGACCGGCCTCGGCATCGTGCTGCTCGAGGAGATTCTGCGCTCGGGCGTGCCGGCGCTGGTCATCGACCCCAAGGGCGACATGGGCAACCTGGCCCTGACGTTCCCCAAGCTCGACGGCGAGGCCTTCGCGCCGTGGGTCGATCCCGCCGTCGCCAAAGCCGCCGGCCAGAGCGCCGAAGCGGCAGGCGAAGCGGCCGCTGCAACTTGGCGTCGCGGCCTGCAGGACTGGGGACTCGGCGCCGAGGACGTCGCCGCGCTGCACGCCGGGGCACCGGTCACGCTCTACACGCCGGGGAGCCAGGCCGGTGTGCCGCTGTCGGTGCTGGGCTCGCTGGCGGCGCCCGCCATCGCGTTCGATGACGCGGCAGAGGAGCTGCGGGCCGAGATCGAGGCCTTCACGTCGAGCCTGCTGGCGCTCTGCGGCGTCGACGCCGATCCGATGTCGAGCCGTGAGCACATCTTGATAGCGACCCTGATAGAGCGGGCGTGGCGCGCCGGCGTCAGCCTCGACCTCGGCGAGCTGGTCGCCCAGGTGGCGCAACCGCCGCTGCACAAGGTCGGCGTCTTTGAGCTCGATCGCTTCTTCCCAGAGCGCGAGCGCGACAAGCTGGCGATGCGTCTCAACGGCCTCATCGCCTCGCCGAGCTTCGCCCCGTGGCTGGCTGGCGCGCCCCTCGACATCCAGCGCATGCTTTTTGGCGACGATGGCCGGCCGCGCGCCGCTATCGTCTACTTGCCCCACCTGCCCGAAGAGCAGCGGATGTTCGCCGTCACGCTGCTGCTGTCCAAGGTCGTGACCTGGATGCGGCAACAGCCCGGCACCTCCGCGCTGCGGGCGCTGCTGTACATGGATGAAGTCTTTGGTTTCTGCCCGCCGAGCGGATCGCCGCCGTCGAAGCGACCCCTGCTCACGCTCTTGAAGCAGGCGCGCGCCCACGGCGTCGGCGTGGTGCTGGCGACGCAGAACCCCATCGATCTCGACTACAAGGCGATGAGCAACGCCGGCACCTGGATGATTGGGCGGCTCTCGACCGAGCGTGACAAAGCCCGCATCGTCGAGGCCTTGCGCTCGGCCGCCGACGACTTGGACGTCGAGCAGACCGACCGCCAGATCGGCGGCCTCGGCAAGCGGCAGTTCTTGCTCCTGGGCACCAGAGGCGGCAAACCCGCCGTGTTCACCAGCCGCTTCGCCCTCTCCTACTTGCGCGGTCCCTTGACGCGCGACGAGGTCGAGCGGGCACGGCGTGAGGGTCTCACTGCGGCGCCACCCTCAACGGCGGGCACTGCGCCGACCTCGGGCCCTCGAAAGGAGGCCCACCCAAGCCAGGGCGCCACGCTTGTCGCCGCCGATGCGACGGCCGAGGGCGCTTTGCCCCGCCCCGACTCGCCCCCTGCGCCCGGATCCTCGACGGCACCCGCGCCGGCGACGGCGTCTGCTGCGCCCTGGGCGTCGGCTGAGCCCGGCCGAGCGCAAGTGTCCGCCGTCGACCTGCTCCCGGCGACGAGCGCACCGCGGCCACGCGCTCAGCCGGCACCAGCCGTCGCAGAGGGCATCCGCGTCGCCGTCCTCGACCCCAGCGCCGCCTTTGCGCCGCTGGTCGGCGCTGTGCGCGGCGGTCGGGCGATGCGCGTCGTCATCCGAGCCCGCCTGACGCTTTCGTACCCGATCCCCGGCCAGCTGCAGCCAGCGCCGCAGGCCTGGGACGCCGTTTGGCCCCACCCCGCCGAAGCGCTGGACATCCGCCAGCTCTTGACCATCGACGTCGAGGAGCGCGACCTGCGCGGCGCCTTGCCGCCTCAGCCCGAGTGGCTGCCTTGCGCCGCGCCCATCGCCTCTGCCGCCTGGTGGCGCGAGCTGTCGGGGCAGTTGATCAGCCACATCCTGGCGACAGCGAGCGCCGAGATCTTCGGTCACGCCGAATTCAGCATGACGTCGCGTCCCGGCGAGTCGCGCGAGTCTTTTGTCCGTCGCACCCGGGTCGAGGCCGACCGCCGCGCTGACATCGAGGCGCTGGAGCTGTCGTCGCGAATCGCGGCGCACGTCGGCGCCCAGCGACAACGCATCGAGAGCGCCGGCTACGAGATCGACGCCAAGGCCGCCGAAGCTGAAGCGGTCCTCGCCGCCGCAGAGCGCGAGGCGGAGCAGGCACGGCTGCTCGGCGACCTGGTCAAGAGCCGCGACGGCCCCTCTGCGCTAGCCGCCAAAGCCGCCGCGCTCGAGCAAGCCCGGCAGCGCACGGCGACCGTCCTGGCGGCGCGCGACAAAATCGCCGCTGCCCGCGCTGAGATCGACGCCTTTGAGGCAACCCTCGGTCCGCGCGTCGCCGCCATCCACGCCCGCGCTATCGAGCGGTCCGAGGTGGTCGAGCGCCACACCGTCGCGCTCTCCGCGCGTGACGTCCATGTCGCCGAGTTGGCCGTCATCTACGTGCCGAGCGCGGGGCCCCTCGGCGTCGGCTAGCCCGACCCTTGGCTCTCCGCCGGCCGCCTGGGTCGCCACCGCCGGCCTCGCAGCGCGCGGCGATGGCCCGACATCGCCACCTAGGCGCCACTTGGACTGGGGCGTCGCTCCGGCCACGGTCCTGCGAAGGCCACGCTCTCGCGGCCTACGCTGCGTCTGTTGGCGCGGCAGGCGGCGGTGGGCCGTGCTCCTCGGCGACGGCGCGGGTCCACGCCGCCGAATCGCGCGAACGCTGGAGGCTCTGCAGCAAGGCCTTCACGTGCTGCGGGAAGTCGCTGCGCAGGATCCACTCGAGGTAGCCGCGGCCCTCGCGATCGCGGGCGAAGTCGAGGACGGGCTTGCCGCGGTTCTTCCCGAAGCCGATGACCACCTCGCCGTCGGCGTTCCACTGCAGGTGGTTGGTCGGGCCGATCCAGCTGGCGCGCTCGGGCTCGGCGATGGCGGCCAGCTCGCTCCAGCCTTTGCCGGCGAGGCCGAACGCCGACACCATCCCTGAGAGCACTCGCGCGGTCGCGGCGACGTCGGCGGCGGCGCTGTGGGCGCCGTCGAAGGCCTCGCCGACAAAGCGCTTGTGTGCATCTTGCAGGGAGCGCGGCTCCATCCGCTGCCAGAGCCGAAACGGGTCGACCAGGATGCGGCCGTCCATGGACAGCGGCGGGACGCCGGCGCGGACCAGCTCAGCCTGAACGATCTCCAGGTCAAACCGGAGGTTGTAGCCGACCCACACCTCGCTGGCGTCGAGCGTCGCCCGCACCTCTGCCGACCGCTCGCCAAAGCGAGGACAGTCCGCGAGATCGGCCATGGCGATGCCGTGCACCCGCTGCGCGTCGCGGCTGATCGGCCGATCGGGCAGAAACCGCCATGTCTTGGCGTGCGCCGCGCCGTCGAGCCCACTCTGGATGGTCAGCTCGATGATCTGGTCGGTCTGAGCGTCGGTCCCCGTCGTCTCGGTGTCGAAGACCAGCAGCTCTGGAGCCGTCATCAAGAACCCCCCGCCCCGGCGCGGCTACTTCGGCGGGATCACGGCGACCAGCGACTTCTGCGCGATGGTCTGGCCATTGCCGAGCTGTCCGTCGGCGCCTGCGCCGCCGCACTTGACCTCGCCGTCGCCGGCGAGCACGCAGATGAATTGATAACCCAACGCCGCCTGGATCACCCCAGTCACGCCGTTCACCTTCAGGGGCGTCCCGCTGTTCGAGACGCCGCCGTCGAGGAGCTGACCGCTGCTGTTGGAGCCCCAAATCCAGAGACTGCCATCTGTGGCGACGGCCGCCGTGTTCTGGTAGCCGGCGTGGATGTGTCCGACGGCGCCCAGCGCGCCGCTGAGGTCGACGGGCGCTCCCACGTGAGAGGTCTTGCCGTCCGCCGTCACGACGCTGTTCGTGTTGTAGCCCCAGCACCAGGGCGCGCCCTTGGTCGTCGTGATGCAGCCGTGGTACGAGCCAGTGCTCAACGCCCGGGCGCTCGCCAAGCCAGAGCGCTTGGTCGCGTTGGCGATGTCCGTCGTCGAGGCTGCCTGCGTTTGATTGAACAACGAGTCGCCCCAGCAGTAGACATCGCCGTCGCTGGTCCGAGCGCAGGTCCAGTCGTAGCCGCAGCCAACCTCGACGGCGCCCGCCACCCCCGGCACCGTCGCCGGCTTGGTGACGTAGTCGAGCGAAGAAGTGCTCGTCTTGCCGTTGCCGAGCGTGCCCTGGCTGCTGCGTCCCCAACAGTGCACCGAGCCATCCTGCGTGACGGCGCACGAGTGGCCATAGCCGGCGCAGACGCTCGTTGCACCCTCCAAGCCGGTGTCCACGGGCGCCATCACGTCGGTAGAGCTGGCGATGCCATTGCCGGTCTGACCGAACGAATTTTGGCCCCAGCAGGCGACCTTTCCGGCGTCGCGGATGGCGCAGGCATGGCGGTAGCCAGCGGCGACCTGCTGGACCTTGTCGATGTTCTTGACCAGCACTGGCTGGGACCGGTTGGTGGACGAGCCATCACCGAGCTGGCCGTCCGAGTTGTGGCCCCAACAGGAGACGAGCCCGTCGTTCTGCGCCGCGCAGACGAAGGTGGCGAAGTACGAGAAGCTACTGAGCTGCTTGGCCCAGCCCTTGGCGGGGCTCGCGCACTTGCCGGCGCCACAGGTCTTGCCCACATCGCAGACCGCGCCGTTATTCTTGTCCTGCAGCACACACTTGGCGTTGCTGTTGCCGACGCAGGCGTAGCTGCCGCAAGCGTCGGGAGCCTCTGGGCAATCAACGTTCGACTTGCACGAGATCTGGCAACCCTGAATGGCCTTGTAGCCGCAGGCGCCCGTCTTCGGATCGCAACTGTCGGCCGTGCACTCGTTCTTGTCGTCGCAAGTCTTGGCCGTCCCAGGCTTGCAGTCGCCCGTCGTGGCCTCACAGAAGTCAGCAATGGTACAGAGGTTTGCGTCGTCACAGGCCTTGGCGCCGTAGGTGCAGGTCTTCTTGGTCCCGTCACAGACCTCCGTCGTGCACTTGGAGCCGTCGTCGCAGGCGGCGTCGCCATCGCACGGCACGAGCGTCGCGCCGAACGCGGTCTGACCGTTGGTCCCGCCATTGCCGAGCTGGCCATAGAAGCCGTCACCGCCGCATTCGATGGTGCCAGCCGGCGACAGCGCGCAGGTGGCGAACCTCGTCATAGCGACGTCGACGTAGGTCTTGCCGACCGGCGTCACGTTGAGCCAGGTCTTTCGGCTGTTGGAGGTGCCGTCGACGAGGGCGCCGTAGGTGTTGTTGCCGATCGTATGGATGTGCCCAGCGCTCGTCAGCGCAGCCAAGTTGGCGCTGCCACCCACGATCTTCACCAGCGCCGCGTCGATCTTCACCTCAAGCGGTTCGCCCGAATCCGTGGTTGTGCCGTCGCCGAGCTGCCCGCTGCCGTTGTCGCCTGCGCACCACGCCTTGCCAAAGAGCGCCCAACAGTGAGTCAGCGCCGCGCCGCCGACCGCGTCTGCCGTGCCGGAGGCCGATCGCACGACGGGGACCGGGACGCTTGAGGGCGCCGTTCCTGAGACCTGCTTGTCGAAGTTGGCGCCCCAGCACCAGACGGCGCCATCGGAGGTCCTGGCGCAGGCCGAACCGGTCCCGCAACGCAGGCTCGTCGGCTCGGACGCGAGCTTCACCGCCACCGGCGCCTTGGCGTTGTCCAACGTACCGTCGCCGAGCTGTCCCTGGCCATTGAACCCGAGGCACCACGCCTTGCCTGCCAGGATGGCGCAGGTGAAGTCGCTGCCAGCGCAGAGGTCACTGGCCCCCGTCAAGCTCTTGACCGCGACTGGCTTCAGCGCATCGGTCGTGCTCTCGCTGTGGATGACGTTGAACTGGTTGTCGCCCCAGCACCAGACTTCGCCCTGTCCACCTTGCGCACACGTGTGGTCGCTGCCGAGCGCGACGCGGACCACCTTGGTTGGGCCTTCGACCTTCACCGGGGAGGACTGGCTGGAAGTCGAGTTATTGCCGATCTGGCCCTGGCTGTTGGCGCCAAAGCACGCCAGCTCGCCGGCCTGGGTGGTCACGCAGAAGTGGTCTGCGCCAGGGCTACCGTGAATCGCCTTGGCCCACCCGCCCTTGATCGGCGCGCAGCTGCCAGCGGTGCACACCGAGCCTACCCCGCAGACGCCGCCGTCGGCGCTCGCCTTGTAAGTGCAGGCGCCAGTGTCGACGGCGCAGGTGTCGGCGGTGCAAGCGTGGTTGTCGTTGCAGTTGACGTCGGTCTTGCAGCCAATGAGGCAGCTGGGGATCGGCGCATGGATGCAAGCCCCATTCTTGGGCTCGCAGGCGTCTGCCGTGCAGGGCTTGCCGTCGTCACAGTTCTTGTTCACGCCAGCCACGCAGGTCATCTTGCCGCCCAACGTCAGGCAGGACTCGCCGAGCGTGCACGCGTTGCCGTCGCTGCAGGCCACCGGCGCGCCAGCGCAGGCGCCGCTGACACAGGCGTCCTTCTCGGTGCAAGCATCGCCGTCATCGCAAGGCCCATCTGGCGCGGCCGTGAAGGCGCACTTGCCGTCCTTGCAGCTGCCGGTCGTGCAGGCCACGCCGTCGTCGCAGTCGTCGTCCGCCTTGCAGAGCCCGTGCACCACGACAGGCTCGTTGCTGTTCGCAGTCTTGCCGTTGCCTAGCTCGCCGTAGGTGTTGCTTCCCGAGCAAGTCACGCTGCCCTTGGCGGTGACGATGCACGTCGACGAAGCGGAGGCGTCCAACGCGATCGCCTTGGCGAACGCCAGCTTGACGTAGGTCAGCTGATCCGCGGACTGCGCCAGCGCGAGCTGACCCGAAGAGGCCGCGCCAGCGCCCCACACTCCGCCCTGCGCGGTGAGGGCCAAGTGGTGGTCCGCGCCGCCCGGAACCGCGACGACGCCCGTCGCTCCCGTCACTCCGACTGGCACGGCGGAGTCTGTGGTCGTGCCATCGCCCAGCTGCCCGTCGCTGTTGTCGCCGACGCTGAAGGCGCCAAGCATCGATGCCCAGCTCACCGAGGCGTAGCTGCCGTCGATGTCGTAGACGCCGCTGGCGCCGAGCCGCGGCACCGGCACGTTCTGGGTCATTGTCGCGTTGTTGACCAGCTGACGGTCGAAGTTGTAGCCCCAGCACCACACCGTGCGATCCTGCTTGAGGGCGCAGCTGTTGTAGTACAGCGAAGAGATGCGACGGACATCCTTCAAGTCTTTGACGTCGACTGCCGTGGTCGAGTTGCTGGAGCTGCCGTGGCCGAGGCGGCCAAAGGCGCCATAGCCGACGCACTTCGCCGTCGCCGCCTTGGTCACCCAGCACGTGAAGTCGCCGCCGGCCGCGATCGAGACAGCGTCGGCGATTTCGCTCGCCAGCACCGGGACATTGCTGTCAGCGGTCTTGCCGTCGCCGAGCTGGCCATACACGTTGTCGCCCCAGCAATAGACTTTGCCGTCGGTCTGCAGCGCGCAGGCGTGGTCGGCGCCGACCGCCACCATCGTCACGTCGGCGGGGAGCGTCACCGGCGTCGCCGTCAAGGCGTTGGTGCCCGTGTTGCCGTTGCCGATCTGCCCCTGGTCGTTGCGGCCCCAGCAGGCGACCTTGCCTGCCACGGTCACGGCGCAGAAGAAGCGCCCGTCCGGGTTGGCATGCACCGTGCGGGCCCAGCCGACCGTGCTCTCAGCGCATTTGCCGGCGCCGCAGGTCCGCCCTTCCGCGCAGACGTTGCCGTCGTTGGCGGCGCTGAACTTGCAGGTGCCGCTCGCCGGCTGGCAGGCGCCGCTGAGGCAGGGGTTGGTCGAGGCGCAGTCGCCGTCGCTCTTGCACGCTGGCGCGCAGCCGGTGATGGCGACGTGCTTGCAGGTGCCATTGGCCTTGTCGCAGCTGTCGGCCGTGCACGGGTTGAAGTCCTGGCAGACGACGACGGTGGCCGCCACGCAGCCCTTCATGGCCTCGACGCAGGTCTCGAAGCTGGTGCAAGCGTCGCCGTCGTCGCAGGTCTTCGCCGCGCCCGCGCTGCAGGCGCCATCCTTGCAAGCATCGTCCTCGGTGCAGGCCTGACCGTCCTGGCAGGGGCCGGTCGCGTTGGCCTTGGTGCACTTGCCGGTCGCCTTGTCGCAGCCATCCACGGTACAGACGTTGCCGTCGTCGCAGACCGCCGGCGAGGCGGCGCAGTCGAGGTCGACGAGGGCGACGTCATCGATGAAGGGTCCGCTCGTCTTGTTAAAGTCACCGTCGTCCGTCGAAAACTGGAAGCTGACCGAGATGATCTTGCCGACGTAGGCGCTCAGATCGAGCTCCTGAAGCACCCACTTACCGGGGCTTAGCGGAGTGGCGACGACCTTGCCGGGGACGACGGCCTTGCCATCGACGTAGGTCGTCACCACGACGTCCAGTTGATCATAGAGGGCGCCGCCGAAGTTCTTGTCGTTCTCCCAAACGCCGGCCAGCTGGAAGCGGAGCGCTGGGAGCTTGGCGCCGCCGAGGTCGAACTTCGGCCCTTCGATGGCGGTCTTCGGCACGGCGCTTCCCGTGGAGTAGTCTTTGTCGTTGTTGAAGTTGAGTGTGCAGTCAGCGGAGTACGGTGCCGGAGTCGTCGGCAGCGCGTCGACGCGCCAGCCCAGCTCGCCGGGCTTGGTGAGCATCGGCGCCCACAGCTTGAGCGACGGCGAATTGCAAGTGAAGGTCTCCACGTATGGGGGCACGAAGGGCGTGGAGCCGCAGTCCGCCACCGGCGCACCTTGGCAGCCCTTCACCGCGTCACAGAGGTCGTCCTTGCTGCAAGCGTTGCCGTCATCGCAGGCCTTGCCGGTGATGTCCGAGGCGGCGACGCAGCCGCCCTTGTCGTCGCAAGCATCGCCGAGGGTGCACGGCTTGCCATCGCTGCACGGCGAGGCGGCCGCAACTGCCTTGGCGACGCAGCCCTTGGTGACGTCGCATGAGTCGACCGTGCACGGGTTCTTGTCGTCACAGACGGTCGCCGTTCCGCCCTTGCAGGCGCCCTTGCCGTCGCAGAGCGACCCAGTGGTGCAGGGCAGGCCGTCGTCGCAGGGCTTGGTGTTCAGGACCTTGAAACCGCAGGCGCCCGTCTGCGCGTCGCAGGGGTCGTCGGTGCAGGGTAGGCCGTCTTCACAGACGCCGGCGCCGCCCAGGCAGACGCCGTCCTTGCACGCGTCCTTGCTCGTGCACTTGGCGCCGTCCTCGCAGCCGGTGCCGGTGTTGGGCAGCGCCACGCAGGTGCCGTCCTTGCAGGCGTCGTCTGTGCAGATGTTGGCGTCCTCGCACAGCTTCTTCTTGCCGGTGCAGGCGCCCTTGGCGCAGACGTCGCTGTCGGTGCAGGCGTCACCATCGGTGCAGCTGCCGCCCTCGTTGCCGGGTACATTGGCGCAGCCCGCGCCGCCGCCCTTGCAGCTGTCGGCTGTGCATGAGTTGCTGTCGTCGCAGGAGTCCTTCAGTCCGGCGCACTTGCCGCCGCCATCGCACGTGCCACCCGCCTTGCAGTTGGGCAGATCGGTGCAGGGCTTGGTGGTGTTGATCTTGGCGGCGCAGCCGGTCTTGCTGTCGCAGGGGTCGTCGGTGCAGGGGTTGCCGTCTTCACAGCTCACTTTCTGGGCCTTGCAGGCGCCCTTGCCGTCGCACTGGTCCTTCTCCGAGCAGGCGTCGCCGTCGTTGCACACCTTCGTCGAGTTCACCTTGGCGGCGCAGCCGGTCTTGCTGTCGCAGGGGTCGTCGGTGCAGGCGTTGCCGTCCTCGCAGCTCAGCGTCGAGGCGCCGCACTTGCCCTTGCCATCGCACTGATCCTTCACCGTGCAGGCGTCGCCGTCATCGCAGGTCTTGGTGGTGTTCACCGGCAGCGCGCAGCCCGTCTTGGGGTCGCAGGGGTTGTCGGTGCAGGTGTTGCCATCCTCGCAGCTCTTGGCGGAGGCAGTGCACTTGCCCTTGCCGTCGCAGACGTCCTTCTCGGTGCAGGCGTCGCCGTCGTCGCAGGTCTTGGTGGTGTTCACGGCGGCGCCGCAGCCGGTCTTCGGATCACACGGATTGTCGGTGCAGGTGTTGCCGTCTTCGCAGCTCTTCGGCTTGCTGGCGCACTTGCCGCCGCCATCGCACTGGTCGGC
>SXNM01000430.1 GCA_005777155.1 Pseudomonadota bacterium | reverse complement strand
GCGAGCGCGGCAACGACGTCGAGCTGCTTGGCCGCTACTTTTTGAAGAAATACGGCGATGAGTTGGGCGTCGCGGTCCAAGGATTCAACGAGGACGGCGTCCGCGCCCTGCGCGCCCACCGCTGGCCTGGCAACATCCGCGAGCTGGAGAACCGCATCAAGAAGGCGGTCATCTTCTGCGATGGCGGCGTGGTCGCGGCGCAAGATCTCGACCTGCAAGAGGTGGAGGCCGACCGCGTGCTGCCGCTCAACGAGGCCAAGGAGGCATTCGCGCTCGACTATGTGCGCCGCGTCCTGGAGCTGAACGACGGCAATCGCACCTCGACCGCGCGCGACCTCGGCGTCGATGTCCGCACCATCTTCCGCTACCTCGAGCGTTCGCGCGACGAGGACGCCGAGGCTTGAGCCGCCGGTCGCGGTGCCGGCGTCGCTCGCTTCGCTACGGTTGACTCAGAGTCGCCCTACTTCATCGCCCGCAGCCGGGCGAGCTCGGCCTCGGCCGCGGCGCGGAAGCGAGCCTCAGCGCTGCTGGCGCCGACGAGCGCGATGTAGCGCTCCAGGGCCGCGATGGCGCCGGCGCGGTCGCCCTTGTCGCGCAGCGCGAAGGCGAGGTTGTAGAGCGCCGGGGTATAGCCGGGCTCGAGCTCGATCGCCTTGCGGTAGGCGTTGATCTCGCCGTCGACGTCCTGCAGCCGGCCATGAACCACGCCGATGTTGTAAAAGGCGCGGTGGTGGCGGCGATCAAGCGCGATGCACTTGTAGTACGACTCGATCGCCTTGCGGAACCCTGCCGTCCGCGCCGGCTCCGCTTGCTTGTCGGAGCGGATCTCGTAGGCGCCGCCGAGGTCAAACCACGCCTCGGCGTTGTCGGGCTTCTGCTGCACCGAGGCCTCGAACTCCGCGATGGCTGCGTCGGTTCGGCCCAGCTTGAGCAGCAACATCGCAAGGTTCAGCCGCGCGTCCTGCGCGTTGGCGTCTGCCTCAAGCGCCTTGCGGTAGTGGTCGAGCGCCTTGTCAGATTGGCCGAGGTCTTCGTAGACCACCGCGAGGTTGAAGTGCGCGCGCGCATACTTCGGATCGAGTCTGACGGCCTCAGCATACACCCTGGCCTCTTGAGCGAAGGCGCGCTTGCGGCCGAAGGCGACCCCAAGGTTGAACCAGCACTCCTTGAGGTCAGGCTTGGCCTCGACGCACTGCTGAAAACTGGCGACGGCCTCGTCGAGCAGGCCCTCGGCGAGCTGGCGTGCGCCGTCGCGAAACCAGTCCTCTGCGCCGCGCTTGGGCGGATCGGCCGCGAAAACCGATGGTGTCATGACCAGCAGCAGCGCAGCGCAGACGGTGGCGAGTCGCAGGGGCCGGGGCAGGGTCGTGGCGGCGTTTGGCATGGGTCCTCGTGCAGTCGGGGGCGAGCGGCGAGTGACAGTAGGCGGCGAGTGATAGCGGGCGGGGTCAAGGGGACGGCGATCGTTGGTTTTTGCCACAACGCCTGCGCGACAGATGCCCTTTCAGCCCTGCAAGCGCGACGGGCCGCCCCTCATGTCGAGGAGCGGCCCGTCGCAGATCCGCGGCGCGCAGCGCGTGTGCGCTGCAGGCTGGACTACTTCTCGGCGAGCAGCTTCTCGACGGTCTTGCCGACAGCCTGCGGGCTGTAGCCGGCCGAGGGCTCGTACTTGCGGCCGTTGATGTACACCGTGGGCGTACCCTGCACGCCCGCCTTGTTGCCCATCTCCATCGTCGCGTCGATCAGCGCCTCATGCTTGGCCTTGTTCTTGGCGATGTCAGCCGCCTCGATGCCGTGCTTCTTGCCGATCTCGGCGATCTTGGCCTCCGAGAGCTCGCTCTGGGCGGCGAAGAGGTCGTCATGGACCTTCCAGAACAGCTCAGAGCCGCCCTTCTCGAAGGCCTCCTGGGCCAGCACCGAGGCCGGCTTGGCCTCCTTGTGGAACGACAGCGGGTAGTGCGCGAACACGACCTTGACCTTGCCTTCGAACTGCTTGGCGACCTCGGTCAGCGGGCCGCCGACGCGCGAGCAGAAGGGGCACTGGAAGTCCGAGAACTCCACGATCGTGACCTTGGCGTCTTTGGCGCCCTTGTAGGGCAGCTTGCTGACGTCGATGCTGTTGACCGTGGCGTCGAGCTCCGAGAAGACCTTGCCCTTGGCGATGATCGACTCGTAGTAGGCTTGGCCCTTGAGCGCCTGCTTGCCGGCCTTCTCAAGCTCCTCGTCGATGACGGCCTTGAACACCGGCATCGGCTGGGCGCCGACGACCTTGCGGCCGTTGATGGCGAAGTTCGGCGTGCCACGCACCGAGACGGTCGAGGCCATCTCCATGTCGGCGGCCATCTGCTTCTCGGTGGCGGCGTCGGCGCGGTCCTTGTCGAACTTCGCGATGTCGAGGCCGAGCTCCGTGGCCCACTTCTTCAGGTTCTCCTCGCCCAGCTCGCGCTGGTTTTGGAAGCACTTGTCGTGGAACTCCCAGAACTTGCCCTGCTTGCCGGCGGCGATCGACGCCGCGTGCGCCGGGCGAGCCTTCTGGTGGAAGGGCAGCGGGTGGTGCTTGAACACCAAGCGGACCTTGTCGCCGTACTCCTTCTTCACCTCGGTGACGGTGTTGGCGCCGCGCGAGCAGAAGGGGCACTCGAAGTCCGAGAACTCGACGATCGTGACCAGGGCCTCATCGTTGTTGCCCATGATGTGGTCGGCCTTGACGTCGACCGGCACCTTCCAGATGTCGTAGCTGTCCGCGGGCGGCTTGGCCGGACCGGCCTCCTCCTGCGGCGCGGCCTGCGGAGCCGCGGCCTCGATCTTCTCGCCCTTGAAGAAGTAGCCCATGACCTTGGCGCCGACGCTGGCGTCGCGCTCGGCGAAGGCCGCCGAGGCGAGGTCAACGCCCGACTTGCCGCCGTCCTGGAGCGCCTTGGCCTTGGCGAGGGCGTCCTTGATCTCGGTGTCGAAGGCCTCGTAGGGCTGGGCGCCCGACAGGAGCTTGCCGTTGATGAAGAAGCCCGGCGTGCCGCGCGCGCCAGTGGCGTTGGAGGCCTGCTGCTCGCGGTCGACCTGCTCCGAGAGGGCGGCGTCCTTGAGGTCGGCCTCGAACTTGGCCATGTCGAGGCTCAGCTCGGTGGCCCACTTCTTGAAGTTCTCGTCCGACAGGTCACGCTGGTTCTCGAACAGCTTGTCGTGGAACTCCCAGAACTTGCCCTGGCGGTGGGCGGCGAGGGCGGCGATGGCGGCCGGCTTGGCGCGCGGGTGGAAGCCGAGGGCGTTGTTGGCCCACACGATCTGAACCTCGTTCGGGTAGGTCTCGAGGATCTTCTTCATCGTCGGGCCGACGCGGTTGCAGAAGGGGCACTGGAAGTCGGAGATCTCGACGATCGTGACCAGCGCTTCGGCTGCGCCCTTGCGCGGCATCGACTCTGGCACCCAACTTGCGGGCTTGGCAGGGGCCGCCTCGACCGGCTTGGCCTCTGCGGCGGCGGGTGCCGGCTCGGCTGGCTTGTCTTTGTTGCAGCCAGCGAGCGCGAGGCACGCGGTCGCCAACAAGGCGACATTGAGCTTGAACTGGTTCATGGTGCGACACTCTCCGTGTGGACGCTTCCGCTGGTTTTCCGACAACTTAAAGCCGGGTCGACGGGCGGGCGCCGTCGAAATGGTGGAAGAGGCTAGGAGACAAGCGCATCCAGGTCAATCCCCAAGCAGCTCTGCGCGCCACAACCAGTCGCGGTGCCCCGCCATTCCCGGCCTTCGGCTGAGCCAGGCCGAGCCGGGCTCCGCTTGAACTGGCGGCCGCGCTTTGCCAAGGTGGCGTGGTCCCGAGGCCAGCGCGCCGGCCAGGAGCCTCTCGGCTGGCACCGCCGCGACGCTGCCCGCCGTGGGCCGTGTCCCTGCGCCGCGGATGTCGAAGGAGGCAGCAGATGGCGCAAGCCGCCCAACAACCCTGCCCGCGCTGCGGCGACGCTGTGACGTCGCGCCAGGACAACCCGGCGTGGCCCTTCTGCGGCGAGCGCTGCAAGTGGATCGACCTCGGCGCCTGGATCGAGGGCGACTACCGCATCCCTGCGGGCCCAGACGGCAGCGCCCAGGGCGACGGCGAGGTGGCGCCCGTTGGCCCTCCGCAGGGGCGCTTCGGCGGCGGGGTGGCCGAGGGCTGAACGGGCGTCAGAGCCGCCAGCCGACGACGACGAGCCGCGGCAGGCCAGGGCGGGCGCCGAAGGGGCGCAGGCTCACCACGGGCAACGCGCCGGTGAGGTTTTGGCCTTGGACGAAGGCGGCGCCAAAGCGGCCAAAGCGCCACGTCAGGGAGGCGTCGAGCTGGACGATGGCGTCGGTTCGGGGCGCGGTGTCGTCATCCAGGTGTGCCGGCAGATCGGCCATCGGCGCGACGTATCGGCCCTGCACCGTCAGGTCGACCGGACCCCGCCGCAGCCCGGCCGACGCGCTGGCCTGCAGGGTGGGGATGTAGGGGATGGCGTCGCCGGCCTCGACCTCGCCCCACATCGGGTTGCTCGACTGAAACGAGGTCTGGAAGCTCGGCTGCTGCCAGGTCAGCGACAGGCTGAGCGGCACCGCCACATTGGCCGGCAACGCCAGCAGCCCGCCAGCTGAGGCCTCGACGCCGAACACTTGAGCGGCGCCGCCGTTGAACTGATCGCCCGCCTGCGCCGCGCTGCAGCCTGTAGAGCTGGCGCAGGCGCCGACGAGGTTGTCGTACAGGCCCGCGAAGCCGATGATCTCGGCCCGGGAGCGCGCGCCGTTCCAACGTAGGCCGGCGTCGAAGTTCCAGACTTGCTCGGGGCGCACGCTGCTTGGCTGGCCGGGCGTCGCCGCCGCGTAGCCCTGGAAGACGCCGGCGAGCAGGGCCAGCCCAGGTCGCAGCGCCCACACCACGCCGAGCCCAGGCAGCAGAACCGCTTGACCGCCCTCCTGCCGGGCGATGCCGCGCGTCGGGTCCTCGGCGGTGGTGGAGGTCTGCTCGGCGCGCAGGCCCAGCGTCAGGCGCAGGTCGCGCCACTGCGCCGTGTCCTGCACCCAGGCCGTGGCCGCCAGGACCTGCGACTCTGCCCGCGAGTGGGGCACCTCCGGCAGGCCGTTGGGCTGCAGCGCGCCGTTGACCACGACCGCGCCGTGAGCCGTGGCGAGCCGCAGCGCGTCGTCGTGATGCAGGCGGGCGCCGGCGAAGAGCTCGTGTCGCAAGCCAAACAGCCGGCCCTCCAGCGAAAGCTCCGTCGAGACGCCGCCGGCGAGGAAGGTGCGGTCGTTGCGGCCAAGGACGATGGTCTCCGCCGCCGACAGGCTGTCTTGCGCGCCGCGCAGCACCGCCAACAGCACCTGCGCGCTGCCTCCGCTCGGGTCACGGAGCAGCTCCGCGAGGCCGCGACCCTCCGCGATGCCGTCGACTTTGTCCCATACCCGGTGCAGGCGCTGGGCGTAGGCGGTCGTGGTGAGCGTCCAGCTGGCGTCGCGGCCCTCGCGCTGGTAGGTGTGGCGCAGCCGGGCCGAGAGCTGGCGCCATTGCATGCGGTCGAAGGCGCTCGCCAGGTAGCGGCGCGTCGGGTCCTTGGCGAAGTCTGCCGCGGTCAGGCCGAGGTAGGTCTCGCGGCTGTCCTCGTCGGCGTAGCCAAGGCGCAGGTGGAGGCCGTGGCGTGCGGCGCCGCGCGGCGTCGGGCGAAAGGCGAGCGCCAAGCCAGCGTCGCGCCGCAAGAACCCGGCGTCGAGTCCGGTGTCTTCGCCGCGACCGTCGGTGATGCGCTTGAAGCCATCGCTGCGGATGGCCGCGAGCTCCGCCAGAAAAGACAGCGCGCCGAAGCTCTGGCCATAGCGCAGCAGGGCGCGTCCGTAGCGCGTGTTGCCGCCGGCGAGCTCGGCGTCGAGCCGGCGGCCCTCTTCAGGGGCCTCGGCGCTGACGAAATTGAGGGCGCCGCCGACCGCATTCGGGCCAAAGCGGATGGCCGCTGCGCCCTTGAGCACCTCGACGCGCTCGAGGCGCAGCGTCAGCGGCATGGCGTAGGCTGCGGGCGCGGCGTAAGGCCCGGGGGCGCTCGGCACGCCGTCCTCCATCAGCGCGACGCGCGTGCTGCGCTCGGGGTTGGCGCCGCGCATGCCGACGTTGAGGCGCAGTCCCCAGCCGTCCTCGTCACGCACCGAGGTGCCGGGCACGTCGCGCAGCACCCGGCCGAGGTCGTCTTGGCCGCCTCGCCGCAGCTGCCGAGCGTCGACCGTCCGCGCCGAGCCAGGCTGCTGCGCCTCGCGCTGGCGGCGGCCATAGACCGTGATGGCGTCGGTGCGGTGGCCGGCGCGGCGGCGGGGAGCGCGCGTCTCCGGCCTGTCCGCAGGGGCCGGGGCGTCCGTCGGGCTCGCCGCTCTTGGGCCGTCGAGGGCCTCTGGCGTCGCGGTCTCGGCCGCCAGCGTCGTGGCCGGCCACGCCATCGCCACCGCCAGCGGCAGCAGCCAAGAGCGGCGGCTCATCGACCTCCTCCCGCCAGCTGCAGCAGCGGCCGGCCGAGGCGCGGCGGCGCAGAGGTCGGCGCCACGGTGATCCAGGGCTTTGGCGCGAGGCCGTCTTCTTGCCGCGCGAGGTCGACCGTTGGGTCGATCAGCGGCTGCGGCGGCCGGCCGTTCAGGCTCACCACGGCGTCGGCGTAGACCGCGACCTCACCGTAGCCGCGCGCCCGGTAGCGGTCGGCGATGTGATGCGCCAGCTTCAAGATCAGGTCGGGCTGGCTCGCCATCTCGCGCTCCTGGTAGCCGTTGACGTATCGTCGTGGCTCTTCGATGGCCTCGGCGCCGCTGGCCGTGCGGACGCGAAAGCTCACTGCGCCGTGCTTCTCGCGGACCATGACGCGCCAGGAGTAGCGCATGCCCTCTTCGGCCCACAGGACGTCGCCGGGGTAGAGCGCCGCCCGCATCGGCAGCAGCAGCTGCGCCGACATCCAGATCACGGCGAAGCTCGGTCCAAGGCCTATTCGCCTCCGGCTCGGCGCCGTGGACTCGGCCGCCGGGGGGACCGTGGCCGTTGAGACCCGCCGCAGCAGGCGTCTCGGCCATGCCGGGTCCAGCAGCAGCGTGGCGTTGAGCGTCATCAGGGCGGGGAAGATGCCGATGCGGAAGAGCAGCGCCGTCATGGCGTGGAAGACAAGGACAGCGACCAAGGCGTAGCGACGGCTCGGTCGCCACAACAACCAGGCTGGGATGGTGAGGTCGTAGAGCATCGCGGCCCACGACAGGGCGATCGCCACCTCGGGCAGCGTGAAGAGCGGGCCGAGCACGGGCCAGTCGCTGCGGGCGAGCAACCAGCTGTTGAGCGGCCAGCCGTGCAGCAGCCAATCTGGACCCATCTTGGCGACGCTGGCGAAGAGGTAGACGGTGGCGACCTGGCCGCGCAAGAGCCACAGCGTGTAGGCCGGCACCGCCGTTGACCCGCCAAGGCCGCGCCGCCGGGCGCGCCAACCGTCGATGGAGAACGCCGCGTCGCAGGGCGTCGCCGCCGCCAGCAGGCAGAGCAGCACGACCAGCCAGTGGTGGTTGAGGTAGTTCGTGACGTCGATGGCGTCGGTGTAGGCGACGCCGATGGCGAGGCAGAGCGCCGCCGGGCGCGCCCTGACGCCCAGCGCCAGCAGCAGGCCGCAGAGGGCGAGCAGGCCGTGCAGCGCGTACAGCCAGCCAGCGGGCGGGACGGCGACGGCTGTGAACGGCCAGGGTGCGAAGCGAAACGTCGGCGCCAGCAGCAGGGAGTCGACCCAGCCCTCGGCGACGAAGCGCACCTGCGCAACCGCCATCAGGGCACCGAACAGCGCCCGCCAGGCGCCGACGCTGGCGCCGTCGACGGTTCGCCACGCAGCGGTGGCCCAGGCAGAGGTCGGCGCTGCGCTGCTCATGTGGCTAGTCGGCGTCGGCCGCGGCGGCGTCGGGCAGGTCGAGGCCGAGCGTCGTGGTCAGGCTGGTCTTCATGGTCACCGCTAGCAGCTTGCACAGGTCGTGGGCGGCCGTGACCTTGGCGAGGTCGCTCTGCAGCGCGGCGCGCAGGGTGCCTGGGATCGCGATCACCGCCTCGCGGCAGGCGTCTGTCTGTTGCGCCAGCGTGTTCGCCAGCTCGGGCTGGCCGATGGCCTGTAACCACGCGTGGAGCCCGGGGCCGCGGCCACCGGCGTCGAGCGATCGGCCGAGGGCGGCGACCTGGAACGCTTCGATGTTGGCCAAGATCGCCTCCTTGGCCAGATCGGCGTGCGGCGACTCGAGCGCGGCGGGGCAGGGCGCTGCGAAGACCCCGCAGGCGTTGGCGACCGCGCCCGAAGGCTGGCCGAGCTTCATGGTCTTGGTCTCGGTGTCGACGTAGAAGAGCGCGTCGGTCCAGTGGTTCACCGCTTCGCGCGTCGAAGGGAAGGGGTTGCCGCTGCCGCCCGCTGCCGACAACACCGCGACGAAATCGCCGCCGTCGACGCGCCAGGCTTGGTCGAGCGCCTGGGCCGCCGCCTCCAGGTCGGTGGCCACGGCGAGCGCCCAGCCGCAGCGCCGCCGCCAGCGCGTCGCGTCGTCGAGCCCAGCCCACGCCGCCGGCGCCGCTTGAGGTGGGCAGCCATGGTCGGTGCTGTCGCGGAACAGCAGCGCCTCCAGCGCGTCGAGCCCCTTGCGGTTCACCAAGACGTCGCTGGCGTCGCAGCCGATGGCGGGATCGCACGACGCGGCGGCCTGATCGACGGCGCAGGTGCTGGTCAGCGGCCAGGAGTAGATGCGGTCGCGCAGCGCGTGTTGGTCCATCGCCGCCGGACCGAACTGGTAGACCTCCAGCGTCTGCCAGCGCACAAACGCTTGCTTGAAGGCCGCCTGCGCCGCCGCCCTGTCGCCGCTGCCGGCGCCGCCGCCGCACCACGCCGCCACCGCTTGCCGTAGCGATTTGGCGTCGGCGGCGAAGGCGGCGACCTGCGGGCGCACCACCTGGCCCGCTTGGTCGACCAGCATCGCGCTGCGATCGTAGAGCGCGTCGAGACCGGCCTGCGCGTCGCCAGCCGCCGCTTCAGGCGCCTTGCCGCAGCCGGTCAGCGACGCCAGCAGCGCCGCGGCGGTGAAGAGCCTCGCCGTCCGCATCACCATCCGCCCGCGCCCTTGTCGTCGCCGGCGAGGGCGGCTGGAAAGGCGTAGGCCGCCATCACTTGCGCCCTCGCTGCCAGCAAGTCGGCGTTGGCCTTGGCGATCTCTTCGGGCTTGGCGCCGGCGAGCAGCGGCGCGTCGCCGATCCGTTGGTGCAGCTCGACGAAGGCGGCCCCGCTCAGCTTGGCGAGGCGCGAGAACTGCAGCGACAGCGAGAACCCCTTGAGCTCGCTCCAGTTCTTCGATGCGTCGGCGTGGCTCCAGCCGCCCGACTTCGCCTTCTCCACGTCGGCAAGCGCCTTGTTGAGGTAGTGGACGATGGTCGCCGCGATGCAGCGCTCCCAGGCGCCGATGGCCTCGTCGCGGTCCTGCCGGAGCGCCGCGGCGCTCGCGGCGGGCATGGCGCCGATGGGCGTCGCGGCGATGCGCGCCCGGCCACGCAAGAAGGCCCGCCAGGTGTCGCCGGAGAGGTCGATGTCGGCCTTGCCCTTGGCGCCGGCGTCGCGCTTGCTGCAGTTGACGGCGTGGCCGAAGTTCGCCTCGCTCGTCAGGTCGAGGGCGCCGTCGCCGTCGCTGTCGAAGTGCCCTTTCTGTCGCTGCGGATCGCCACCCTTGCCGGCCAGCTCTTCGTCGCTGTAGTCGCCGTAGTCCCTGGCGGCGCCGAAGTAGCCAAAACCCTCGTCCCACTGGTGCTCCAGCGCCGTGTAGGCCGCGCCGTCGCCGCCCGGCCCGCTGTGGGGGCTGAGGATGCCCTTGCCGTCGAGATCGTCGTCGAGGTAGTCGTCGGCGCCCTGGCTAAATGCCAGCGCGCCGCCGAGGAACTTCTGGATCAGCTGCTGGACGTCGTGGCCCTTTGCGTTGAGCTGAACCTTGGCCAGCGGCTTGCCGTCGGCGCCCGTCGGGATCGTACCGGCGACGCGCGCCACGACCAGGGCGTCGAGCTCGGCGTACCAGCCGCGCAGCAGGGCGTCTGGGCTCGGGTTGCCGGGCCAACCCACGACGCCGGCCTTGTCCCAGTCCTTGTGCTGGCCGACGGGGTCCTTGCCTGCCGCCTTGTCCGCCAGCTTGGCGCTGCCGAGCGCCTTCCAGGTCTTCTGGCTCGGCGCCGGCGTCGTCGCGAGGCCGTGCGCCAGGTCGCCCGAGGTCGTGGTGTCGTGGTCGTGGTAGAAGGTTAAAAGAGCTTGAACCTCGCCCGCCTTGTACGCCACCTTGCCGCCGTCGATGTCCGCGGTCAGGCCGCCGATGGTCGCCGTCAGGCGGTCGACGAGGACGTGGCGCATCACTTGGCCGCTGTAGGCGACCGACGAGGCGCCGGGCTTGAGCTGGCTCGCGAAGGCGTACGTCGTCGGGACCTTGAGCGCGCTGGCGCTGCCATCGCCGCTGGTGTCCTGGCCGCCGGCGTCGTGCTGTGACGCTGTGCTCCCGGTCTCGGCGCCGCAGCCGCTGAGCGTGAGGCAGGCGGCGACGGCGCCGCTGGTGAGCGCCCTGGTGACGGCGAAGACTCGGACGTTGCCTCTGATCATTGAATTCCTCACGAAGACGGCGCACGCCATCGCGCTTGGCGGTACGGCGCGGAGAGTCTAGGGCCCTGGGTGCTGAAAGCAACATTCACTATCAGCCTCCGAGTAAACTGATAATGAAAGTCGGTATCACTGTCAAGTCCCGCCGCTGACGACGCGGCGATTGACGGCGACCCCGCGCTGCCGCGACCTTGAGGCCATGCGCCGTCGTCTCCCTGTCTGCGCCGCCTGCACTTGCCGGTCCCGATTCGGCGGGCCTGCCCCCCTGCCGCTCGCCGCGTTGGAGGCTGGTCGCCACGCTGCCGTCGCCGTTCGACGCAGGCCGGCCACGTCGCGCTTGGCGCTGGCGCTCGGACTGGCGACGCCGCTGCTGCTCGGCTGGAGTCAGCTGGAGGGGCGCCGGCTGCGACGACTCCACTGGAAGACGCTGCCGCCATTGCCGGTCTTTGCGGAGCCGGCGTCGGACATCGCCGACGGCGGGGCCGGGG
>SXNM01000429.1 GCA_005777155.1 Pseudomonadota bacterium | reverse complement strand
GAGACCAACGCCTCGGTCTGATCGATCACGATCGACCCGCCCGATTGCAGGCGCACCTGCCGCGAGAAGACGTCCTCGACCTGGCCCTGGATAGAATAGCGGGCAAACAATGGCACCGTGCCGGAGTATCGCTCGATCATGTCGAGGCTGCGGGGCATCAGCACCGAGAGATAGGCCTTGACCTCGTCGAGGGCGTCGTCGTCATCGATGACGATCTCTTCGATTTCCTTCCGGTAGTAGTCGCGCACGAAGCGCACCGCGAGGCTCCGCTCCTGGTAGAGCAGGCTGGCGCCGCGGCCAGTCTCAAACTGCTGCTGGATGTGCTCCCAGAGGCGGTTGAGGTACACGAGGTCTTTGGACAACTCGATCTTGCTGGCGTTGTCGCCGGCCGTACGGACGATGAGGCCGAAGCCGTCCGGCACCTTCATGGTGTCGGTGAGCTCCTTGACGCGCTCCCGGGCGCCGTCCGACAGCTTGCGGCTGACGCCGGTCTTGTCGGTCTCGGGCATCAGCACCAAGTAGCGGCCCGGCAGAGAGACGAAGGTCGAGAGCGTGGCCCCCTTCTGGCCAATCTCGTCGCGCTGCACCTGGACAATGACCTGCTGGCCCTGGCGCAAGACGTCCTGAATCGACGCCTTCTTGTCGACGTGCGACGGAAAGAGCTTCGGGTGGATCTCTCCGAGCGGCAAAAAGCCTTGCTTGTCGCGCCCGAACTCGACGAAGGCCGACTGCAGAGACGGCTCGACGCGAGCGATCACGCCACGGTAGATGTTGCCCTTGCACGAGTCGCGGGCGACCGGTTCAATTTCAAGGTGGACGAGCTTGCCGTCCTCAACTACCGCTGCGCGCGACTCGTCGAGATCGACGCTAATAAGCATCCGCTTCATGTCTGTCGCCTCCTGCTGGCGCGATGGCCAGGTGCAGGCGGACTCAGGCTGCGGGGCGGGGCGTCGGCGATCGTTGTCCGTTCGTTCGGCTCGCGCGGTGATCGCTGCGAGATGCAGCGTGGGCGGGAGACGGCGAGGGCGCTCGGTCGCCAGGGCGAGTGAGCGCCCGTGCAGCCCTGACGACGAGCGTTCCGCTCGGTGCGCCGGGATGACGGGCTGCAGAGGACGACGGCCGGCTGAGCGCGTCGTCTGGACGTGGAGGGCCTTCACTCCGCCTGAGGCAGATCGGGTTCAACCGCTCTGCGCTGCCGGTCGGCCGTCGCAACGGCCACGGCGCCCGTGCTTCGGGCGCCGCCGGACTCCACCTCGGTCCACACAGCGGCTCCACGTCAGGCCAACCCAGCGTCGCGGGCCGGCGCTGAGCGCCTGGCGGGACGAGGGCGGGGTGACGGGAAAGCGTCGCAGAGACGAAGGACGAGCGCGTGGTGGTCACAACAGATCCGCCCCTCAGACTGAGTCCGGGGGTGTCGATCGGCCCAGTCGGGTCCGATCTGGTAGGGTGCCGGGCGCCCTTGGGGTCCGACCCGGCTTGGGCCGCCGGCACGCCAGCGCGGCGTGCAGTCCTGCGACAACCCGAGGGGCATCTTGGCTCGAACCCTCGTCACGGCGGACGCAACACGCGTCGAGACCGCGCTTTGGACGTGCCAGCGCCAGGCGCTCAGCATAGCGGCACCGGCGGCATCCGTCAAACCGTCGACCTCAGCAGCACTCCAGGTCTTGCCAGCGTGCACGGCCTCCCCGACGATGGCGCGTCCGCGGCCCCGGGCGAGGAGCGGCGCTGGAGCGCGATGATACAGGATGACCAGCGGGCAGCGCCGACGTTCTGGCTGACGATGATCATCGGGCTCGGCCTGGCTGCGCTGGCGTTGGTCCCAGTCGAGCCGCACCAAGACCGCTGCGGCGAGGCAGGGGTGGTCTTCGATGCGGCGTGCGCCCTCGCCGGCGCCGAGATCACCCTAGAGGGCCAGCCGCCGTGCGAACCGATCGCCGGCCAGCGGCGCAACCGCTGCGGCCAACGGCCCTGGCAGTGGGTGGGGCGGGCGGCAGCAAGCGTCGGCCCCGGCACGCTCGATGGGCTATGGGTGCACGCCGCGCCTAGCGGCAGACGCCTGCGCCTCTACTTCCGCGACGTGCCGCTCGCCGGAAAGCTCGTCGGGCGGTTCGGGCTGGCCGCGTCCGCCGGCGTCGGCTCGCCAGTGATGCTGCAGGTTCGCGCCGCTGGCGCCGACGTCCTACTGCTCGAGAGCGCCGACGAGCTGTCGGCCCGCGCCTTCGCCGTCGATTTGCCGGGCGACGTGAGCCGCGGCGACCTCGAGATCAGCGTCTGGGCCCGTGACGACAACCGCCGGATGGCGCTGCTCGACCTCGCGATCGAGGGTGATGCCGAGGAGGCGCCATGAACGCCGCCGCCGCCACCCAGCTCGCGGCCCTGCGCCGGCGCGCCGACGATCCGCTCGCCCAGGCGGTGGTGGTAGGGCTCTGCTGGGGAGTCCTCGCGGCGCAGCCGATGGCCTTCGCGTCGAGCGCCACACACCTACTGGAGGCGTGGCTGCCTGAGCCGCCAGCCCTCGCGGCGCTGCTGCGGCCGCTGGCGCGCATCGCCAGCGCGGGCGCTGGGGCGAGCCTCCGGCGCTTCGCCGTCGCGGGCGTTGTCCTGTCGATGGCTTCGTGGCTGGCCCGGCGAGGCGGCGGCGCGCTGGCAGGCCTGTTGGCTCCGCCGCTGCTCCTGCTCTGGCCGACGTCGCGGGTAGCCCTCATGAGCGTCGGCGCCGAGTCCATGCTGACATGCGCCACGCTGCTGGTGGTCGCCGGCGCGATCGGGCTCACCGAACGCCCTCGGCTCGGCGCCGTCGCTGGCGCGCTCGGCCTAGCTGGCGTCGCGCTGAGCCACCCGCTCGGCCTGCTGACGGCGCCGCTGCTGGCGGTTCTGCTTGCCATGGTCCCAGGGGCGGAGGCCAGCGGCTGGCCCCGCGTCGGCCTGCGGGCGAGGCCGATCTGGCTCGGCTGGCTGGCTGCGGTGCTGCTGGCCGCCGGCCTGGTCGCCATGGCCCTGCCCGGCGATCGGGCGGCG
>SXNM01000428.1 GCA_005777155.1 Pseudomonadota bacterium | reverse complement strand
GACGGCAACCTACGTTCCTGGTGGACGGAGGCCGATCGCAGCGGCTTCGACGCCCGCACCGCCGCGCTCGCCGCCGAATACGGCACCCACGAGCCTGTGCCTGGCTACAAGGTCGATGGTCGCTTCACGCTTGGCGAGAACATCGCCGACCTCGCCGGCCTAAAGATGGCGTTCGTCGCCTGGCAGCTCTCGCTGGCGGGCCGGGCGGCGCCCATGATCGACGGCCTCAGCGGCGCGCAGCGTGTCTTCGCCGGCTGGGCGCAGGTCTGGCGTCGCAACTACCGGCCCGAGAACCTGCTCAACCGTCTGAAGACCGACCCGCACGCGCCGAGCGAGTCGCGCGCCAATGGCACTCCGCGCAACCTCGATGCCTTTCACGAGGCGTTTGGCACCCGCGAGGGCGACCGCATGTGGAAGGCGGCCGATCAGCGCATCCGCATTTGGTAGCGGCGGCGGCGTCTGTGGCCGCGCTAGGCGTCGGACCGTAGGCGACCGTAGATCAGCCGGTCGACGAACTAGCCGTCCTTGAAGACGTCGTCACGGAGGCGGCCTTCGAGCGCGAAACCGAATTTCTCGAGCACGCGCCCCGACGCTGGATTCCAGGCGAACACGCCGGCCCAGACGCGGGCGATCTCCGGATCGCTGGCGAAGGCGTGCGCCACCAGCGCTGACACCGCCGCCGTGGCGATTCCCTGGTCCCAGAAGGGGCGTCCGAGCCAGTAGCCGACCTCCAGGCCGCGGCGAGCGACGTCGTGCTGGCGGTGGAGCCCCGCGCCGCCCGCCAATACGCCGTCCGCCTCGATGGCGAAGAGCCCGGCGCCGGCCTCACCGCATGCCACGTCGAGGAAGCTGTCGGCGGCGGCGTCGTCGTAGGGATGCGGGAAGCCGTCGCGCAGGTTGCGCCAGACCTCGCGGTCGTCGCCGAGGCGGCAGAGGGCGTCGGCGTCGGAGCGGCGAAAGGGTCGCAGGCGAAGGGCCGGGTGCGAGGTCGGGATCACGGTGAGCTCCTGCCGTGGCGCCGTTCGATTCGATTCGGGGCAGCTTGGCGTTGGGGCGCGAGGGCCGCGGCCGGCGCGTCAGGGCAGCGCAGCGCCCGGCAGCAGATAGCGCAGCGCGGCGCCGGCGCGGACCTTCCACGCGGCCTCGTTGTGCTGGTGGCCGTGACCGACCAGTGAGAGCAGGTTCTTGTCGACGCCGAGGGTCGCCTTCCAGGTCTTGCCGGCCGCAGGGGATGCGCTCCAGGCTAGCGCCGGCACCTTCGCGACCGGAGTCGTCTCGGCCAGATCGGTGGGCGGCGTCGTCGAGTCGCCGTCGGTGTCCCACTCTGGCCGCGAGTCCCAGCCGGCGGCGACCAGCGCGTTGCGGGTCCAGTCGCTCATCGCCCAGGCGTCGCAGCCATAGCAGACATCGCCCCCGAAGTCCGTGTCGCCGCTGTCGAAGTACGCCCGCAAGGCCCCCTTGGGCGCCTTCGCTGCGTTGGTCGCGATGAGGGTCCGCATCGGCGGCCCCGGCGCCTGCTTGCCGGAATCGCTCAGCTTGTCTTCGCCGACCCAGAACGCCCCTGAGAACGAGGCGAACAAGCCGAAAGTCTGCCAGTGGTGCCATGCGATCCACGTCGCCGAGATTCCGCCGAGCGAAGAGCCCGCGATTCCGGTCGTCTCGCGCTGCGGCATGGTCCGAAACGCGGCGTCGATCATCGGCTTGATCGTCTCGGTCAAGAGCTTGGCGTAGGCCGAGATCTTCGGCACGTAGGTCTTGTTTTGGTGGGTCAGCGGCACCCATACGTACTCGCTCATGCGGTCCTGGGTGTCGATCGCGACGAAAATCGCCGGCGCCACCTCTCCGCTGGCCATCAGCGCGTCGGCCGTGACGTCGACGTCCCAGCTGCCGAAGGGGGCCTTGGGGTTCTTGAAGACGTTCCAGCCATCTTGCCAATACAGCACGGGAAAATGCGTAGACTTCGAGACGTAATAGGCCGCGGGCAGGTAGACGTAGAGGTCGCGGGGCGTCGGCAGGGCAGGGCTCGCCACGGCGGCGATGCGCAGCAGGCGGCTGCCGAACGACGGGTACAGTCCTGAATTCAGCCCGAACGCCGCGAACCGGATGTGGCGGTTGCTGGGATCAAGCGCCCATGCGCCGTCGATCTTCACTTTGTATTCCAAGACTTTATCGACTTTCAGCGCCTTCTTGGCGAAGTGCCAGCCTGGCGCCAGCGCCGTCGGGGCCATCGGCGTCGGCTGCTGCCAGCCGTCCCATTCGCCCATCAGTTCCAAGGACTTGGCCTGGGGCGCCAGGACGGCGAAGACGCAGACAGCGGCGGCGGCGTCGCAGACCGGCATGTCGTATGCCGCGAGCCAGGTCGACAGGGCCTTGGCGTCGCCCGCCGCGGTGGCTGTCTCGAAGGTCTGGATCGCTGGTGGCTCGTCGGGCGGTGTTTCGATGGCGTCGTCGTTGGCGTCGCCGATGTCGGGCTCGGTCTGTGGGCTATCGTCGGTGGCGTCGGTTGGTGACGCGTCGGTTGGTGCTTCATCGGCTGGTGACGCGTCGGTTGCGGTTGTTTCGGTGGGGGCCGTTTCGGTCGCCTCTGGTGTGGCGTCTGGGGTGCTGGTGCCCGGGCTACTTGCGTCTTCGACGGGCATGACGAAACCGTCTTTGCTGATGGTGGGCCCTTGCGTTGGTCCGGCGCAGCTGGCCAGCAGCAGTGGAGCGATGCGAGCAATCCGGAGCCAGTTGCGGCGCGGCATGACGAGTCCTCGGAGCGCCTCGTTGGCGCGCTCGGCGAGCTTACCATCGGCTTACAGTGAGAGTACGGTGAGAGTACTGCAGAGTACGTGCCGGACGATTCGCTGCGGCTCCAAGCATGTGCCAGCTGCCGAAGTACGTGCCGAAGTACGTGCCGGACGATTCGCTGCCGAAGTACGTGGCGGACAGCCGAAGTACGTGCCGAAGTACGTGCCGAAGTACGTGCCGATGTACGTGCCGGACGATTCGCTGCGGCTCCAAGCATGTGCCCAGTCGCCCGAAATGAGCGCTGAAGCGGTGCCCGAAGCCAGGTGCGAAGTACGTGCGACGAAGTACGTGCCGGACGATTCGCTACGGCTCGAAGCATGTGCCCAGTCGCCCGAAATGAGCGCTGAAGCGGTGCCTGAAGCAGGTGCCAGACGATTCGCCGCGGCTGCTCGGCGTTTTTGACCAGGTCGACGAGTCAGCGCGAGCCAAGGGCGTGCTTTCTGAAGTCCACTTCACGATCGACGGCACGCCCATCGACGCATGAGCAAGCCTTAAGAGCCCGCTCCCAATGGGCGATAAGCGCGAGGCGCGGTTGCCGGCGGACGACCCGGGCAACTCGACGGTCGAATTCCGCGGAAATCCGAGCGGTAGCGACACGCACGAGTCCACGACGGACTCCGGGGCCCAACTCGCTCTCAAGGGCAGCAGCAATGGAGCTTTGCTCCCGTATGGCGCGCATGTCTTGAGGGAGAACCGCAACGGATTTCTCATGAATCTGCATTTCGCAGGCGTGCAGGACGAGTCCGAGCGCCCGGCCGCCCTTCGAATGATCGATCGCGGTGTGCCCGGCGCCGAAGCGTCACGGTTTCTGGCGAAAAGGCTATGACACCGCCGGGATTGTGGAAAGTCGACGTGAGAGCTGGGTGACGCTGCACGTCGCCAGCAACCTCAACCGCAAGGGCACCTCGGCGATCGACCGGCGGACGACGCGTCACGATAGGTGCTGGGTGCGTCAGCGGATCTGCAAACCGGTCGGAGAGGTCTTCGGCTGCATGAAGACGGTCGGAGGCTTTCGGCCGAAAACGGTACGAGGGGCGTGACCGGACAAAACTCGCGGCATGGATGATGGGCGGGCGCACGACTTCATGAGAGTTGCGCGGATCGAGGCGTTCGCCACATGTGGGGCCGGTCCGTAGCGGCGCCCGCCGCCTCGCGGGCGCCAGCGGAAGGCAGCCGCTGCGGTCCGCGGCGAGTGGAATTCCCTCGACTTGCGCGCCCTGGGGGACCTTCAGGCGGGAAATGAGTGGAAACGTGCGGTGCGGTGACGGACCGTCAACGCCCTGCGGGTAGGTGCGTCAGCGAAGGCGCCCAAAGCCAGATACGTGCCTGACGATTCGCTGGCGAGTCATCTTTCCGTCTACGCCGCGTAAGGTGCCCATCGGCCCTGAACCTGAAGATTGCCGTCGGTTCGGGGCAGGGCAGATGGCCGACCCACCGTGGTAGCGGCCATTCAATGAGGACGCGACCAGGTCACATGCGGTCGGCCCTGGATTTGCAAGACGATTCAAGGTCGACAGCCCCGACCGCCAATCGTCATGCTCGATGGCGCGCCGCCACACCGACGCCGCGGTCATCGCGTGACACGGACGATCTCGCTGTCCAAGACCGCAGTTCCCTCAGTCGTGTCCGCTCTTACGCAGCCTGGAGCGTCCATGGCGCGGACTCCACCCGCAATGCCCGCCAGTACATCGCAGGCAGCGGCGCCACGGCTTCGGCCGCGCCTGCCAACATGGCCATGGCCGCCCGCGCCGCGTCGCGCCAGAGCGCCTCCGATGCCCGGAGCGCCCTACGCATTTGGCGCGCTACGCTGCGTTCCAGCGCCAACACCGACGGGGCTCGCCCGCGCCGCGATTGCACCCGCGTCATCGGGTCCAGCGCCAGCACCACGTCCACGCCAAGCGCCCGCGCCCCGGAGGCGATCCGCGCCGCGGCCTCCTCGTTGAGCTCGGCGATGACGTCGCGTACCAGCCGCCGCCACTCGTTCAGCGGTCGGTTGCGCCAGCTCGGCAGCACCGTCAGGCGCAGCGCGTATTCGGTTTCAAAGTCGCCAGGCTGCGCCTGATATCCCTTTCGGCGCCTGGCATAGTACAGTTCCGTACGGCTCTGCCAGACTCCTCGAATCGGCACACCATCGCGCAGGAACGGCAGCGAAGAGGCGCCGGGCCAGTCCTCGACCCTGCCGACGAGGGCCTCTTTGGTGCCGTGAGCGAGGATGTAGCGAAGTCGCCAGCGCTGCGTGGCGCGGTCCTTGGCGACCGGAATCGCGCGGAAGCGTCGCTCCCAGAACGAGCCGTCGCGGTCGTTGATCACGTTGAGCTTTCTGGCGATGTTGCCGTTGACGAACTGCAGAAAGTCGCTCAGCACCTGGGCATTCGGCGCGCTGAGGAGCAGGTGGTAGTGGCTGGAGAGAAAGACGAAGGCGTGCAGATCGATGGCGTACATGGTCTGGGCGCGGCCGATGACGCCGAGGATGATGCCATTGACCTCCGTGCTCGGCCGCAGCAGCAGATGGTTGCCGGTGGCGCGGGTGCAAATCTCGTAGAGACCGCCGGGGAGCGAGGAGCGGAGCGGGCGCATGGGACCTCTGTGGGATGCGGGCGGAGTTGCCCGTCAGCACAGAGGTCGCTCGGGCGCGGGCTTTGGTGCGCGGTGAGTGGCGAGGAAGACTGGCGGGAGGGCACTCGGCGCTAGTCGCCGCCATCGAATCGTCCGGCACCTATCGCCCTGGAATCGTCAGGCACCTACCTTCGCGGCGGGCCACCCGTACCGTCGAATCGTCAGGCACCTACCCTGGCACCTACCCTGGCGGGCCACCCATACCGTCGAATCGTCAGGCACCTACCTTGGCAGTCAGGCACCTACCTTGGCAGGCACCTAACTTGGGCACCTACCTGGAGACAACCGCACCGTCGAATCGTCAGGCATCTACGGCCGGGTCAGGCATCTACGGCCGGCAGGGGCGGTGAGTGTCTCGCAGCGCCAAATGGTCTACACTCGCCAAAGCGCCACAAGGGCGCCCGGAGGCACCATGCAGACCTCGCCGACGCCACCCAGCGCCACGCCGCAAGCCGCGTCTCCCCCCAACACCAACCCGACGCGATCACCCCAAAGCTGCCACCGCGCCTCTGCGCATCAGCCGCCATCCCGCTCCGCCACAGCCCTGCGCTACACGCTCGCCGCACTTACGCTAGCGTGGTCGGCGTGCGGCGGTGGCGAAGGAGCGGCGACGCCAGATACCACCACCACGGACACCACCGACGTCAAAAGCGGACCCATCGCCGCCGTCCCAGGTGACCGCGTCGGAGTCGCGATCATCGACATCACGCCAAAGCTCCTGGAGACCTACACCGACAAGGACGGCGACGGCGAGTTCGACGGTTGCCTCGACGACCCCAGCGGCACGGCCAAGAACTGCCTCGAGCCCTTCCAAGACGCCAACGGCAACGGCGTCTTCGACACCGCCTTCCTCGCCGGCTTCGGCAACACCCGCGCCGCCACCGGCGTCCACGACCCGATCACGGTGCGCGCGCTGGCCTTTGCCCGCGGATCGGCGTACGCCATCGTGGTCTCGATCGACGCCATCGGCCTCGGCGGCGACCACATCCAGAAGGCGCTCTCGACCTTGGAGTCGAAGGGTTTCGACCCATCCCGCGTCGTCGTCAGCTCTACCCACACCCACCAAGGCCCCGATGTCCGCGGCATGTGGGGCAGCCAAGGTGGCGGCAAGTTCTACTCGGGCGCCAACCCCGCCTACAACGCGGAGGTGCGCGCCGGCATCGTCGCCGCGGTCGAGCAGGCGGCGGCCGCGCTCCAGCCAGCGACGCTGCGGGTGGCTTCGCGGCGGTTGCGCGACGCATCCAAGTGGTTCAATGGCAAAAATTTCGGCGGCATGAACCCTGAGCCAGGCGTCCACGGCCTCATCAAGGACATCCGCGACCCTGTCGTCGTCTCCGACCAGGTCCTGGTCGTGCATGCCAAGAGCGCCAATGGCAAGGGCCTCGCCACCTTCATCGGCTTCTCCGGCCACCCCGAGCTCGTCGGCTGGGACAACACGCTGCTCTCCGCCGACTACGTTCACGACCTGCGCCAGCGCATCACCGGCGCACTTGGCGGCGAGGCCGTGTTCGTGGCCGAGTGCCTGGGCGGCATGCAGTCCGGACTTGGCGCGCCAGTACCGGCGGTGGACGAGGCTGGGGCGTGGCTGTGGAGCGGCACCGGCGACGCCAAAGTCCCCGTCTGGATCGAGAAGGAGGGGTACCCCCACGCCCGCGCCTTCGGCATCCACGTCGCCGACGCTGCCCTGGCCGCGTTGGCGGAGGTGGGTGAGCCGATGACCCTCGACGTCCTACAGATTCGACGGGCATCGTTCCTAGCCCCGCCCGACAACGTCGAGCTCAAGCTGATGTACATGCTTGGCCTCTTCGACCTCGATCCAGCGCTCACGGTGCGCACCCCCGAGTGCCCCGGCTGGACGCCCAACGACAACATGCACCCGGGCTGCTTGCCGCAGTGGGTCTACCACGTGCGCCTCGGGCCCATCGAGCTGGTGTCGGCGCCAGGCGAGGTATTTCCAGAGCTATTCTGGGGTTTGCCGGAGGATGATGCGCGCTGGGTGGCCGAGCGATCCGACGCCAGCAAGCGCGGCGCAGATCGCGGCGTCTACTTTCCGCACCACCCGCCAGCTTGCGACGCACAGCCCTGGGCCAAGGCCTGCGGCGAGGAGAAGAAGCTGGGCGATTGCGACTGCATGGAGATGCACGCCTTGCCCTACCGCATCAGCGACGCCGCAGATCCGCGCCCGGCGGCCGCGCTGCTGGCGGCCAAGTACAAGTTCCTCATCGGCAATGGTGGCGACCACCTCGGCTACATCGTGCCAGAGCCCGACTGTCATCGCGGGGCATCGCAGCTCAGCGGCGACAGCGGAGATCACTACGAGGAGACGGTGTCGTTGTCGTTCCAGATGGCGACCCTCTGGCGCGCGACGCTTGAGTCGCTGCTCGCCCAGAGCCCAGCGGAGGCGCCATGATGCGCTGGTTCACGGTCATCGTCGCGCTCGGCTCATGGATCCTGCCGGGCCAAGTCTGGGCCACGCCGGGCCTGCCACCCCCCAACGCGGTCACGCCAGCCGCCACGTCTTGGGACGTCCACGGCGAGCTTGGTATCCGCGGCAACGGCGCCGCCTCCTTTGGCACTGACGATCTCGGCACGCGCTCGGCCCAGGCGCGCTGGGCGCAGTCGCGGCTCATCGCCGGCGCCAGCTGGCGCGCCGACGGTTTCGGCGCAGAGCTCGAGGTCGAGGCGCTCAACGGCACTATCGCCGGCGATGGCCTGCGCCTCGGCCAACGTTACGACAGCGACCTCTTCCTATACCCACGCGATGGCCGCGTCAGCGCAGTGCAGCGCGTCCTACCGCGCAAAGCGACGCTTCACTTCGACACCCCCGTGGGCCGCCTGCTGGTCGGGCCGCAGGTCTTCCACTGGGGCCTTGGCCTCGTCGCCCACGATGGCAAGACAGCCAGCGCCTTCGGCGACCCGAGGCAAGGCAACATCGTCGGTCGCGTCGCGTTCGCCACCCGCCCGCTGCAGGCCGCGCGCGCTCCGCTCTTGGCGTCCCTGCTGGTGTTCGTCGGCGGCGATGTCGTGGTCCGCGATGACAACGCGGTGTTGCTCGACGGCGACGTCGCCCTGGCCGCCCTCGCCGGAGCGCGCGCCGAGCACGGCGGCACCGCGCTCGGGGTGTTCGTGGCCGCCCGCCAACAGACCGATCGCGCCGACACCCACCGGCCTGATGGCAGCCGCGCCGAGACTCGCGTCGTCGCCATCGACGGCCACGCCCGCCACGTCTTCGCCGCCGCCTCGCAGCGCCGGTTCATCGCCGAAGCAGAGCTAGCAGGGCTCATGGGCGAGAGCAGCCGCCCCTACAGCGAAGAGACCTTGCGCGGCGTCGAAGTGCGCGCCTTTGGCGCCATCGCCCGCGGCCGCATTGAGCTCGACTCCCTGCGCCTCGACGGCCAGGTGGAGGTCGGCTACGCATCGGGCGACAACGACCCGCGCGACGCCACCGCCCGCGCCTTCGCGTTCCACAGCGACTACAACGTCGGGCTCGTCCTCTTCGACCAGGTACTGCCGGCCATCACAGCCCGCAGCCTCGACCGCCTCGCGGACCCGACGCTGCTCTCGCGACCACCGCCGTCTCTGCGCTACGCCGTGCCTCAGGGCGCCGTCAGCAACGCCGCCTACCTGCAACCCAGCGTGCGCTGGCGGCCGCTACCGGCGCTGGAGCTGCGCATCGGCTGGCTGCTGGCGGCGAGCGCCGGGGCGGTGGTCGATCCCTTCCAGTCCGGCATGCGGGCAGGCGAACCGACGACGGCGGGCGGTCGGCCGGCGAAGTCCGGGCTCTACGGCCAGGAGTGGAACGCCAGCGTGCGCGGACGATTGGAGCTCTCGCAGCGGGTCCATCTTGGCCTCGGCGCCGAGGCCGGGATCCTGCTGCCGGGGTCGATCTTCGCAGGCGTCGAAGGCCTCGGCCGCCCGTGGCTCGGGCGACTGACCTGCGACGTCCGGTACTAGGAGCCGGGGTGGCGATGCGGACTCTGTCATGCGCTTGCCCTGTGCGGCGGGGCGACGAGGCGACGATGGCCAGCAAGCAGAATTGGGACCGAGCACACCGGGCGTCGGGGTCGATGGGACCGCGGGGCTCGGCGCTGTGGGCGGGGGCGGCGCTTTGGGCGCTCAGCGCGGTGGTCGCGGGCTGCGAGGGGGCGCTGGATCCGTCTGGTCGCAGCGCCATCGCCGACCACCAGACGCCGCCGGGTACCGGGCCAAAGGTGGTCTGGGATCCGACGCACAAGCCGCTTCCGGAGCTGCCGCTGCCGAATGACGCCGCGACACGGCTCGATCCGACGTCGCCGACCGGCCGCTACCTGAACATCAGCGTTGACGCGGCCCAGACCCGCTACGAGCAGCGCACGCGGCGCTCGTTCAACAAGCTCGACGGCTTCGGGGCCTACGGCGCCATCTCGGTCCGCTTCGACGCCCCGCTCGACCTCGCTGACCTCCGCAGCCGCCACGCCAACGACGACTTCCGCGACGACGCGCTCTTGCTGCTCAACGTCGACTCCCGCTGCAGCCGCTACGGCGAGGAGGTCGCCCTTGACCTTGGCCGCGGCCGTTTCCCCGTCACGCTCTTTGGTCACAGCACGCGGGTGCCCGATCCCAAGGCCCCCGACGGCTACCGCCTCGACGAGGATGGCAACCGCGTCTTCCCCTTCGATCCCGAGGGCGAGGCCAACACCATGCTCTTCAACGAGTGGAATGAGGACGCCAACGGCAACGGCGCGCTCGACCCGGGCGAGGACCGCGACGAAGACGGCGTGCTCGATGTGGCGAACTTCATCGACCCCAAGGCCTGCGACGCCTTCACCATCGGCAGCCGCGACCGCGATCGCTGCGTCGCCGCCAACCTCATGCCCTGGTACGAGCGCGAAACCAACACCCTCATCGTCCGCCCCGTCTGGCCGCTGCAGGAGCAGTGCACCTACGCCGTCGTCCTCACCCGGCGCCTGCGTGGCGTCGACGGCGCGCCGGTCCGCTCGCCCTTCGCCACCGTGCTGCCGCGCGACCAGCGCGCCGCCCTCCAGCCAGTCTTCAGCCTCCTCGGCCGCTACGGCCTGAAGGCCGAAGACGTCGCCTTCGCCTGGAGCTACACCGTCGGCACCATGACCAAGGACCTGCTGGCCCTGCGCGCCGGCCTCTACGGCCACGGCCCTTTTGCTAGGCTGCACGGACAGTTCCCCGTGTCTTCCTGGCGCACGCTCACCGCCGCCGACCTCACCGCCGAGGACGGTCAGACCAACCCCGACCCCGAGCGACGCCTGCTGCCTCAGGGCTGCAGCGCCGCGGCGATGTCCGAGGTGACCGCAATCAACGAGGGGAACCCGCAGGTCTGCGCCATGTTCGCCGACAACGCCAGCATCGGCCCCGTCTTCGCCGGCGACTTCGAAGCGCCCAACCTCCTGATCGACAAAGACGGCATGGCGACAGCGCAGTACCCGGCCGATGAAGACGAAGCGTTTTCGCTCAACTACAACACCGGCGAGCTCGTCGTCGGTGCCCACCGCGTCCCCTTCTTCTGCGCGCTGCCGCGGCCTCGGCAGGGCGTGACCTGCAGCCCCGGCAACCCCGAAGGCAAGCCCTTCTGCAAGCCCTATCCGGTCGTCTTCTATGCGCATGGTTACGGCAGCTTCAAGGGCGAGACCATCCTGCATGCCGGGCGCCACACCCAGATGGGCATGGCCGCCTGTGGCATCGACAGCTTCGGCCATGGTCGGAGCGTCGTCTTCGACCCCGACTGCGAGGGCCACCTCGAGTACCTGCTCGGCCGGGCCAAGCTCAAGGCGCTCGGCGTCCCGGAGCTGCTGACCATGGTGTTTCGTGGCCGCGACCGCGACCTCAACAACGACGGCTGCGGCGACGGCGGCGCCGACCAGTGGACCGCCAACCTCTTCCACACCCGCGACGTCGTGCGCCAGTCGGTGCTCGACTTCATCCAGTTCGTGCGAATCCTGCGCGCCGCAGATGGCGTCGCGGTCGACGGCCGCGGCGGGCTGCTCGGTGACGTCGACGGCGACGGCACGGTCGACATTGGTGGCGCCTTCTCGACCATCGCCGCCTGGGGAATCTCGCTCGGCGGACAGCTGACCGCGGTGCTCGCCGGCGCCGAGCCCACCCTCGACGCGGTGGCGCCGAACGCCGTCGGAGCCGGGCTCACCGACATCTCCGCGCGCCTCGGCCAAGGCGGCCTGGCTGAGGCGGTGGTCTCGCCGGTGACAGGCCCCTACCTCGTCGGCTGCCTGCCACGCGACGCCCACCAGCAGCCGCTGCAGGCCGGCGTCGTCGCGACCTCGTGCCTGCCAGACACCGCGCAGCAGCAAGGCCTGCCCGCGAGCTTCGCCTTTGATGACTTCGTCGTCGGCTGGTATGGCCACGACCGCGCCAAGCTGGCGGTGCGGGCCGTGGGGCGCATCGGTGGCGTTCGCCCGGGCGATCTCGTCGTCGTCCGCAACCTCGACAAGGCGATCAGCCGCAGCGCACACGTCAGCAAGCGCGGCACCTTCCGCGTCGGCATCCCGGCCGATGCGCTGTGGCCGATCGCCCGGCGCCAACTGCTGGGCTTCGTCGACGGCGATCACGAGCCGCGCCCCTACGCCAACACGCCCGAGCTCGGCGACCGCGTGGAGGTCATCGTCTACGAGGGTGACGGCCCCAAGGAGCGCGGCCGCCTCGATCGCTTCGCTTGGGAGGTCCGCTTCCAGGGCACGATCTATCCGGCGAAGGCGCCCCTGGTCGCGCTGCAGGAGGGTCTCGGCTATCCACGCAATAGCCCGGACTTCAGGCGCTTCTTCAGTATCGCCCAGCACGGTATCTCCGCCGCGGATCCCGCGGTCTGGTCGCAGCACTACTTCCTCGATCCCACCACCGCCCCGTACGACCCAGCGTGGCGGCTCGGTCGAATGCATGTCCTGGTGATGCCGACCGTCGGCGACAACAACGTCCCCGCTGCCACCGGCGTCGCCCTCGGCCGCACCGCCGGCCTGCTGGGCTCGTGGCTGCGCGACCCAACCCTCCCGGCGGAGCACGGCTGGCGGGCGCTCTTCCAGCCCGATCCGCGCTATGGCGTCTCCATCGAGCGTTGGCTCATCGAGCGTGGCGTCGTCGAGGGCGACGACCGCTTCGAGCGCTACGTCGGCTACGCCAAGACGACGCCCGGCGTCCTGTTCGATCCCGACAACGTCAGCGACGGCGCGGCCCGCTTCACCTGCGGCCCGTCGGACTGGTCTGCCGCCATCGGCGAGAACGGCTGCACAGCCGAATGGGCCGGCAAGGAAGAGCTTTTTGGCGTGCCGGCGCCGCCCCCAGGCCAGGAGCTCCGCATCGCCCGCGCCCGCGCTGACGGCAGCCACGACGCCTTCCGCATCCCGCTCATTCGACCCGTTGGCCAGCACGGCATCTACAACCCGCAGCCGTTTCGCTCATTCGACGCTGATGCCTACATGCAGAACTGGAACAGCCGCTTCCTGCTCACCCGCGGCGGCGCCGTCGACCACGAGGCCGGCTGCGACTGCTCCGGCGTTCGGGCGCCCACGTTCACCGTCAAAGGCAAGCTCGCGCTGCCGGGCGTATCAGCCGCTACCTGCGAGCCAGGGTGGTTCAAGGCCTGCTCCGCCGCCTGCGCCGCCGGCTTTGGCCTCTCTGAGGTCGCGGACGTGAGCTGCCAGTAGCCGCGAAGCCACGCCCTTGGTCGCGCCACACGCTGCGCCGCCTCGACCTCAGGGCGCGCCCCGTCGCCACACCGCGAGCCCCGGGCCGACGACCTCGCCGCCGCCGCCAGCGCCCGCCAGCTTGACACCGCCGGCGCGCCAGGCCTCGGGGACGGGCAGGGCGCCATCGGCAAACGCGGCGACCACCAGCAGCTCATCGCCCGTCGCCTGGTCGCGGACCACCATCGGCAGCAGGGAGTGGGCGTCGTCGCCGGCGAGCGCGAGCAGGTGTACCTCTCCAGCGCGCAGCGTCGGTTCGGCTAGGCGCAGGGCAATCCAGCGCCGCAACCGGCTGCGCAGGCTGTCGGGCGAGGCGTCCTGGCTGGCGATCGCGAGTCCGGCGTAGCTTGGAGGCGGGCTCGGCCAGGGAGCCACGGCGCTGAAGCCGAGCCCAGGCCCGGTCGCCGTCCACGGCAGAGGCAGCCGGAAGTGGACGTCGCCCGGCTGGTCGCCGCTCGGCAGGCCGAGCTCATCGCCCTGGTAGATCCAGGCCAGCCCGGGCAGCAGCAAGACGAGACCCTGCGCCAACTCTTGAAGCGCGACGGTGGGCGCGAGATCGGCGAGGCGCGCCATGTCGTGGTTGCCGGCGAAGCGCTGCAGGTAAGAAGGCAACGCCGCGCCCTTGCACAGGGCGTTGCGGACGAAGCTGGCGGAGCGCAGCTCGAGGCCCTTGCGTAGCGCGGCGTTGGTGTCGAAGTCGAAGGCGGCGTCCAATTCGTCGCCCTTGAGGTAGCTGGCGACGGTGGCGGTATCGGTCCAGACCTCGCCGACCAGCGCCGCGTCCGCGGGCTCTGCCTTGGCTACGTCGCGGAGTCGTCGCAGAAAGGCGTGGGTTCCCACCGTATCGTGTTGGCCCGCGCCGGCTCCGTCCTCGTGCAGGTAGCGGATGGCGTCGAGACGAAAGCCGTCGACGCCCTTGGCCAGCCAGCGCTTGGCGACCGCCGCCATCTCGGCCTGCACCGCCTCTTCGCCGTAGTGAAGGTCCGGCATCCCTGACCAGAACAGGCCGTAGTAGTGGCCGTGGGCTGCCTTGTGCCAGACCGTCGCCTTTGCCTGCCAAGGCTGGCCCCAGCCCTCAGCGGCCTCTGGCTTGGCGTCGCGCCAGACGTACCAGCTGCGCCGCGGCCCGGCGCTGGAGGAGGCGCTGTCGAGGAACCAAGGGTGCTCAGTGCTCGTGTGGTTGAGCACGAGGTCGAGCATGACGCGCAGGCCGCGCGCCTTTGCGGCCTTGAGCAGCGCAGAGAGGGCGGCGTCGCCGCCGAAGCCAGAGGCGACATGGTCGTAGTCGGTCGCGTCGTATCCGTGATCCGAGGGGCTCGGGAAGAGCAGGCTGAGCCACAGCACGTCGACGCTGAGGTCGGTGCCGCCGGGCTTGCCATCCTGCAGCGCGTCGAGGCCCGTCAGCAGGCCGCCGAGGTCGCCGTGGCCGTCGCCGTCGCTGTCGCGAAAACTGCGGAGCCAGACCTGATAGCCGACACCGGAGCGCAGCCAGGCCGGACCCGTGGACGGCGCCGGCAGGCGGCAGGCGACCGCGAGGTCATCGAGGCGACTGCCAGACGGCAGCCGCGCTGGTCCGCCGCCGCCGTCGATGTCGCCACCGAGGCCCGCGCCGGCCTCGGCCCTGCTCGGCCCTTGCTGCGGCGCAGTGCAGGCGACCAAGAGCCCGAGCAGGAGGCCCTCCACGGCGGATTGAGACGCGCGCCGCGCCGGCCTTGCCGCTTGCCCCATGACGTCGCCCCCACAGCCGCGCCGCGAGTCGACGCACCGGATTGCGAATTGCACCGGACACCTTGCCGACACACGGGATCCGTGCGAAGCCTTGGCGAGGGGCGCGCAGGCGCCAGAGCGACAAAACGTGGCGGCAGGAGGAAGCGATGCGAGGACAAGGGCGAGGCGTGGCGTGCGTGTGGGCCGCGGCGCTGGCGGCAGCGTTGTTGGCGGCGTGCAGTGGTGATTCCGGCGGCGGCGCTGCGGGCGGCGGCGGGGTCCTGACCGACATCGAGTCGCTCAACGACGCCAAGGCCGACGCCAACACTGGCCAGGACACGGAGACCGCGACGGACGCCGGCGGCAGCGCCGACGCTGGTAGCGGCGGCGACGTGGCCGACGACGCCGCTGCCGGAACCGACGCCATAGCCGACACCGCAGTCGACGCTGCAGTTGACGCTGCAGTTGACGCTGCAGTTGACGCTGCAGTTGACGCTGCAGTTGACGCTGCAGTTGACGCTGCAGTTGACGCTGCAGTTGACGCTGCAGTTGACGCTGCGGTCGACGCTGCAGTAGACGCTGCAGTCGCAGCCGACGCCGCGGTCGACACCGCAGCCGACGCCGCGGTCGACACCGCAGCCGACGCCGCGGTCGACACCGCAGCCG
>SXNM01000427.1 GCA_005777155.1 Pseudomonadota bacterium | reverse complement strand
GGCCATGGCATCGGCTCCATGTGGGGCGACCTGAACAACGACGGCCTGCTCGATCTGCTCGTCGCCAACCTCGCCCACCCGCGCTTCTGGGATTTCTCCAACAAGTCTGAAGTCTTCATTCAGCAGGCCGATCACACCTTCGTCGACCTGCAAAGCGACTGGTCCGTGCCGGTGGGCGCCGCCGGCCTGACCTTTCAAGAGACGCACTCGGTGCCGCTGCTGGCTGACTTTGACCTCGACGGCGTACTCGACCTCATGCTGACCTCGACGTATGACGGGCGGCCGACGGAGATCTACGATGGCGTCGGCGACGGCAGCTTTCGCCTCGCGCGGTGGGGCTCTGGCGTCAACGACCGCAACGGCTGGGGCCTCGTCGCCATCGACCTCGACAGTGACGGCGACCTCGACGTCCTCGGTAAGCACGGCATCTACCGCAACCGCGCCGTAGGGAGCGCGACCGATCCTGGCGAGGCCAAGCCGGCGTTCCTGCGCCTGCGCGTCATCGGCGACGGCGGCGCCAACCGCGCCGGCATCGGCGCCACTGTGCGAGTCAAGGCCGGCGGCAAGACGTTGCAGCGGGTGGTCGACGGCGGCTCCGGGCAGGGCTGCCAGTCCGGCGGCTGGATCCACTTCGGCCTCGGCGCCCTCAGCGGCGCGGTCGAGAGCGTCGAGGTCGCCTGGCCAGGTGGCAAAAAGACCCAATTCGAGGGCATGAAGCACGCCATCGAGGCCAACGGCAGCTACTGGCTGACGCAGACGGGCAAGGTCCACGCAGGTCAGGCGCCGCCGAAGCCTTAGGCCGCCCGCGCTGACTACTCTTTGATGGTCCCGGACTTGTGCAGCGTCGTTGGGCCGCCTGTGCCGGCGGTCCGGCTCCAGGTGTCGTCGCCGCTGCGCTCGTAGCGGGTAAAGCCCTTCGCGGCGAGGGCGTCTGCAGGCGCCTTGGCGGGGTCGCCGCTGATCTTGCCTCCGGCGCGAAGCAGCGGCGGCTGGAGCAGGCGCACCACCGGGCGACCAGTGGTCGGGTGGACCTTGAGCGCTTCGTGCTGGATCCGCTGCGAGACCTCAAAGGGCTCACCGCGGCTGCCGTCCTCAAGGACTTCGGCGTAGACGTAGATCGGCATCAGCGCTGGCTCCAGTGCGACTCGTGCCTCGCCCCTCGGCAGGACCGTGCCGGCTGCGCGCAGCGAAAATCGGGCAACAAAGGCGCCCTGCCCTGCCCCGTCAAGCGCCCAGTGTCCCTGGTCATCGACTAGGCTGACCGCGGCGAGACCGCGCCGACCGGTGGCGTGGGTGGTGCGCGCTGGGCGGCGAAGAGCAACACGGCAGCGGCCGCCGCGACCGAGAGGGAGTCGACGCTGTCGCCGCCGTCGTCGCCGGGCATGGCGATGCGGACGCGGGCGTCACAGCCGGCCGCCGTCGCTGGCCGCAGGCCGTGGGCCTCGCTGCCGAGCCACAGGGCGGGTCCGAGCTCGCCGCCGTCTGGTAGGGGTTGATCGAGCGCGATCCGCACGTCACCGTCGAGCGCGGCGGCGAAGTTGCGGCGGCCGGCGGTCCGGGCCAGCGCCTGCAGGCCGGCAGGGTCGCCACGGACGTAGACCGCTGGCAGCCGCCAAAGCGCCCCCATCGAGGTCCGCAGGGCCTTGCCGTGGAACGGGTCGCAGCCATCGATGATGCAGAGGCCCGCGGCGCCGAAGGCCGCGGCGCTGCGCGCGATCGCGCCGATGTTGCCAGGATCGCGGACTTGTTCGAGGACGAGCAGCGGCCCGGGCGTCGCGACGACGCGCTCCAGGCTGGCGACTGGGCGGCGAGCCAGCGCCAAGATCGGGCCGAAGGTGCGTCCGTCCGTTCGGGCGGCGATCCAGTCGTCTGGGGCGACGACGACCGGCACAGCCGCCTGGCGCAGGGCGTCGAGCAAACGGTCGAGATCGCCGAGCGGATCGTCGAACGCGGCCCGTGCCACGGCGACAGCCTCGAGCTCGACGCCGTTCGCCAGCGCGCGTTCGATGACCCGCCAGCCCTCGGCGACGCAGCGCTCGGCTGCCTGCGCCGACGTCGCCCGCGCCCGGTCGATCGCCGCCAGCCAGCCCGAGTCCGTCTGCGCCATCCCGCTCCCCCTGCTCCGTCGGCTCCGAAGCCTCGCGCTGGCAATGTAGCATCTCGATGCACTTTGGTGCAGACTCGCGCTCCGCGGAGTCCCCCACCGCTCCGCCCGGTAGAGGCCAATGGCCGACTTGGACCTTCGCTTTGTCTTGACGATTGCCGGGAGCATCGGCGGCGGTGCGGGGATATTGTACGCGGTCCGCTGGCTCAACCGCCGCGCCGAGGCCATCAAAGAACGCGAGCGGGCGAAGAAGATCGCCGAGGGCGACAAGCTGGCGGCCGCCCGCTTCGCCCTTGACAGCGGCGACTACGAGCGCGCCGCCGTCGCCTTCCTCGCCGGCGAGCGGCCGCGCGACGCCGCCCGCGCCTTCATCAAGGCCGAGATGTGGGAGCGTGCGGCGCTCATCTTTGAGCAGCTCGGCGAGTGGAAAGCGGCGGCAGACCACTACGGCAAGCGCAGCGACCACCTCAGCCAATCGCGCTGCCTGCGCAAGGGCGGGCTGTTCGTCGAGGCAGCGCACATCGCGGTGGAGCAAGGTGAGCCCGGCAAGGCGGCTCAGCTCATGCTGCAGGCCGGCAAGCGCAAAGAGGCCGCGGCGCTCATGCGTAAGGCAGGACAGGAGCGCGAGGCTCGCCAGCTGGCGGCACAAATCCTTGAGGAAGAAGGGCGCTTCGAGGAAGCGGCGCGCAACTGGTCGAAGATCGAGCGCTGGGATCTGGCCTCCGCGGCGCTGCGCAAGGCCGGCCACTGGGACCTTGCCGCCAAGGCGATGTTGCAGGGCGGTCAAAAGGTCGAGGCCGCGCAGCTCCTCGCCGCCCACGACCAGCCGGTGGCCGCGGCGCAGATCTATGAGACGCTACGCGATTTTCGCCTCGCGGCGAAGCTTTACTCCAGCGGCGGCAACCTGGCTGCAGAGGCTCGCTGCCTCTTCCTCGCCGGCGACAAGCGCGCGGTGATCGACCTGCGCATCGCCTCTGGTGACCTCGACGAGGCGCTGCGTTTGGCAGAGTCGATCGGCCAGAGCGATCCTGCTTTCGTCGACGCGCTGCAGATCGCCGCCGGGCTGTTTGAGGCGCGTGGAGACCTCGAGGGCGCCCTCCGCAACCAACGCCGCCTGCTCGAGGTTGAGCTGCCCGTCGCGACCCGCCGCCGCATCACCCGACGCGCTGCCGAGATCGCGTTGGAGCTCGGCAAGCGGAGCGTCGGCATCGAGCTGGTGGACCGCGGGCTGGCGTTGCTGGACCGCTCGGACCCCGACCACGAGTGGTTCGCCGATACGCGCAGCCAGCTTGTGGTCCTTGCACCCGATTTTGCTGAGCCCGTGGCTGCGGCTGCGCCCTACGAGCCGGCCGAGCCGCTGCCGACCTCCGATGAGCTGTTCGAGACCGCGCGCGAGGCAATCGACGCCGCGACGCGCCAGCTGGACGGCGACGCCGACATGGAGATGGCCACCATCCGCGTGTTGGAGGGCTGGCCCGCCGGTGTTCCGGCGTCCTTGTCGCAGCGATACACCAACCTTCGCTCGCTCGGCCGCGGCGGCAACGGCGTCGTTTTCCGTGGCACGGACAAGCTGCTAGGCCGCGAGGTGGCGCTCAAGTTCATGATCGAGGGCGTCATGCCCGACGAGCTCGCACGCCGCTACTTCTTGCGCGAGATGAAGATCGCCGGCGGTCTCGACCACCCGCACATCGTCCGCATCTACGACTCAGGCGTCGCAGACGGCGTGCTCTACTACTCGATGGAGTACCTCGACGGCCGGCCGCTCGGCGACCTCATCCCCGAGGGGACACCCTTCCCAGACCGAGCGCTGCTGCGGTCGTTCTTTGGCCGGCTCTGCGAGGCCCTGGGCTATGCCCACGAGCGTGGCCTAGTCCACCGCGACATCAAGCCAGACAACATCTACTTGACCGGTCGCGGCGAGGTGAAGCTGCTCGACTTCGGCCTAGCGCGGAACTTCGACGACGGCTTCGGCGAGCAGTCTGTCTTGGCGGGTACACCGTTCTACATGGCGCCTGAGCAGATCGGCACCGCCAACGTCGACCACCGCGTCGACATCTACGCGCTCGGCGTCATCTTCTTCCGCTGCCTGACTGGCGAGCTCCCCTACACCGAAGGCAACGTCTTCATCTCCCACGCGATGGCGCCGATCCCCGACCCGCGCGAGCTCGGCGAAGACATCAGCGACGAGCTGGCGGCGGTCGTCTTCAAGGCGATGGCGAAGCGCCCAGACGAGCGCTTCCAGACCTGCGCTGACCTGCAGGCGGCCATTGAGTCGGTGCTGCCGACAGGCTAGGGCAGGCGGCATCGTCGGCACGAACGGCGGTCGGGAGGGCGAATGACGAGACAGCGCGAGGCCCAGGGCGGCTCCCCTGCTAGCCCGGCGCGGCGGCGGCTCCTGCAGGTCGGCCTCGGCGGCACGGTCCTGCTCGGCCTCGGAGGGCTCGGGTTCTGGCTGTGGCGGCCGCACAGCGCACGGATCGCACCGAGTGATCTCAAGACCTTGGACGCCGGAGCCTGGCAGGTCCTCGCCGCGGTGGCAGCCTGCATCTGTCCGGAGGGTAAGGGCTTTCCGAGCGCAGACGCCATCGGCGTCGCCAGCCGGGTCGACGCGCTGCTCGCCGGCCTGCACCCTACGACCGTCGGCGAGATTCGGCAGCTGCTCGGGCTGCTAGAGAACCCCGCCTCCAGCCTGCTGCTCGACGGCCGCATCGGCAGCTTCAGCGGCGCCGACGCAGCGACGCAAGCCCAAATCCTGGCGGGCTGGCGCGACAGCGACATCGCCGTCAAGCGCGCAGGATTCAAGGCGCTGTCGGGCTTGTGCGCGTCGTCTTACTATAGCCACCCGGACGTCTTCGCCCATGTCGGCTACCCGGGCCCGCCGGATTACGGCAACGTCCGCCGCGCCGAACCTGGGGCGGCTCAGGGTGGCACGGCGGCGGCGCCCGCACAGGGGGCGCTATGAGCGACCAGCCACCGACCGCGCAGATGGCAAGGGCCGCAGTCGCCGGCCTCGATGGCGCGCTGCCGCCCGGAATCTCCTCAGCGATGGACCTGCGCGGCGCTGTTCGCGCTCGCTGTGACGTCGTTGTCATCGGCTCTGGCGCTGGTGGCGCCGTCCTGGCGGCCGGGCTGGCGGAAGCGGGCCACAGCGTCGTGGTGCTCGAAGAGGGCGGCGCCTACACCAAGGCCGACTTCGATCTGCAGGAGGCGACGGCCTACCCGCAGCTCTATCAGGAGCGCGGCACCAGGGCGACGGCCGACATGGCGGTGACGATCCTGCAAGGCCGAAGCGTCGGCGGCAGCACCACCGTCAACTGGACCACCTGCTACCGCACGCCGCCGCGTATCCTCGCCCACTGGCGCGCCACCTACGGCCTCGAGCTCAGCGAAGAGACGCTGCGCCCCCACTTCGAGGCGGTCGAGCGCCGGCTCTCGATCACGCCCTGGCCCGAGCAGAACGCCAACCGCAACAACCAGACGCTGGGCCGCGGCGCCCGCAAGCTGGGCTGGGAGGCCTCGCCGACCCGTCGCAACGTCAAGGGATGCGCCAACTCGGGCTATTGCGGCGTCGGCTGTCCGGTCGACGGCAAACAGGCGATGCACGTGACCTATCTGCGAGATCTGGTCGCCGCCGGCGGGCGCGTGCTCGCCGATTGCCGCGCCGATCGCGTCGCACTTTCGCCGGACGGCGGCCAAGCCCGCGGCGTCGAGGCCAGCGTCGTCGACCGCGCCACAGGCAAACCCACCGGCGCCACTTTGACCATTGAGGCCAAGGTCGTGGTCGCCAGCGCAGGCGCCATCCACACCCCGGCGCTGCTGATGCGCTCCGGGCTCCGCGACGGGCCCGTGGGGCGGCGCACGTTCTTACACCCAGTGGTCGGCATCGGCGGCGCCTTCGCCGAGCGCGTCGACGGCTTCTACGGCGCCCCACAGTCCATGGCCAGCCACCAGTTCATCGACCGTGGACCGGACAAGATCGGCTTCTTCATGGAGGCGGTGCCCGTCCAACCGATGCTGATCGCCTTCGCGTCCGGGCAGTTCGGCACCGGTCTGCGAGACATGATGGCGCAGCTGCCGCACCTCGCGGTGTTGATCGGCCTCGCGGTCGATGGCCTCCTGCCTGGCGACGATGGCGGCCACGTCGAGGTCGAGGGCGATCCTGGTGACGGCGGCGGGCGAATCCGCGTCCACTATCCGATCGGCGCCGCGTTGCGCGAGGCCATGGCCGCGATGCACGAAGCGCTCGCCAAGGTCCAGCTCGCCGCGGGCGCGACGACGGCCTTCTCCCTGCACAGCGAGCCGGTCCAGCTGCGCAGTGACGCGGACCTGCCGGCCCTGCGGGCGGCCCCATATGGTGCCCTGGAGCATGGCATTTTCAGCGCACATCAGATGGGCGGCGCGGCGATGGGCAAAGACCCTGCGCGGGCGGTCGTGACGCCATCGCTGCGCCATGGCCGCGTCAGCAACCTCTTCGTCGTCGATGGCTCCGTGCTGCCGACCGCGCTTGGGGTCAACCCTTCACAGACGATCTATGGACTCGCCCATCACGCGCGGTCCGCTGTCCTCTCGGCCGCACGCGAGGGCAAATGAAGCGCCAGCGACGCCGGCGCGTCTCTCGATGAAGCGTCGCTCACAGGGGGCACGCTGGGAGCCACACCATTGTGCGAGGGAGGCGATCCATGATGTCTGACCGCGTCGCTCACAGTCTGCTTCACCGGGGGGAGCGACGCTCAGAGGGCCGGGGAAGTGTCATGTTTCGGCTCTCTCCAACGAGCACCGCGCCAAACTCTGCGCCCACGAACCCCAAGTCGGCGCCCCAAGCGCCTAATTTTGCGCATCTCTAGGCCAAAGCCATGGCCGACCAAAGGAGCCTCGTCATGAACCTCGCATCGAACTTCCGCCACCGCCTGCTGCGCGCCGGCGCCGCTGTCGGCGCCGCCCTCTTCGTCAGCGCCATCGCGTTGAGCGCCTCCGCCGGTCCCGTCAAGCAGGCCGCCCGCCGCGGTCGCGTCGACGCGCGGCAAGAGAACCAGGACGCCCGGGTCGACCAGGGCAAGCGCAGCGGTGAGATCACCCGCGGCGAAGCCAAGCATATCGAGAAGAGGCAGCGCGCGGTGGAGCGCGCTGAGGCGCGGGCCAAGGCCGACGGCGTCGTCACCGCCAAAGAGGCTGGCCGCATCGAGGCACGACAAGACAAGGCCAGCCGCACGATCCGCCGCGCCAAGCACAACGACACCAAGCAGCCGCGCGCGCGCTAACGAGGCCGTCGGCTGTCGACGACTGCAGCGTCGTCGACAGCCTGTGGCGGCTGGCACCGCCGGCGTACCGTGCGCAATTCGCAGGGCGAGCGCTCTCGACGGCGACTGCCTGGCGTCCGGTCGGCTGTCCGTAGAGACGCCAGCTGCGATGACCGGCGGCGTCTTGCGCCGTCTGCTCCGTGGGGGGCTCGTCGCCTGCTCGTCGCAACAGCGTCGTCTTGCGGCTCTCCCCTACCATCGCGGCGGTCGCGGCGACGCCCACGGCAACAATTATTCAAACGTCTCTATGCCTTGCGCGTGCGCAGCACCGCCTGAAATGGCCGGCTTAAGCGGCGCGCGTCTTCGATCGCCCGCAGATAGGCGCGGCTCGGCCCATCGCCGACATCGGCGCCGGTGTCCTCGGCGCGCTGAGCGTCGGCGCGGGCAAAACCCGCCGCGGCACCATCCAGGTCGCCCGCACGCCAAGCGGCTAAACTCTCAGCGAACGAGTCGAGGAAGCCTAGGCGCGGCTCACTGGCGTCAAAGGCCTCGTGGACCTCGACCTCCTCGTCCTTGCCCTGCACCGCCGGCGCGCCGAGCGCCCGCCAGCCTTCGATGCCACGAAATATCACCGTGACCTCGGCGCGCTCGGTGTCCTGATAGGCCTCTGGGTTCCGCAAGAAGTGCTCCGCCACCTGGTGCGGCAGCGCGACGTTGAGCAGGGCGCGAATCTGTCGCGTCGCGATGGCCGGCAGCTGGTAGCGCACGACGAAGAGCACGAGGCCCATGCCGAGCAGCGCCCCAGCCACCAGCGCCAATTCGAAGCTGGCGACGCCATGCACGGCTTGGGCGGCCGGCACGTGCACCACCTCCTCACCATGGCCGTCGTCGATGGTGAGGGTGAGCAGCGGTGCCTCGGTCAGGGGCCGGCCGTCCCACGCCAAAACCCGCCCGTGCACGACCTCGGTGCGGAGCCAGAGCAGCGGCGCCATGAAAAGCAAAGAGTACGATACCACTGCGATCAGCAGGGCCCGATGCCACGCCAGCACCTCGGGCAGAGGCTGCGACGCCTCGGCCGCTTGCAGCCGCGCCGCGGCCTGCCTGACGCCCGGCAACGCCCGCAGCAAGCGGAGCGCCCGCAGCGCCCGCAGGACGCGGAAACCTCGCAAGAAGCGCAATGAGTACAAATAGTTTGTGGCAACCGCGAGGCTGGCGATAATTGGCGCCGCCGCGAACACGTCGACGACGACCCATGGGCTGCGGCGATAGCTGGGGCCGAGCAAGGCGACGCGGGCCACCAGATCGAAGACGAAGAGCACGTCGATCGCGAACATCAGCGCCTGGGTCGGCTCACGCACGCCGAGATCGATCCAAAGGCCTCAGAGATCTCCGAGGTACAGGGCGACCCCAGCGCCGCGATGGCCAGCAGCGGCGTCTCGGCGCGGAGGAGCAGCGCGGTCATCCTCTCACGCGTCGACGCCGGCTTGATCGAAGGGGCCGCAGCGGCGGGTATGCCGTGACTTGGGACGCTCATGAGACTCGATTGGAGCCCAAATTGCGGTGGGCGCAAGCGATCATAGGGCAATCGCATAGCGCGCCGCCGGATGCAAGGTGCAGGGGCGCCACAGGCGGGCCGATGCGCTGCCTCCTCGCTGTCGTCGCAAGGCGCGGCCAAAGAGCCGACGCGCTATCCGTCAGCGCGCGGGGCCTGCGAGAGCAGCGCAGCGCACGACTCCGCGCCGAGCCAACCGCGGACCTGCGCCCGACCTGGGCGTCCACGCAGGATGGCGCGCGCCGACTTGGCCGCTGCCAGCGCCGCAAAGAAGCCAATGAGCCCGGCACGCTGCAGCGGGCTCGGCGGCGAGGGGGCGGCGATCAACTTGGGATCGTCGCAGCCATCGTCTTGAAAATCGACGCCATCCCAAATCGGCAGGGCGATGCGAGCGCCGGCGGCCGGCCAGACGCCCAAGATGACGACGTCGAGCGGCATTCCGTCTGGGGCCAGGCTCCCCTCCACCTCGCCGTAGGCGAATGGAAGCGGCACTGGCGAGGCGTAGTCGAGTCGGCCGTCGGCGGTCCGCTTGGCGAAGGAGCCGGCCGCGAGCTGGACGAGGATGGGGACTGGTGTCGGCACAGGCTCCTCGCTGTTGCGCCACGGTGGGCGCGGTGGCGAACCCTCGACGCCACCCAGACCGTCGGCACCTCATGGCAGAGGCGGGCGGCGGAGGCAACGGCCACGCCTGTCATCGCCGCGGTGAGGGCACCGAAGGCGGTGGGCGCCTGGTGCGCCGCTGTGGCCGGCATGGCGCTTGGTCTGCTCGCTGAGCCCTTCGGGACGCGGACAGCTCGGCATCGTGGGCGCAGACTTGGGCGCCGCGACGGCTGGGCGACGCCGCAGGAAGGGCGCGCCAGGTCCGAGGCGGCGGCGAGACCCCGATGGCAGACGGCGAGGGTCGGGGGCAGCGGTCACCGTTCGCGTCTCTAGGGTGCAGCGTCGCGGTCGCTGGGCGTGAATCGATCCGGCCCGCGCCGCGTAGAGGGCCTGGAGGCGTGCAATCGGCGCGTCGCCGAGGCAGTATCTGCGCAACAGACCGCTCGACGACGCGCGGGAGGGGACAATGGCCAAGCCTACGACAATCCAAGGGTCGCTCGCGCTGTTGGTGCTGGCGGCGTTCTCGACGGCGATGGCGGGCTGCAACGCCTGCTCTGACGACGAGGCTGTGACGGGCAAGCAGAAGGTGGTGGGTGACGCCTCGGCCGACACCGGTGCGCTGTCTGGGCTCGATGGCGGCGACAGCCAAGCGGCCGACACCGCCGCGGATGGTGGCACGCCCGACGCCGCCGCCGACGCCGCCGCCGACGCCGCCACCGACGCCGCCGCCGACGCCGACGTCCCACCGCCGCCGAAGCCCTGCGCCACCAACAGCGCCTGCGAGGCTAAGGAGCTCTGCGGCCTGTTCTACAACGGCGTCGAGCAACTGCTCGGCGATCCGCAGCCCGGCGGCGGCAAAAAGCTGCCTGCGTGGGCCAACATCTGCGTCGATAGGCCCAAAACCGGCGCCTCAGAGGGAGAGGCATGTGACCCGTTCACCGGCGACACCGACGCCTCCCTGGCCGCCTGCGTGAACCAGAGCGCGTGCATGCAAGGCCTGTGCACCGGTTTGTGCCAGACCGACGCCGACTGCCCCAAAGGCGCCATCTGTGGCGTCACCGAGGCCGCCATCGCGGTCAAAGACGGCGCCGCGACGGCGACGGCGTGGTTGACCGTGGACATCTGCTTGCCGATGCCGGGCCCAGGGGCGAAATGCAGCAGCGACGCCGACTGCGCCAACGGCGAGGTGTGCCGCCCACTGACGCACCGCGACGGCGCCAACTTCACGGCCCGCGGGCATTGCGTGCAGCCAGAGGTCGGCAAGGCCGCGGTCGGCGCGTCATGCGGCGCGGCGTCGAAGGCGGCGGGGCTGGGCAAGCTCTGCGCCTCCAGCCTCTGCATGTACGAGATCGCCGGGGTCGCCGGAACTTGCAGCGCGACGTGCGACACCAGCGGTGACTGCCCGGCGTCGATGAGCTGGAACGGCGTGACCTACCCGACGGCATGCGCGGCCATTCGCAACCACCGCGGGGCCAACGGCACAAGCGGAGGTATCAGCAGCGCGGACGACGTCTACTGGCCCCACTGCGTCCTGGTCAATCAGCAGAGCTCGATGAAAGACTGCGAGGCGACCCGCTCCTGCGCTGAGACCGAGGCCTGTCTGCCATACGCCATCGCCTGGGGCCCGGACGTCGCCGCCAAGGTCGAATTCCGCTGTGTTCAGCAGAAGACCACGACGCTGCCGGGCGGCCCGACCCTCGACGACGGCGCCGACTGCGACCTCAGCAAGCCCGAGCACGGCTGCAAGGGCGGCCTCTGCCTGTCCGACGCCGCCGGCAAGGGCCGCTGCAGCCGCCTCTGCCTCGACTCCAAGGCCTGCGGCGGCGGCCTCGCATGCAAGGAGCGCGTCCTCATCCCCCGCGTCGACGCCACCAAGGCCGGCGTCGTGAAGGCCTGCCAGCCCTAAGCGCGCCAGCGGCGTGGCGCCTGGCCCCTTCTGGCGCTGCGCTCAAAGCGGCCACGCCGACCGAATGATACGGCCGGAGCTTGCCGGTGATGGCGCTACGGCGACGCCAGCGCCCACAGCGCGGCGATCGGCACCGCTAGGCCGACTATCAGCAGCACGCCGCCGCGCCCGAAGAGCCCATGCCGACCGCGTGGCAGGGTGAGGCCGCTGACCGCGAGGAACAGCAGCAACAGCGCGAAGGCGTCGGCGACGTAGGTCCAGGCGCCCTTGAGCTGGTTCAGGTGCAGCTGGTGGAGCTGGAAGAGCCCGGCGCGCGGCGTCACGCGCTTGTGGCGGCCCTTGCCCGTTCCGGTGTGGACGCGGAGGTCGCCGCCTTCGCGCAGAAAGAGCGTGAACTCCTCAGCGCTCGGGGTGAAGCGGCCCCGCACGTCCTTGGGATCGATGCCGGCCCGCTCGACGACGGCCCGCTCCAGGGCGCTGAGGTCGCCGGCCGGAAGCGGACCGAGCGCGACGTCGACGGTGTCGATGGCGTAGCGCGGGTTCCAGGCGTCGATGTGGTTGACCGCGATGCCCGAGACGCAATACGCGATGGTGAGCCCCGAGATCAGGTAGCCGACGTCGCGGTGCCAGTCGCGCAGCCGCGCGCCCAAGGGCCGAGGGCGCCGGCCGACGCGTGGCGACGGCGGGTCGGCG
>SXNM01000426.1 GCA_005777155.1 Pseudomonadota bacterium | reverse complement strand
CGGCGGTCCCGCGGTGGTGGCGGCGAGCGTAGACAGCAGCGCGGCGGTTTGGGCGGCGAGCGCGGCAGCGCGCAAGCGCTGGCGGCTGGCCCCGGGTCGTCGCGGACCGGGCGTCGACTGCATGGCGCTCCTGGGCTGCCAGACGCTGCGCAGCCCGGCACGATCATCGTGCAGCCCGCGCTGGCTGTCACGCGCCGCGCCGCCAGCAGGTCGGCGCTGCCGGCGCCTTTGGCCCACGCTCGCTGCGGCGGCGCTCGCAGCGCGGGGCCGCGACCCAGCAGCGATCGGACAGTTGCCAGCGCCGGTCGCCGGTCCTACCTTGCCGCGGCGAGGCGCCGTTGCGCCGGCAGGAGACGACGATGCAGAAGCGATGGGGCGCGCTGGCGATTGCGCTGGCGATGGTGTCGGCGACCGGCTGCAAGGAGCAGGTCAAGCAGCAGGCAGCAGGCGGCGAGGCGGTCGCAGCGGCGGCGCCGGCGGGCAAGGTGACGGTGTCTGCCGAGGGGACCAAATTCGATCCGCCGGTGCAGAAGTCGCAGGTCCCTGACGGGTCGTGGATCTGTGACATGGGGATGGTGCACTATGCGCGGTCGCAAAAGGGCGACGGCATCTGCCCGCTCTGCAGCATGAAGTTGGTAGCACACCCGGCGCAGTAGGCCGCTCGATGGGCCGCCGGGTCGGGCTTCGACCGCGCCGGCTAGCTAGGCGACGGGCAGCGGCGCGCGGGGCCGCCAGCCGGCGACGACCAAGCCGAGGGCGTCGAAGATCGCCGCTGGCTCGAGCGTCAGCACCGCCTGTAGCTCCTGATAGGGCACACAACCGCAGCCCCGGCCACGCGGCGGCGCGAGGTCGCGAAAGGCGCGCAGCACGCCGTGGTCGGCGCCATTGCCGCGTGTCACTTGCCACTGCGTCAGCAGGCAGGGGGCGACTGTGCCGTCGGGCAGCACATAAGCCATAAAGCGGCCGGCGACGCAGCCAGCGCAGGTGCCGCCGATGCGGTGGCCGTCACGCATTTGCTTCTCGAGCACCGGACGCGAGTTGCCGACCGGCCAGCCAGCCGCCTTGCGCGCCAACAGGTGCCTGGCGAGGTCGCGGACGCGCTCCTCGGCGATGCCGGGCGCGATCGGCCTGTCGACGTCAAAGGCCTTGTCGTGCTCGACTTGGAACCAGGCCAGCGTCCCGTGGTCGCGAGCCACGTCAAGGACATGATCGACGTGGTCGATGCCGGCTGGCGTCACCACCGTCATCGTCACCACCGGCACGCCGCGCCGACGGAGCAGCCCCATCGCCTCGATCACGCGTTGGTACGACCCAGCGCGCCGCTGGGCATCGTGCACGGCCGGAGGGCCGTCCAGGGTCAGGTTGACGAGATCGAGCCCCTGCAGCTCATCCAGGCGTTCGGCGACGTACCAGCCGTTGGTGTTCATCGCGGTGTGAACCCCGCGGCGGCGCAGGTGGGCGATCACGACGCCGGCGTCGGCGCGCAGCAGCGGCTCACCGCCGATCAGGCTGGCACGGCCAAGCCCCGCGCCATGCAGTTCGTCGATGATCTCGCACCACCGCTCGGCCGAGAGCTCTGCGCGGTGCTGCCCAGGGAGATCGCAATATTCGCAGCGGAAGTTGCAGCGGTTGGTCAGCGAAAAAGTGACCGCCAGCGGCGACTTGCCGCCGGTCCACCGTGCCCTGGTGAAGGCGGCGCCGGCGCGGACGGTCGTCGCCAGGCGCTGCAGAGCGAGCGCAGCGGCGCCGGCGGGGTCGAGCGAGAGCGGCATGGGGGCGAGCCTCCGGGGCGTCGGTTCGGGGCTGCGAGGCCGGGCGCCCCCGTAGAATACGGCCGCCCGCACGCGAGCTCAACGTCAGGCCTGGCGCCGACACGGGCGTTGGGGCGCGGCTAGCGCAGGATACCGCGCACCGGCTGCAACAGCGGCGGCAGGTCCTGCTCGCCGAGCCGCTGGCGCAGGTTCACCTCGATGAGCCGCGAAAGAGTCGCCAGAGGCAGGTCGTTAGAGTCGATGCCGAATGGGTCCTCGATCTCGTCACCAACCGCGTCGAGGCCAAAGAAGGCGTAGCTGATGAGGCCGACCACGACCGGCGTGTAGGCGCCGACTTGACCGATGATGCCAAAGGGCAGTGAGAGGCAGTAGATGGCGACGATGCGGTGCATCAAGACGGTGAAGGCGAAGGGAATCGGCGTGGCGCGAATCCGCTCGCAGCCGCCCTGGATGTCGAGCAAACTCGCGATGTCGGCGTCGAGCAGCGGCAGGTGGACCGGCTCAAGCCAGCCGCGGCGCTGGGCCTCCGCCAGCTCCCGGGCCAAGTCATGGGCGATTGCGTAAGGCAGGTTCAACTCGTGGTGCTGGGCGTCCAACTCGGCGGCTGGCAGCAGCCCCGCCAGCTCTTGCGGCGCGACTTCCCCGCGCAGGTGCTGCTTGAGCGCGTAGACGTAGGCGATCTGGCGGTGCACCTGCCGGCGCTGCCAAGCCGCGACCTCTTCGGCCTCGGCCGGCGTAGGCGCCCGCACCAGCGTCAGGTGGCGCACCGCCATGCTGCGGCTGACATTGACCAAGCGGCCCCAAAGCTTGCGGCCCTCCCAAAAGCGGTCATAGGCGGTGTTGTTGCGGAAGCCAAGGAAGATCGACAGCGCCAGGCCTACCAATGTGAAGGGAAGCGGCGTCAGGTTGGTGTGCAGCAAGTCCCAGGCCAAGTGGCCGGCGGTGACGAACGCCGCGATACCCGACGCCAGAAGCACACGGAGGCCGATCGCCCGCATCGCGCTGCCGCGCACCGCGAACACCAGACGCAACCAGTCTCTCCGGTCAAAGACCACCATCGCCGTGCGCTCCTTGCGGCCAAGCGATCAGGCCGAGCGCCGCGTGATCATGACTATCGTCGCCCGCCCACGTCGCCACGACCTAAGCCAAACCGGCGCCAGTGCTGCGATTGCAGCGCGGCCCCGGCGGAGCGTCAACCCCACTCTAGGCAAAATCTGCCCGGCCAGCCCAGGCGATCGGCGAGAAACTTGCATTCTGCGACCGTCTACCTGAACATCCGTCCAGGTTCGCCGCTCCACCTGCGAGCGACGCGAGTGGAGGCTCTGAGAGCGGCCGACCGCGACTGCCAAGGGACGTGGGGCGGAGAGGGGACAAGGACGCAGCGCTGGATAGGACACAATCTGACTTATCCAGGGTCCATAAGACGATCCGAAGGCGGGGCGGCCGCGCGCCGATTGCCCGCGACCAGCGACCTGTGGGGACAGAGGCGGCGGCAGAGAGCCGGTGCCTGGGCAGCGTGGCGAGCACGGCGGAGGGTTCCGCAGGCCGACCGCGCGAGGGGCCCCGACAGCAGAGCATGAGAGATGCACCGAAGGTGCGATGGCGGCGCCGGTGGGCGCCAGAGGGAGCAGATCATGGCCAAGGGTAAGGGACGAGATGCGGGTTCGGCGCAGGTGATCGACCAAGAGGCGAAGCAGCGGGCGATCTTGACCGCCCTGCAGACCGTCGAGCGCAACTTCGGCAAAGGCGCGCTGGTGCGTCTTGGCGACGATGACTCGCTGTTCAACGACATCGAGGTCATCTCGACTGGCTGCCTCGGCGTCGACATGGCGCTCGGCGTCGGCGGCGTGCCGCGCGGTCGCATCGTCGAGATCTACGG
>SXNM01000425.1 GCA_005777155.1 Pseudomonadota bacterium | reverse complement strand
GAGCGGCGATTCGGCCGGCGGCGGCGCTGACGGCGTCGCCGGCACGGATGGTGCTGGTGGCGGCGATGGTTCCGGCGCTGATGGCGCTGGCGGCGGCGATGGTGCCGGGTCCGGCGCTGATGGCGCTGGCGGCGGCGATGGTGCCGGGGCCGGCGGCACGGATGGTGGCGGCGGTGCAGGCGGTGACGGCGGTCCCTCAACGGACGCTGGCAGCGACGGCGGCGGCGCTGGAGACGGCGGCGGCGGCCCGGTTGGCGCGACAGCCTGCGTCGTGGACACGGCCAAGGGCATTGAGCCGGACGCGTGCCCGGTGGGCCAGATCTGCAAGGTCGGCGCTGGAGTCTGCAAGGGAATGCTCGTCGGGGAGTGTGTCACGAAGGGCAACATCTGCCCAGCGATCGTCGCGCCTGTCTGCGACTGCACGGGCACGACCTGGAACAACGTCTGTGAGGCGCAAAACGGTGGCGCGATCGTCGCCAGTGGAGGCGCCTGCGGTGGCGGCGGCGTGGCGCCGAAGGCCTGCGGCGGCAAGGACGCGATCGCTTGCGCCGTCGGCGAGATCTGCGACGTCGGGTGCGGAGAAGCCGCCAGCGGCGTGTGCATCCCGACGCCGCCCGAGGCCTGCCCGCCGGTGACGGCGCCACAGTGCGGCTGCGACGGCAACACGTGGCCCAACGCCTGCGCTCGCCACCACGCTGGCGTCGCGCTCAAGCACGACGGCGCCTGCAAGACCGGCCCATCTGAGGTCGCCTGCAAGCTGGGGCCCGTCAAGCCGGTGCTCTGCCAGGAGGGTTACTACTGCATGATCGATGAGCTCAACAGCTGCGCTGGCAAGGGACACTGCAAGCCCATGCCGGTCGCGTGCACCAAGGAGCAGAAGCAGGTCTGCGGTTGCGACCAGATGACTTATGGCAACGCTTGCATGCTGGCAGCGGCCGGCTGGTCGCAGGCGAGCTCGGACCCCTGCCCCTAGCGGCGGCCCCAGGCGCCGAGGTCGCGTCGATCGACCGCCGCCGTGAGGCCACCTTCGCGCTCGGCACATCGGCCAATCGGCGCTTGCGCGCTGCCATAGCTTCGCGCCGCCATGCGCAGGCCTGCCGAAGCGGGTTGGCGCGAGGCGCATGGCTTGGCTGTGGCAGCGACGAGACGGCCTCGCGGTCATCAAGCGATCGAGCCCCGAGCAGCGGTCGGCAGCTCAGACTCGCCGGGCCCCCCTCGCCGCGCTGTGGGCGTCGATCGGGGCGGTACGCAGCGCCGATTCGAGGCGACGTGGCGCGGGGCGAGACGCATCAGACCCTGTGGCGACCGCGTGACGGCGGACCCGACGATCGCACAGGAAGTGGCGACAGCCTCGGCTGGGGGCTAGCCTCTTGGCGTCGCCGACGCAGGAGGGATCGTGAAGCAGCACCAGGAAGGCATGGGCAACGACGCCGTGTCCAAGCTCCGGCACCCCGATCGCGCCAGCGAGGCCCCAAAGCGCGCCCGCACAGGCGAAGTGGCCGTGGGAAGCCAGCGCAAGGCCGGCAAGGCGTCGGATAAGTCGGCGGCCAAGCATGTCGCCGGTGCCCACAGCAAGAAGCGCAAGAAGGCGAACGGGCAGGAGCTGGAGGCGCGCGCTGCAGACGCCGCAGTGGCCTTCGGCGCGAGCCGCGATGGGGCGCTGACGCCTGCCGAGGTCGCGGCGCCGCGCACCACGGGGCCACTCGACGGGCGCGTCGGCTCGCTGCGTGCCCTCGCCGTGCTCGGTGGCGCCCGCAACGCCGCCAACGCTGTCAACGCCTCGCAGTCCACACGGCGCGGCGTGGCCGGTAGCGAAGGGGGGATGCCGCGGCCCGGTCGGCCGGCCCGTAGCCTCTTTGACCCTCGCCTTTTTCTAAACCGTGAAGCCAGCCTGTTGGCCTTCCACCGTCGCGTGTTGGCGCAGGCACGAGACACTCGGTTGCCGCTGCTGGAGCGAATGCGCTTTCTCACGATCTGCAGCCAAATCCTCGATGAGTTCTTTGAAATTCGCGTCGGGAGGCTGCAGCAGGAAGAGGCGCTCGGCATCGCGACCCCCGGCGCTGACGGCCGTACCGCCCGCGAGACGCTCCGCGTGCTGGCCACCGAAGCCCATGAGCTTGTGCGGGAGCAATACCGCGTCCTCGGCGAGGAGCTGCTGCCGGCCCTGGCAGAGGAGGGCGTCGAGGTCATTCGCCGCAACGCCTGGAGCCGCAAGATGGAGCGCTGGGCTGCGGCGTACTTTGAGCGCGAGGTGCTGCCAGTGCTGACGCCGATGGGCCTGGATCCGGCCCATCCCTTCCCCAACATCCAGAACAAGCTACTGAATCTCATCGTCTCCGTCGAAGGGCGCGACGCCTTTGGGCGCGACACCGACGTCGCGGTCGTCCAGCTGCCGCGATCGCTGCCCCGCCTCATCCCGGTGCCGCGCGAGGTCAGTGACTGTCCGCACGGCTACGTCATGCTGTCGAGCGTCGTCCACGCCAACGTCGAGCTGCTTTTTCCCGGCATGACCATTCGCGGCTGCCACCAGTTTCGCGTCACGCGCAACAGCGATCTCTGGGTGGACGAGGAAGAGGTCGACGACCTAAAGCGGGCGCTCGAGGGCGAGCTGGTTCGGCGGCCCTTTGGCGAGGCCGTGCGCCTTGAGGTGGCGGAGGGATGCCCAGACGAGGTGCGGGACTTCTTGGCGCGGCAGTTCGAGTTGGACCCGCTCGACGTCTATACCTGCGACGGCCCGGTGAACCTGCACCGCCTCGCCGCCCTGGTGTCGATGGTCGAGCGCCCCGACCTGAAGTATCGACCGTTCTTGCCCGGCGTCCCGGCCCGTCTCGGTGCCGGCGGCGACATCTTCGAGGCCGTTCGTCGCAACGACGTCTTGCTCCACCACCCCTACCAGGCGTTCGCGCCGGTGCTGGAGTGGATGCGCCAAGCCGCCGAGGACCCTGACGTGCTCGCCATCAAGATGACCGTCTATCGGACCGGGCCCAAGTCGCCGGTGGCCGACTGGCTCGTCGCCGCCGCCCGCGCCGGCAAGGAGGTCACCGCCATCATCGAGCTGCGCGCTCGCTTTGACGAAGCCGCCAACATCGAGCTGGCCAGTCGGCTACGGGCCGCCGGCGCTACGGTCGTGTACGGTGTGGTCGGCTACAAGACCCACTGCAAGCTGCTGATGATCGTGCGCCGCGAGGGCGGGGTGTTGCGTCGCTATTGTCACCTGGGCACCGGCAATTATCACCCAGGCACTGCCAGGGGCTACACCGACGTCGGCCTCTTCACCGCCCGGCCGGGCATCTGCCTCGACGTCCACCACCTCTTCATGCAGCTGACGGGCCTCGGCAGCACGTACCGCATGGAGCACCTGCTGCAGGCGCCCTTTCAGATGCACGAGGCGCTCTGTGAACTCATCGATCGTGAAGCCGAATTTGCCAGCACGGGGCGGCCCGGCCGCATCGTCGCCAAGATGAACGCCCTCACAGACGAACAGATCATCCGGCACCTCTACCGGGCGAGCCAGGCGGGCGTCGAGATCGACCTGCTCGTGCGCGGCCCGTGCTGCCTGCGGCCCGGAATTCCGGGGGTGTCCGACACGATCCGCGTCCGCTCGATTGTCGGGCGCTTCTTGGAGCACGCCCGCGTCTACATGTTCGGCAACGGCGAGCCGGACGGCGGCCCCGAGACGTTGGTCTACTGCTCGAGCGCCGACTGGATGGGGCGCAACTTCTTTCGCCGCATCGAGACGGCGTTCCCCATCGAAGATCTCGAGCTGCGGGCGCGGGTCATCGAAGAGTGCCTAATCGCCGGCCTACGAGACGACAGCGAGGCTTGGTCGCTCGCGGCTGACGGCAGCTACCATCGAGCAGCCGGCGTTGAGGGGCAGACGCACTACAGCGCCCAGGGCGCGCTGTTGACGTTGTTGGCTGACGCCGATTGACTCGCCGGCGTGCTGCTGACTCTCTCGTGCGCGAGACCTGACCATGCAAAGCCCTGCCGCCGCCTCCGCCGCCGCCTCCG
>SXNM01000424.1 GCA_005777155.1 Pseudomonadota bacterium | reverse complement strand
GGCCCAGAGCGGCGCTACAGCCGCTTGGCGACCGCCGCCTGGTGGGCCGCCAGCGCCGGCCAGGCGTCGAAGTGCGAGGGCGGAATGTGGCCGTAGGTGCCGCTGAGGAGCGAGCGGACGATGACGTACAGCTTGACGTCGGCGACGTGGATCGCCTCGCCCTCCAGCAGCGGGCCGCGGATGCGCTTGGACACCGTGTTCGCCCACCCCGTCAGCCAGCCGGCGGCGAAGGCCTCGCGCGCCACCTTCTTCGCCTCGTCGCTCAGCCCCTGGCCAGGCAGCTTGTTGCGCAGCTCCTCCACCGAGTCCATCAGCGCGTCGTGCTCGGCCGCGGTCCAGGCATCCTTCGGGTGGAGGCCGTAGCTGGCGCCGATGAAGCGCAGAATCGCGTTCGACTGCGCCAACGTGCGACCCTCGTGCTCGAGGATGGGCATCGCGCCGTACGGCGACGACGGCTTCAGCGCCGCCCACTGCTCGCGCGCGAGGCGTACGTCCTCAAAGGCCACGCCGGCGAGGCGCAGCGCGACGCGACACTCCATTCCCCGCGAGCCGTCAAAGTCAAAGTAGGTGAGCTTGGTGGTCATCTCGGCTCCCAGAGGGCGCGGCGTGTCGCGGCGCGAAAGCGCGACTAGTGGCGGTCGAGCGGTGACGGGAGCCTACCCCGGCCGGTGGCTTGGTGCAAGGCCCGCCGCCTGCCAGGCCCGTCGGTGGGTGCTGGGTCTGCCGCCGCCGCCAGCCGTCGACAGAGGCGCTCCCAGGACCCCGTACCCCCTGCGGCGGCGCTCGCTTGCGCCGACCACACCAGACCGATAACCTGCAAAGCCGCCACGGAGCGGTGAGCCGACGACGTGCCGATGTGGAGGTCCTCGCATGCTGCGATTCTCGGCGTTGTCGCGCCTCAACCCGTCGATTGGCTTGGCGATATGGGCAGCTCTGGCGATGGCCGCCTGCAGCTCACCCACCTCGGGTCCAGGGAACACGCTGCCTATGGACTCTGGCGGCGGCGGCGGCATGGTCTTTCAGCCCGACGGCGCGACGGCGACGGCTGACGGTGGCGGCGTCGGGGCGGGCGGCGGCGACGGCGCTGGCGGCGATGCCGAGCCCGATCCCGCAGACGCCGAGGCCGACAGCGGCGAGCAGATCCCGGAGGGACCAGCCTGCGGAAAGGCCAGCGCGTGCAAGGACTTCGCCGACACGCCTTATTGCGACCTGACGATTCAGGTCTGCGTCCAGTGCATCACCGCCAGCCACTGCAGCAAGAGCGGCGGCCAGTGCAAGGGCAACAAGTGCGTTCAAATCGAGTGCAAGCCGGGCGCAAGCGAGTGCCAGGGCAACTTCTTGGCCACCTGCAAGCCAGACGGCAAGGGCTATGAAGTCAACGTCTGCCCGGACAGCCAACCGACCTGTCATGGCGGCGCCTGCGTGGTCTGCAAGCCCAATGAGAGCGACTGCGCCCCGCCCTCCGCCGCCGGTGGCGCCAGCATCGCGGTGCAGAAGTGCAGCGACGACGGCCTCTCAGCCAACATCGTCAAGCTCTGCCCGGCCGGCCAGACCTGTTTCCAGGGCGAGTGCGGCGTCTGCACCGCCGGGACGCAGCGCTGCACTGGGCACTTGGCCGAGGTCTGCAACGCCACCGGCTCGGCCTGGACCCTCGTTGATGACTGTGCCCAGAAAAACCTGACCTGTCTCGGCGGTTTGTGTGTCAACCCCTGCGCCGGCGACTTCAAGAGCAACACCAACGTCGGCTGTGACTATTGGGCCGTAGACCTCGACAACGCCCTCGACCAAGCTGGCGGAAAGGTCTACGACGCCCAGAACGCCCAGTTTAGCGTCATCGTCAGCAACACCGCCGCCGCGGAGGCGTCCGTCACCGTCACGATTGGGCCCGACCCTACGGCCCCCGGCGCCAAGACCAAGACCTGGAAGGTGCCCGGCAAGGGCCTGCAGGTCATCGATCTGCCGGACAAATCGTGGGGCGTGCCCAACCAGAACCAGGACGGTAGCGGGATCAACGGTATGGCTTACCGAATCCAGGCCACGCAGCCCATCGTCGCCTATCAGTTCAATCCGCTGCAGAATTACGGCGTCTTCAGCAACGACGCCAGCCTCTTGCTGCCGACCGGCTCGCTCGGCGACGAGTATTGGGTCGTCAGCCGCGGCCAGCTCGGCGAAAAGTTCAGGAGCTATGTCAACGTCATCGCGGTCGAGCCCGGCAAGACCAAGGTCAAAGTCGTCGTCTCCTCGCCTACCATGGCTGGCGTCGGCGTCGCCAAGATGTCGCTCGGCAGCTCCATGGACTTCGAGCTGATGCAGGGCCAGGCGCTCAACATCGAGTCCGACAAGGCGAACGCCGACCTCACCGGGTCCTGGGTCAAGGCGGATCGGCCGGTGGCGGTCTTTGGCGGCTCCGAGGCGAGTAATTCTCCTGACATCGGCAACTGCGTCCCGATGAGCAAAGGATCGGCCTCCAAGGTCTGCGCCAGCAGCGTCCTCGGCGGCGCCCTCGGCACCAAGCCCTGCACCACCGACAGCCAGTGCGACTCAGAGTGCTGCGCCGACCATCTGGAAGAGCAGCTCTTCCCAGTCAAGTCGTGGGGCAAGAGCTACGTCGGCGCCCGCCTCGCGCCGCGCGGCAAGGAGCAGGACGCCTGGCGCATCATCGCCTCGAAGAACAACACCAAGGTCACCATCACGCCCAACATCGGCGTCTCGGTGCCGACGCTGAACCAGGGCCAGTTCTTCGAGTTCCAGACCACCGCCGACTTCCTCATCGACAGCGACCAGCCGGTGATGGTCGCCCAGTACATGGCCAGTTCGTACGCCACGGTGACGGTCGCACAGGCCACCTGCACCACGGACGCAAGCTGCAAGGCGCAGTACGGCTTCGTCGGCAAGTGCGAGTCTGCTGGCTTCTCCAAGCTCTGCGCTGCCATCGGCGATCCGTCGCTCATCCTCGACGTCCCGGTGACGCAGTTCCTCGACGACTACTTGTTCTTGGTGCCGGACAAGTACGCCGTCAACTACATCACGGTGGTCGCGCCCGCCGGCACAGCGGTCAACCTCGACGGCACGGTGCTCTTGCCCTCCGGCTTTACGACCATCCAGGGCACGACGTGGACGGTGGCGCGCTTGCCGATCGGCGCCGGCACCCACACCCTCAAGTCGAGCCAAAAGGTCGGCGTCTACGTCTACGGCTACGACGACGACGTCAGCTACGGCTACCCCGCGGGCGCCGGCCTCTAGGCGACTGGGCCGCTGGAGCGCGCTGCCAGCGGAGGGTCGCCGCTGTCAGAGGCGCTAAGCTCGGCGCCGAGCTCTGCCGCGACGCGCTTGGCGGCCTGAGCGCCCGACTCCAGCGCGCCAAAGATACCGTGCCCAGCCCGCGTGTTGGCGCCGCAAAAAAAGAGCCCGGGCAGGGGCCCGCGGTAGCCTGGACGACGGCTGAGGAATTGCTCGGGTGTGGCGGCGAGGCCGTAGCCTGTGCCGTCGCTGGCCCGCGTGTACCGCGTCTGCGACAGCGGGGTCGCGGACTCGCAGAAGCGGATGCGCTCCTTGACCCCTGGCAGCAGCGCCTCGGCGCGCTCGATCAGCTCGGCCTCGACGCGCTGCTTGAGCTCCAGGTAGGGGCCATCCTTGCGGTAGCTTCCATCGACGGCCGCGCGGTCCGAGCTGTGCCAGGCCTCCGCCCTGCCTGGCACCAGCGCCATGATCTCTAGGCCCATGTGGCCTGCCGGCGCGTGGCCGGGCGTGCCGCGGTCCTTCATGCTGGCGCTGGTGATGTAGCAGCCGCGCGGGGCGACGCGGCCGTCGACCATTGCCTCGCGGTAGAAGGCCTCCATGTCGGGGCTGTCGAAGCACCAGTAGTTGGCGTTGCGCATGCCGAGGTCGGCGAGATCGCCCTCGACGCCGAGGAAGGTCATGAAGATGGCGCCAGCCATCTCGAAGGATTCGGCCCGCGCTCGCCACGGCTCAGGCAGGTCGGCGCGCGGCAGCAGCTCGAGGAGGGTGCGCTTGAGGTCGGCGTTGCTGAGCACGGTCCGGGCCGCGATCTCGTGGGCTGGCTCCTTGGCCGTTGCCTCCAGCCGAACGCCGACGGCGCGGCCGTCGCGTATCACGATCTGCTCGACCGGTCGGCGCAGGTGGATGCTGCCGCCGGCGGCCTCGATGACCCCGGTGAGGCGATCTGCCGGCGCCTGCCCGCCACCGACCGGGTAGTACGCCCCGCGCAGGTAGTGGTTGACGAGGCCGCAGTGCAGCATCGCTGACACCCGTGAAGGCGGCAGGCCGTAGTCACCGCTCTGGCCGAGCAGGACGCCGCGCAGCAGCGGATTTCTCGTCACACTGTCGAGAAACTCGCCGATGGTGGCGTCGCGGTAGAGGGCGACCAGTCGGCCATGCAGCAGGACTGCCCGCAGCATGCCGAGGGCACCGCCACGGTAGGTCCGCCGCTGCATGGCGTCCACCTCAAGCAGCAGCCGCAGATAGCGATCGATGCCTCGCTTCTCCTCCGGGAAGTGCTCAAGCAGGCGGGCGCGAAAGGCCTCGTGGCCGACCGGGATGCGAAACTCCAGGTCAGGAAAGACCAGCGTATCGAAGCCGTCGGGGTCCAGCGGCGCCCACTCAACGCCGGCGCCGACGCTCTCGAGCAGCTGCGGCACCTTGCCGTCGGCCGCGCAGTCGCCGACGTAGTGCAGACCGACGTCGAAGCAGTAGCGGGCGTCTGAGCGGCCGCGCTCAAACATCGTCATGCAGCCGCCCGCGACGTAGTGGCCATCGAAGAGCGCCACCCGCAGGCCAGCGCGCGCCAGGTGGGCGCCAGCCATCAGGCCGCCTGGGCCGGCGCCGATGATGGCGACGTCCAGCTCGCCCGCTGGCAGCGGCGCGCGGGTGCGACGGACAGTGTCTTGCGTGGGGCTGAGCATGGGTCTTCCTTGACGCGACGCCGCGCAGAGATCGGCGCCGGGCGCGAGCGCGGCCCTGGACCGCAGGATGCGGCAGGGTCTGCCGGCTGTCGATGGTGGCGCCGGCGGGGCCGCTGGGCCTTGGTGGAGACGTCGGCGCGATGAGCGGCGCACTGGCACGCCGCCGAGCATTTGACGCCAGCCTCGGCGTATGCTTGAAACCCTTGGAGGTCGCCGCCGGCTGGCTTGCGGCGCCTCGTAGCGGGGGAGGGGGACCATGGCGACCGGGATGGGGGACGGCGAGCGCCGCCGCGAGGGTGGGCGCAGAACCTTCAGCGTGACGGGCCGTCACGAGGAGCTGGCGGAGCCACACGTAACGATTCGGCCGGAGGAGCACCCTGCCGTCAACGCCGATGCGCCGCTCATCGTCGTCACCCAGGCCTTCGGGCCGACCGGCGCCAGCCTCATCGAGACGGCGGTGACCTTCGACGGCTGGCCTGCGGTGACGGTCGGCGTCCGCGCAGCCGGGCAAGAGGGTGTGGTCTACCTGTCGCCGATCCACGGCGACGCCCGCAAGATCGGCATGGAAGACCTGCCGCTCGGCGTCCGCTGTGAGCTGTATTGCCCGCGCAGCGGCGCACTGCTCAAGGCCGTCGGTCCAGTCGAGGACGGTTCGAGGGCGACCTACTTCGCGATCTACCTGACGGCGCGGCTGTCGGCGGGCGAGTCGGTTCAGATCTCAGACATCTGGGGCCACTACCACTCGCGAATCATCGACGACATGGAGCTCATCAGCTACTGGGCCGACTCACACGATGGCGACGACGCCTGACTCGAGCCACGGCGCCGTTGACCGAGCCAAGGCGCCGCCTCGCGCCGCTAGCCCCAGGCGACGCCTGCGAGATCTCCGGGTCAGCGGGCCCAGAGAGCGCCGGGTTGGCCCCAGCCTTTGTCTTGCAGCCAGCAGCCGCCGCCTTCGCCGAGCCCTTCTTTGGCGACAAAGCGCGTGGCGCCGCTCGGACATGCGACGATGTCGGTGAAGCCATAGCCGCCGCCGTCGTCGGCAGCGCACTCAAAGCTGCCGTCGCGGTCGCGGTCGATGTACCACAGCAGTCCGTTGACCTTCTGTGAAGTCCAGGCCTTCTGGGCGTTGGTGACGTGGGCGCGCAGGGTCGCACCGCAGCCGTAGCGCAGGCGAGCGCCTGTGGTGAGGGCGACGATGCTGGCGTCGTCGAGCTTGAAAGGCCCGACAAACCCGGCGCCGTCGCCGCTAGCGTCTGGCCCGGCGCCGTGGGCCACCGACTTCGGATCGATGCGCATGACCTGAGTCCAGCCGCCGCCGTCGGCCCGCAGATCGCAGTGGCGCCAGGCCGCCGCGCCCGCCGCGACGGTGAGCTGGTAGCGGCCGTTGCCGCGGCCCTCGCCGGCGTCGCGGATCGCCTTGCACGACGCCGCTGGCTTGCCCGGCGCACCGAGACCGAGCGGCGGTCCGAGCCAGAGGCGCACGCCGTGGACGCCGCCGACGTCAGCCAGCTTCTTGCCGCCGCCCGCAGCGCAGCCGCCAACCTCGTCGTCGGCCTTGTCGGAGGGCCGGTAGGCCACGCCATCGCCCTCGCCGCGCCATACGCCGTAGCAGCCGCCGGGCAGGGTGCCCTCCGTGAGCTTGCCGGCGCCGCCGAAGCCGTGGACCGCGCCGGGCAGGATCGCGATGGGCCCGGCGCCGTCGTTCAGCAGCAGCGGATCCAACGTGTCGGCGCTGATCGGCATGCCGACCAAGCGGGCGTAGGTCGTGGCGACCCCGTCCTTGCTGGTGGCGTCCACAGCCAGCAGCGCCGGGTTGGTGATGGCGGCCTTGTCGAAGGCGGCGACCGACATGGAGGCGTCACCCAGCCGACGGCACTCCAGCTCGGGGCCGGCGGCGTCGGGGCCGGCGCCGACGTCGAGCCCAGGGGCGCCGACGAGGCAGACGCCGAGGTTCGACTGCCCCGCCGCCACCAGCGCCGCGACGAAGGCCGGAGACACCGCCGCGCTGCCCTGGCTGGCCGTCAGCCCGGCGGACGCCTCAGCGATAGAGGGGGCGGCGGCGCGTCCAACGACCTTGACGGCGCCGAAGCTGCCGCTCGCCAGCTGCCCAAAGCCGGCGCCGTATGCCTTGGCCTCGTTGGGCAAGTCGTCGGCCGGGCCATCCATCAGGTTGGCGACCAAGGTGAGGCCGCCTGCCTGCATGTCGCACGCGAGGTCGAGGGCGGCGATGGGCCCCTCGCCATCGGGATCGATGGTGTAGACGCCGTCGGGGGCGCTCGGAAACTGCTTGTGCAGCGCCGCGCAGTGCGTCACCGCCTCGAAGTGGCAGAGGGGCGTGCAGCCGTCGTTGGATTCGCGGTTGCCGTCATCGCAGTGCTCGCCCTCTTGCACCTTGCCGTCGCCGCAGAGGCTGCGGGTCCAGTAGCGCAGCGCGATGGGCTGGCCGGTGCTGTGGAAGGCGCTCGAGCCTTGGTGCTGCCAGGCGATGTCGAGGCTGCTCTGCTGGCCGTTGAGGTGCGGCGCCCACGACAGGGCAGGGTCGCTGCTGTCGGCCTTCTGGCCTATGATGCCGCAATTGCCAAAGCGCCGCGTGACGTTGAGGATGGTGTCGAGGTTGCCCTCGCAGGCTGGGCCGAGCTGCGCTCCGAAACAGGCCGTAAAGACCGACTCGCCCGCCGCCGCGATGCTGAAGGGTAGCCAGAAGCGCGCCGGCCCGTCGGCGACGTCCCATTCGACGCCGCTGGCATCTTTGATCACCACCCGATCGGAGAGCGGCCAGACGCGTTCTGCTTTCGGCGCGCCGTCTTGTAAGACACGGCCATTGTACCGGAAGCGGTAGGCGACATCGAAGGCGGCGCCGGACTTACCGGCGAGCACCACCTGCGCCTCTTGCCGCAGCAGGAACGCGCCTTGGTTGTGCATCAGCTTGCGCCAGTCGTGGCTCTGGATCGTGAAGTCGTCGCTGGCCACGCCAGGCGCCATCGGCTTGGCCTCGGCGTTGCCTTGGATCCAGATGGGCACGGTGACAAAAGACTTCTCGTAGCGGGCCTGCGAGATGTGGATGACGGCCTTGTGCTGGCCGAACTGCGCCATCAGCGTCCAGCCGCCGCCGCTGGTCTGCAGGTCGCAGTAGACCTCGAAGGGCTTGTTCGGCCCCTGGTCATCGGGATCGACCAGATAGACGCCGCTCGGGCGCTTGGGGTCGATGGCCTGGACGTGGGCGCAGTCGAGGCCGCCGATGAGCAGCACGCATTTGCCCTGTTGGCACCAGCGTTGGCCGTCGCCGCTGCAGGGCGTCTGGTCTGCCACCGCCTTGTGCTCGCAGCTCTTGCCGTCGGCGGCGCAGCTGTCGATGGTGCAAAGGTTCTTGTCGTCGCAACCGCCGGGTTGGCCTTTGCACGCGCCCTCACCGCAGGTGTCGGCCTTGGTGCACGGGTCGCCGTCGTCGCAGGGCGCGGTCGTCGCCTGCACTTTGCATTGCGCGCCCTGGCAGACGCTCTCCATGCACAGGGCCGACGTCGTGCAGGCCGTGAGCGCGCCCGGCTGACAGGAGCCAGCCTGACAGTGCGACGGCGCCTTGGCCTGGTTGTCGGTGGTGCAAGTGGCGTCGGAGCAGACGGTGCCCTCGGGGTGCGGCTGGCAGGCGCCCTTGCCGTCGCAGTGGCCGACCAAGCCGCAGCTGCTCGCGGGCTCGGCGGCGCACTCGGAGTCGGGGTCTTGGCCCTGCTGGACCGGTGCGCAGGTGCCGTCCTTGACGCCGGTATTGGCGGCGACGCAGGCCGCGCACGGCGCATTGCAGGCAGACAGGCAGCAGACGCCGTCGACGCAGAAGCCGCTCTCGCAGTCGCCGCCCGCGCTGCAGGCGCTGCCCGGCACGGGCTTGGGGACGCAGGTGCCGGCGATGCATTGCCCAGGAATGACCTGAGCGTCGCCGCCAGGGGCGAAGCTGCACGCCGCCTTGTCTGGCAATGGCGTCGCGACGCAGCCCTTGCCGGCTGGGTCACAGCTGTCGCTGGTGCAGGCGTTGGCGTCGTCGCAGGTGGCGTCGTCGGTCTTGCCGTTGCAGTCGTCGTCGACGCCGTTGCAGAGCTCAGCCTGGGGTGGCTTGGCAGCACAGGACGCCACCGCCCCGGCTTGCAGGCAGCGCGCCACGCCTGGGCAGCTGCCGCCGCCTTCGCCCGCCTTGACGCAGGTGGTCTCGGCCGCCAGCTCCACGGCGTTGACGCTGCAGGCGCAGGTCGCGAGCGCCGCCAAGGCGTCTGCGGCGCCCGCTGGCACGCATTGCACCGCGCCGACGCCGCCGACGTCGATCGCGTCGACGCAGCTGAAGCCGACGCCGCAGGGTTCGTCGACGCTGCAGTCGGTGCCGCAGAAGGCGCCAGCGGCGCCGGCGCCAAGGCAGCGCGCTCCCGACATCCCCGCCGCTTGGCAGTCCTTGTTCTCGCGGCACGGCATGCACAGCCGGGCGAAGCGGTCGAGGCAGACGTAGGCGAGATCGACGCTGCCAGGCGCTTGGCCGCAACGCTGCAGCGGTGGGCAGTCGCTGACGCAGGTCTCGCCGCAGCGGCGGCCGGCCGCGGTCTCGAGGCAGTGGCCAGAGTCGCAGTCGCCGTTGCCCTGGCAGACGCAGCCGGCGCCGCCTGGACAGACCGGCCCAGTGGCGGTGTCGCCGCCGCGGCGGCTGTCCTCGCCGCCGCCGAGGTCGTCCGCGCCGTCGACCTCCGCCGCCGCGATGTCGCCGCTGACCTCGGCGGCGTCGGCGCCGGTCTTGGCCTTCGTCTCTGGCGCGGCCTCGCCGCAGGCGGCTGTCGCTAGCGTCATCCAGGCGGCGAAGACCGCTGGGCGCGCTGCATCCGTCCAGTTTCGCTTCCAGCGCTTTGACATCCGTGATCCCCGTGCGGCGCGCGGCGTCCGCCGCCGGTGCCGTCAGCCTAGCCTCCCCGGCGTGGCGAGGCCAGGGGCCAGGGGGCCAGGGGGGGCCTGGGCACCCAGAAAGCTCGGCGCTCTGCGTGGTCCGCGCCTCCCAACGCAGGGCATATTCTCCTCGGCTAGATCCCGGTCGAGCCGAACCCCGCCCCGGCGCGCTCGGTCGCCTCGGCAGCGAAGGCGTCAGCGTCGCAGAGCGTCAGCTCGGCACGCGCGACGGCCTGAATCACCAGCTGCGCGACTCGGTCGCCCCGGCGAATGACGAAGGGCGCCTCGCCGTGGTTGATGAGCAAGATGGCCACCTCGCCGCGGTAGTCAGTGTCGATGGTCCCTGGCGCGTTGAGCACGGTGACGCCGTGGTGAAACGCCAAGCCTGACCGTGGTCGCACCTGCGCCTCGAAGCCAGGCGGCAGGGCGATGGCGAGGCCGGTAGGGACCTTGGCGCGGGCACCCGGCCCGAGGGTCAGCGGCTCTGCGACCGCGGCGTGGAGATCGGCGCCGGCGGCGAGCGCGCTGGCATAGCGAGGCAGCGGCAGGTCGCCGTCGCGCTCGGGGTGCAAGCGCAGGACGCGGACGGCACTTGCGGCGGCGGTCGTCGGTTGCGGCGACGCCGCGGCAGGCGAAGCCGCGAAGGGAGTGGGCGCAGCAGACATGGTGAATCCTCCGCGGCGCTAGCCCGGCGGCGGCGCTGGGCCGTTGGCGGCGGGCGCGGCGGGAGCGCCGCCCAAAATGAAGCCAATTCCGACCTGTATGGCGCGCTGTCCGCCGGTGCCCGTGACCACGCCGGTGCCAGTGAGCGCCCGCAGCCAGGGCATGGCGAACGAGACCTCCGGCACAACGGCGAAGGCCCTTGAGATCTGCCATCGCAGCGAGGCTGAGGCGCCGACCGCGGCGGTGTGCGAAGTGGCCGCGCTGGAGGTCTCGACCACCTGCATGAGCCAGCCGAGGCGCGGTCCGAGGGTGACGTCGACTCCCTCGATGATCGGGTAGCTGATCAGCAGGGGCAGCGTGGCGCCCGCGAAGTGCAGGTCGTCGCCGCCCGAGCCCGTTGGCGTGCCCGAGAAATTGCCGATGTAGCCGACGCTGGGCGCGAGTGCGATGGCCAGCTTGCGGCCGGCGCCTTTGCGCAGCAGCGCGATCTTGGCGTCCACTTGCAGGCCGGCGCCCAGGCGCGCCCCGACCTCGATGTCGTCGCGGAGGCCGTAGCGGGTGCCGAGCTCGACGAAGGGCATGGTCTGCGGCGCGCCACCCACCGCGATGCGCATCGCCTGCGGTGCGACCCAGAAGGTCGAGGTGCCGCGCGGCAGGGTGTGGGCAGTGGTGTACGACGAGACGGCGCAGCCGGTGGCCGCGGAGACGATGAGCACTAGCAGCGCGCAGGCGCCGCCAAGGGCCTCGGACGCGGAGCGAGGTGGGCGACCCAGGGCCGTCACGGCTGGCGGCGAGGCGGAGCGTCGGTTCATTGGTTCAGGTCCCACTTCGGTCGCAGCCAGGAGGCTCGCAGCGCCTCGGCGTCGCGCTCGAGGGCAGCCCCCAGGCCCTCGTCGCCGTCCAGGAAGACCACGAAATCGAACTGGCGGTCATCGCGGCCGAACTCCTCGTCGAAGCGGGCGATGAGGTCGTTGGGTGGCAAGGCGACCCGGCCCATCACCTCCGGCAGCGGATCGAGGCGGAGGCCGACCCCGACGCCGGTGGGCAGGTTGTAGGCGGTGTAGACCAGCTCCGAGCAGACGAGCTGCGACACGGTCAGGAAGTCGAAGTCGAAGTCGTAGGGCTTGCCAAAGTGGCGGAACGACTCGGCGATGGCCCAGGCGCGCTCGGCCTTGCTGCGCCGGGGCCGCAAAAAGGCGACGTGGTCGGCGAGGCAGGAGTGCTCGATGCTGTTGACGATGACGCCTTCGCTGACGGCCTCCAACACCCGCGCCGGGTGGCCGTCTACGGGCTGCAGAAAGGCCTGCCAAGCCTCAGGCGACTCGGCGGCGATGCGGGCCGTCAGACCGCCTGGGAAGGCCGACAGCACGCCCGGATCGGCGGCCCAGGCCTCAAGCTCGGCGGCGCTGCCGACGTAGAGCGCGGCGTGCGGCCAGAAGCCCGGCAGGCCGAGGTTGCTGAGGTACCAGTTGCGGCGCTCGACGATGACGTCACCGGGCTCAAAGCGCGGCTGCACGGCGGCGAGCTGCGCTTCGCTGATCAGATGGCCGCCGTCGTCGCGCAGCCGGGTGTCGCCGAGCCAGAGGGCGATGTCTTTCACCAGCGGGTCGATGACGCCGCCGATCTCGTTGCCCAGCATCACGCCGATGACGTGGTGCAGCAGCTTGCCGCCGCTCTTGCGCCAAGCGGCCCTGGCCTCGCGGGTGGCGTCGAGCGCGGTGTCGGCGACCGCGGCGGCGATGGCGTCGCCGTCGATGGCGTCGACCTTGGCTTGCTTGTCCGGCGGCAGGGGTTGGCCGGTGCGGGCGGCCTTGTCGGCGAGGCGCAGCAGCTGCCAGGCGGCTTGCAGGTCGGTGATCGTCGCGGCCTCGGCTGGCAGCGCCGCGCGGGCTTCGAGCAAGGCATCGAACGCGATGTCGAGCTGCAGCGGCGTATCGGGCCGGGCGGTCTCGATGGACAAGCGCGTCAGCTGGCCCGGCGCGACACCGTGCGCTGGGCTGCCCTCGTCGAGCGCCGCCGTGATGGCAGCGTTGTCGCTCACCAGCGCCAGCAACCGCAGCCGCTCGAACAGCTGACGGGCGTAGGCGCCGAGGCCGAGCGCGCGACCGAGGGCCAGCTCGCGGGCGTCCTCGCGGCCGGCGCCAGAGCGGAGGTGGATCTCGCAGAACGACTCCAACGCGAGGTCGTAGTCGATCACTCGGGCGAAGAGCGGCAGCAAAAACGCCCGCTCGTCGAACGTCAACGGCGCGGCGCCGTCGCGGCTCCACAGCGCCTGCTCGGCGCTCAAGGCGGCGCCAGCGCGGGCGCTGTCTCGCATCAACCGCAGCACGGCCAGGGCGTCCTTCGGGCGGATGCGCTCGCTCCTGCCGGCGCAACCAAACAGCGGCGTCAATCCGACGAAGGCCGCTAGGCAGAGCACCAACACCGCACGCAGCGCCGCCGCCAGGCGCCCCACACGCCGGCTCACGCCCTCAGAAACCGTGGCCTCGACTGCAGGCGCGTGGCGGCGTCGCGCGCCCAAGCGACCGCAGATGCGCGCCGGGTCGTTCCTCTCGCGCCGAAGTCGCGTTCGCGCCATGGCGTCACGATACCACGCGCGCTGCCGGTCGCCAAGGTTGGCGCGGCGTGCTAGAAGTCGAGTCGGCCTGCAGGCCACGGAGGACAGCCACGCATGGACTCGCCATCAGCCCCCGATGCGTCTGCCTCTGACGCGTCTGCCCCTGCCGCGCCGCCGCCGCCCCCCGCCGCTACCGCCTCGACGGTGGAGCACGATCGCTACTGGTTGGCCCACGTCTACCGGCCCGAGGGCGCGCGGGCGCTGACGCTGCGGTCGCTCCTGGCCGGCTGTGTCATCGGCGGCGTGATGAGCTTCTCTAACCTGTACATCGGGTTGAAGACCGGATGGGGTCTCGGCGCCTCGATCACGTCGGCCATCATCGCCTACGCCTTCTTCAGCACCTGGCAGCGAATCGCCGGCACGCCCCACGAGCGCCACTTTTCGGTCCTAGAGAACAACACCATGCAGACGGCGGCCTCGGCGGCGGCCTACATGACTTCGGCCGGTCTGGTGGCGGCGATCCCCGCCCTCTACATGGTCAGCAAGGACGCGATCGCCAAGGATCCCAAGGCCGTGCCGCCGCTCTACCTGATCAATGAGGCCGGCGCGGTGGTCTTCGACATCGCCACCGCCATCCCGTGGCTCATCGCGATCTGCCTCGTTGGCGTGGTGGCGGCCATCCCAGTCAAGCGAAAGCTAATCAACGACGAGCGGTTGCGCTTTCCGTCTGGCGTCGCTTGCGCGGAGACCCTGCGCTCGCTGCACGCGGCAGGCGGCGACGGCGCGCGGCAGGCTCGGGGCCTCTTCTCGGGCGCGGCCTTTGCCGGGTTGATCAAAGCCATCAAGGACATCGGCCCCATGCTGGGCAGCGTCAAGGCGCCGTCGGCGGCCGTCAAGTCGGTGGCGGCGGCGTGGCCCACGCTCGGCGATCAGATCGCGATTTTCGGCCCGGGCCTCGCCAAGTGGAAGGTGGCCCTCGGCACCGACCTCTGGACCCTCGGCGCCGGCGCCATCATGGGCATGCGGGTGACGATCTCGATGATGCTCTTCGCGGTGGCGGCCCATGTCGTCGCGCCGCCGCTGCTGCTCGACGCCGGCTTCATCACCTGCGCCAAGCTCCCCGCGGGCGCCACCTGCTCGGCAGAGCACCTGCAGTACGGCGACTTCACGTCTTGGACGCTGTGGCCCGGCGTCGCCCTGATGGTGGCGCACTCGCTGGTCGGCCTCGCGCTGCAGCTGCCCAAGATGCTGGCGGGCTTGCAGCGGACGTTGTCGAGCAAGGGCCAGGGCGCGGGAGCTGGGGCCGAGGCGGTCCCTGGGCTCGCCGCCGTCGAGGCGCCGCGTTCCTGGTTCTGGGGCGGCCTGCTCGTCGCCGGTGGCGCCGCCGTCGTCATGCAGAAGGCGCTGTTTGGCATCGAGCCGCACCTCGGCGCGCTCTCGGTGGCGCTGGCGCTCGGCCTCGCCTTCGTCGCCGCCCGCAGCGTCGCCGAGACCGACATCAACCCGATCGGCGCCATGGGCAAGGTCACCCAGCTGGTCTTTGGCGGTGTGCTGCCGGGCGCCGTCGTGCCGAACCTGATGACGGCGAGCGTCACCGGTGGCGCGGCGAGCCAGACCGGCGACCTCCTCACCGACCTCAAGACCGGCTACCTGCTCGGCGCCAACCCGCGCGTGCAGGTGCTGGCCCAGATCTCGGGGATTTTCGCCGGCGCCTTCTTCGCCGCCTTGGCGTACAGCGTCTTGGTCAACCCGGCCGACCTCGGCACGCCTGAGTGGCCGGCGCCGGCGGCGGTGGTGTGGGCCAAGGTAGCGGAGCTGCTCGGCAAAGGCCTCCACCACATGGCCCCCGACAAGCTCTCGGCCATTGGCTGGGCGAGCTTGGCTGGTGGCCTCATGGCCATCGTCGAGGCTGTCGCCCCAGCGTCCGTCCGCAAGTGGCTGCCTTCGATCGCTGGCGGCGGCGTGGCGATCTTGGTGCCCTTCGTCTACTCGCTGAACATGTTCCTCGGCGCCCTGCTGGCAGCCGGACTGCAGCGGGTGCGGCCGGTCTTTGCGGCGACCTTCCTCGTCGTCGGCGCCTCTGGGCTCATCGCCGGCGAGACCCTGATGGGCGTCGCCTTGAAGTTCGTGCAGGTGCTCGGCATCCAGTAGCTCCCTGCGCGGCCCGGTGGCCGTGCCTGCCGACGGCGCCCGCTGAGCCGATCTACCCCCCAACCGGCGCCTCGCCCAGCGCCAGCCCGCACCGAGGAGCCGCCGCGATGGCCCTGAACCTGCCCAACCAGCCGCACGACGACGCCGACCGCTACCTCGCCTTCCTCGAAGAGGCCTGCACCCCGGCGCACGCCGTCGTCGCCGTCTGCAACCGCTTGCGCAGCGGCGGTTTCGCCGAGCGGAGCGCCGATGAGGCTTGGCTGCCCGTCGCGGGCGAGCGCTTCTTCGTCATCGCCGGCGATGGCCGCAGCGTGATCGCCGGCATCGTCGGCAGCCGCAGCCCAGTCGACACCGGCTACCTCGTCTTTGGCGCCCACACCGACAGCCCAGACCTGCGCATCCGCCTCAACCCGGTCCGACGCGAGGCCGGCACCGTGCAGCTGCTGACCCAAGTCCACGGCGGCATCATCCGGCGCAGCTGGCTCGACCGACCGCTGATGCTCGCCGGCGTCGTCTATCGCCTGCTGCGCGACAAGGAGGGAGCGCCGCGCTTTCACCCGCTGACCGGTCAGCCGTTGATGGGGCGCCAGCTCGTGCGGTTGCCGCGGCCGCTCGCCGTCATCCCCGACCTCGCCATCCACCTCGACCGCGACAAGAACGACCAAGGCGGCATCAACCCGGAGACGGCGCTGCACGCGGTGTTCGCCAGCGGCCAGCCGGTCGAAGAGGCGGTGGCGTTGCTCTCGCACGAGCTGGGGCTGCCCCTCGACGCCGTCGACGGCTTCGACCTTCACCTCGTGCCTTTTCAGCCACCGCAGCGCCTCGGCATCGACGGCTCGCTGCTCTTTGGCCCGCGACACGACGACCTCGCCATGGTCTTTGCCGGCGTCTCGGGCCTCATCGCCGCCGCTGAGGTCAACGACGCCGCGGCGCCCACCTTCGCCGCCACCCGCATCGTCGCCTGCTTTGACGCCGAGGAGACCGGCTCGCAGACCAGCTCGGGTGCGGCGAGCGCGATGCTGCGCGACCTGCTGCTGCGCCTGGCGCGGCGCCACCCCGGCTCGCCCGTCGATGTCGATCCCGAGCTGGCGTTCGCCCGCTCGCTGGTGCTGTCTGGCGACATGGCGCACGCGCTGCACCCGAATTTCCAGGACAAGCACGACCGCGCCCACGCCCCGCTCATCAACCAGGGGCTGGTGGTCAAGGTCAACACCAACGACCGCTATGCCAGCAGCGGCGAGACCATCGCCGCCTTTCGCGCCCTGTGCGAGGCGGCCAAGGTGCCGCTGCAGGCCTACGTGCATCGGCAGGACGCCGTCTGCGGCACGACGATCGGCCCCATCGTCGCCGCCCAGCTCGGCGCTCGCACGGTCGACTTCGGCGCCCCGATGTGGGCCATGCACTCGACCGGCGAGACGATGGGCGCCCTCGACATGGGCTACGCCGTGGCGCTGGCCACCACCTACTTCCGCGGGGGGCAAGCATGAGGCAGTCGAAGGCGAAGACGACAGCGCCATCGGGGTGGGCAGCCTGGACCCGCGGCGCCAGCGCTTGCTCGGCGTGGACGCTTCCCCGCTCCGCGCTGCCGGCGCTACTGACGACGCTGCTTGCGGCGCTGCTGGCGTCGCTGCTCTGGGCCCAGCCGGCCAGCGCCGTCCCCGTCATCCCCGCCGGCCAGGAGTCGCGCGTCGGGCGCCTGCTCGGCGAAGGCGAGTCCCTCGCCGGCTGCAAGCTCGAGCGCGCCGAGATCGCCGCTGAGGCCATCTTCGGCCATTGGCGCTGCCCAGGCGGCGCGGCCTCGCTGCGGGCGCGCAACGGCAAAGACCCCTCAGCGGCAGATCGCGTCGCCTGCGGCCACGGCGGCGGGCTCGAGCTGGCCGCGGTGGCCAGCGTCGGCGCTGCGGCGCCTGAGTCCGAGGCGCAGGCGCT
>SXNM01000423.1 GCA_005777155.1 Pseudomonadota bacterium | reverse complement strand
GGCCAGGACCAGCGCCGGCCGCGCGCTGATGCGCGACCGCGCCCGGCGCCTGGGTGCCCTCGCGATTTTGCAGGTCCTGGCAGTCACGGCTGTGGCGCTGGCGGCGCCGCTGTGGCTGCTCTTGCTGGGACCGCTGCTGCTCGGCGTGCCCCACGTCGCGTCGGACCTGCGCTACTTTGTCGTCCAGCCGCGCACGCCGTGGCCGCCGCGCGCGCTGGTGGCGGTCGGCGCGCTGCTCGGGCTGATGACGCTGCAGCGGGTGGCGTTGGCGGTCGGCGCGCCCATTCCGCTGCCTGAGGGTGTTTCGCCGCTGCAGAGCGAGCTCGGCCTCGGCGTGTCGTCGGTGGCGGCAGCGCTCTGGCTCGGCGGCTGGCGCCGGCGGCGTTGGCCAGCGCTGTTGGCCGTGGTCATCGCGCTGGCGGTGGCATGGCGGGCGCCGCAGGCGGCGTTCATGGCTTTCGGCCACGGCCACAACCTCGTCGGCCCGGCGTGTGCGCTGCTGCTCGGATGGCGCGAGGCGGGTCGCGGGCGGTTGGCCGACGGGGCCCTTGGCGGGCTCAGCGCCCACGCCCTCGTCGCCCTCGCAGCGCTGACTTTCGTCGCTGCGCAGGGCGCGCTGCTGGGCGGTGCCTTCGATGGCCTGTTGCTCGGCCTCGGTGGGCTCTCTGCGCCCGCCACTGGCTTGGACTTGGGCGATCTCGAGGCGCAGCTCGCGCCGGGCGTCGGCTACCCCTGGTCGATGCGGCTCACCGTCTCCTTCGCCATCGCCCAGGCCGTGCATTACGCCGCCTGGCTGCGCTGGCTGCCGCAGCTATGGTCGCCACGGCGGGTTCCAACGCCGTTCGCCGCCGACGTGCGCGGCGGCGTCGATGCGCTTGGCGCGCCGCTCTTCGTCGCCGTCGCTGTGGCTGCGATCGGTCTGCCGCTGGTCGCGCTGGTGGTCTCGCCGACGCAGGCCCGCGTCGGCTACCTGCACGCCGTCGCCTTCCATGGCTGGCTCGAGCTGGCGGCGCTCGGGCTGCTCGTCGCCGCTGGCGGCGACCTGAGCGGGCTAGGGGCCAACGACAGGGGCCGGCGAACCGAGTCGCCGCGAGGCTGAAGGAACGCGCCGAACGGCGGTCGGCGAGGCGCGGGACTGGATGTTGAGCCCTCGGGTGGCGTGGCGGGCGAGCACCCGCTCAGACGGCGACGCCGAGCGGGGCCTGGGGCCGCGCTGCGGACACATGGTTGCGCCGCTCGCGCGCGCTCTGCACCATGGGCGCAGCGAGGCCTGGGCGCCTCGGGCGCGGCGCGGCTGGTGCGACGCGGGAGGCTCAGATGTTCAGGAGATCGCTTCAGATCGTAGCGGTCCTCGCGCTGACTTGGGCGCCGAGCGTCGCCAGCGCGCTGATGCCGCCGCACACGACCGACAGCGACCCGAAGGACGGCGGCGATCTGCAAGGCAGGACCGTCACCTTCCAAGGCTACTCGCTGGACTACGCCGAGAAGAAGGCGGACGTCATCGATCTGCGCGGCAACCGCCGGGTGCCGGCGACGGTCGAGGTCGAGTGCCGCTGGCAGGGCAAAGGAGACTGTCCGGGTTGTCAGCAGCAGCGCTGCGAGGCGCGGGTGACGTTGGCGGCGGTCGAGAAGGACCACCGCTACCGCATCACTTACCTGGACTTGACCATCACGGTGCGCGCGGTCACCAGCGAGCTCGGCGGCACCCGACCGGTACCGCTGGACAAGCCCAAGGCCGCGCCGCCCGCCGAGGCTGACAAGCCCAAGGCGCCGCCGCCCGCCGAGGCTGACAAGCCCAAGGCGCCGCCGCCCGCCGAGGCCGACAGGCCCAAGGCGCCGCCGCCGCCTCCAGGTCCGGGGAGCAAGCAAGGCGCCGCCAACGCGGCGAGGCCGTCGCCCGGCACCGTACAAACCACTGCGGTGATGCCGCGGACACAGGGACGCGGATGACCCCCGACGAGCTGGCGTCTGACCTGATCATGTTGGAGGACTGGGAGGACCGGTACCGCTACATCATCGACCTTGGCCGCAATTTGGCGCCGATGGACCCGGCGCTCCGCGACGACACCCACTTGGTGCCGGGCTGCATCAGCCGGGTCTGGCTGGCGGCCTCGACGGAGCCAGGGCCAGAGGGCGCGCCACGCCTCCGCCTGCAGGCCGACTCCGACGCCCACATCACCAAGGGGCTGGTCGCGATCGCGCTCCTGCTCTACGACGGGCGCACCGCGGCGGAGATCGCGCAGCTTGACCTCGACGGCTTCTTCGAGCGCCTCGACCTCGGCAGCCACGTCAGCGTCAACCGGCGCAATGGCTTCTACTCGATGATCGGCACCATTCGCCGCCACGGGCGATCGCTGGCGGCGGGGGAGGCGATCGAAGGCAGCGGCGCAGCGCCGGGCGGCACGAATTGAGCGCAGAGGTCGCGACGGCCGGCAACCCGGGGCTGCTGTGGCTCGCCGCCGGGCTGTTGGCGTCGCTGTCGGGGCCGCTGCTCGTCCGTCTGTCGCGCGGCGGACGGCTGCTGCACACGGTCGACGGCTTCGTCGTCACGGCGATCTTGGGGCTGGTCGCCGTCGAGGTGCTGCCCCATGCCTTCGCGGTCATCGGTTGGCCTGCGCTGCTGCTGGCCGCCGTCGGCCTGCTCGGTCCAGCTCAGCTGGAACGGGCGCTGCATGCCGTCGCCGGTCGCGTCCACGGCGTCGCGCTCGCGCTCGCGGGC
>SXNM01000422.1 GCA_005777155.1 Pseudomonadota bacterium | reverse complement strand
GCGCCGACGCGAGCAGGGCCGGGGCCCAGCCAGCCCTCGTCAAAGCGCCCGCGAGACCCCAGGCGCGGTGCGCGCGCTTGCTCATGGCTCTGGCGCCTGGTGCGTCGGCGCCGCAGCCCGCAGCGGCCCAAACGGTCCCCGCGGCGAGGCGGCTGCGCCCCCAGCGCCCCCAGGCATGACGCGCGGCGGCGCACCACGAGCCCAGCCCGGCGCCTGCTGCGGCTCACGGTTGATGCGCACGTTCTTGAAGCGCGCCGCCGCGTGGTAGAGGTACAGGCCAAACAGCGAATAGCTATCGCGATCGCTCTGGCAGCTGAGCACCTCGCGGCCGTTGACCAGGACCGAGAGCTGGCGCTCGAGCACCACCACATCTAGGTGCACCCATTCGCCGTGGGCGATCTCTGCGAAGGCCTGCTTGACCGGCTCGATGCGCGTCGCCGTGTAGGAGCGACGGACCATCACCGCGTCGCGGGCGATGTCGATGAGGTAATAGTACGGGTACTCGCCATGGTAGTTGTTGCCGAGGATAAGGCCGGCGGTGCCGCGCTCAATGCGCATGTCGAGCTCGTAACGGAAGCTCCGCAGCGGCACCTCGCCTTTGATCAGGTAGTTGTAGTTGCGGTCGCCGTTGCCGACGATCTCGCCCTTTTGCGCCAACCACTGGCCGCCTTCGTGGATCGTCCAGTCGTCGATGCTCATGCCGTTGAACAGCCAGACGCCGCGTGCCGGCGGCTCGACGGCCCGGCGGATGTGGTCGCGCCACGCCTTCTCGAAGTCCGCGAGGTCGTCGCCAAAGCTGGAGGCAAACGCAGTCAAGCCGTCGTCGTTATTGCGGATTCTCCGAAAGAAGAGAGGCAGCTGAGAGTTGTAGATCGGGTGCCGCGCTAGGTAGTCGATGAGGCCCCACGACTCGGCATAGTAGATGTTCATGCTAGCGCCCGAGTACGCCGACGCCGGCGCGCGCAGCAAGACCTCCAGCGGCACAAATGAGCGGTGGGCCAAGGCGTTGGCGAGGTACGCCAGCTTGCCGCGGTTGGGCGCCGGGATCCGGATGCCGGTGCCATCGACGGCGTAGGAGCCCAGGTACTCGCTCATGCCCTCGTCGAACCAGATCGGCCAGTTCTTGCGCGTGTAGCGCGAGAAGTGGTGGTCATCGAAGTGCTCGGCCATCAAGGCGTGCACGACCTCGTGAAAGTACAGCTGCATCGAGTTGTTGTAGCGATAGGTGACAACCGTCCGGGTGCTGCCGTCGTAGTAGCCACCGTTGTTGACGAGGCCCGGGGCGTTGCGGCGAGCGTGGCGCTGGTAGCGGTCTTGGGTCTCAAAGACGACCACTGTCGGGTGGACGGGCTTGCTGCTGACGTCCAGCAGGCGAGTCAGCTCGGCGTTGGCTTGAGCGACGAAGCTGTCGAGCTTGACGAGTAACCCGCGGGCGTAGGCGTCGGAGGCGTCGGTGCGCAACGTCACGGTGGCGCCGACATACGCGCGCAGGGGCTCGCCGGCGAATGCGGGGTCGCTGGGCTCCACTCCCTCGCCGGCGCGGTGAGCCACCTCGGCTGATTCCGACGGCTCCTGGGCCGGCGCAGCGCCGCTGCCTGGCGCTGCCGCCAGGACTCGTTGAGCGACGTCGCCGAAGGCAGATGACCTCGCCAGACCCTCGTCCCGCGCGAGCGGTGCTACCTCATCGGAAGCGATGAAGAAAGGCGACGACAAGGGCTGCCAGGGAGCGCCGCCGACGACCACGGTCGCGGTGGCAGCCAAGGTCGCCAACGGCAACGCGCACCAAGCGAAGATCCGCAGCCAACGCGTGCTGATGGCTGGCATTTCGGTGTGCCCCTCGCGGCGCGCCGCCCGCGGGATGGGGCGACAGCGCAGCATACGGTTGGGGGCGCAGGTGGTCAAACGAGTCGATCATGCCACGGCGGGCACCGACGCAGCGCTCGCCGTGACGCCGGCGACAGGGCAGCGCTTCGCCTGCAGGACTGGGCGGCGCGGCGAGCCCGACTACACCCCGAGGCGGCGCTTCACCTCGCGCAGATCGGCTTGGGCCTCCCGGCGGCGGGCGGCGTCGCTGTGCAGCTGCGAGGGTGGCCAGCTCACGATCGCCGGCAGCCCTTTCAGCTCGAACACCCGCTCGCGCAGGCCTGCGACGCCCCCGGCGGTCTCCCCTGGCCCCCGCGCCACGGCCGCCAGCAGTTCGCCCGCCGCAGCGGTCAGCAGCAAGAGCAGGCGCGGGCGGACGAGATCGATCTCCTTGCCCAAGATGGCTCGGCAAGCCGCCAGCGCCGCGGCGTCGGCTGCCACGCGCGCCTCTGGGCCGAGGCCCGGCGGACCGCAGCGCACCAGCGGCGACACGAACACCTGCGCCGGCGCGAGGCCGATCGACGTCATCATGCGGTGCAGCAGCGCCCGGTCATCGCCGGCGATCGCCTGACCCGCCGCGAGCTCCATGCCCCGCGGCGGATCGACGATGACCAGCAACTGCGCCTCCGCTTCGCCCTCACCGTGGCACACCCGTGGCCTCTCGCGGTGCAACGCGCAGCGATCGCAGCCGTCAACCGCCCGACGAAACGCCGGCAGGCGCCCCGGCGCGATCGGCGCGATCTGGGGACCGGCGGCTGGCGCCAGCGCATTTCCTGCTGCGTTGACCCGCTGCGCGGGCTGGCGACCCGGCGGCGGGCCCGCAATCGGCGCCGACGCGCCCGGCAAGGGCTGACGCGATCGCAACCGCAGCAGGCTCAACGGGCCCGCAGCCGTCGCCGGGTCAGTCGTCGCCGCCCCCTCGACTGTACGTCGCTCGGGCGCGGCCGCCGGCGTCGATGCGCGCTCTGGCGACCGCACACGCGGCTGGGAGTGGGAGGCCGACTCCAGCGGCGGCGCCCCATCCGCGCGTCCGAGGCTGGCAGACCAGTCGTGGTCGCCCAGATCGACGATCGCCCTGCCGACCGCCTGCCGGTCGACGGACTCGGCACCGCCAAACGCCGCCCAACGCAAGACCGTGGCCACTGTGTCCAGCAGCGCAAGCGCCTCCGCAGCCCGGTCGACTTCTGGAAGATTTGTGAGGGTCGTGGTCATCGTCCAGCCTGGAGGGTGCCCTCGGAGCTGGGCTGGTAGGCGCCCCGGCGACGGCCCGCAGACCGTACCGCTCCATGATGCCGGCGTCGAGCGCCGGCAGCTATCACGCTGACCAGTGAAAACCCACGCCGAGGACGACGTCGAGGCGGAGACGGCCTCCCCGATCGTGGCGCTGCCCACTCCGGCGTATCACCCCGTTCGGCGGGCCGTCCGCTGCTGCGACGGCGACTCTCGCACCGAGCGCCCGCGCCCCTGCCGCAAAACGATCCTGTCGCCACCAGCCCAACTAGACCCAATTCGGCGTAAAAGCCTTTGCCAATTCCCTCTGCGATGTTATCTTCTCTCCAGGCGGATCGCGTCTCAGCCACAGGAGTCGCGGCGAGCCACGCCACGAGATGGGGGGGGCAATGAATACTCGCATGGAACTTAGGGCCAACGACTTCATGCTTGGTCCCAACTGGTCCCGAGGCCGCCTACTGCTCGCGCTGGTGGTCATCTCCACAAGCGTGGCCTGCAGCGGAGAGCAGCCCCCGGCCGCGGCCCCGATCTCGTTCGGTGGTGTCGGTGGCGGCGGCGGCGGTCTGCCAGTGGGCGGCGGCG
>SXNM01000421.1 GCA_005777155.1 Pseudomonadota bacterium | reverse complement strand
GTGGAGTCACAGCGCCCGGAGCAAGTGCCGTTTGATTTGGCGGCCGAGCTGCACCTGACCTTTGACAATGTTGCCATTAACTACCGCCGCGCCATGCATGCGCAGGCACTGGACTATTACCACTCAGCCACATCAGGGGCCGCAACGCCGCGATCCGGTACAGAGGCCGGTCCCACGGAAGGGCGCAGTGGGCGCCCATGATGACCGTCAGCTTGACGGCGATATACACGGAGTAGACGTCGCGAAACCCGAGGTAGATGGCGACGCCGGACAGCCAGATCCCGGGCATCAGTGCGTAATAGAAGAAGTTGTTGCGATAGGTGACGCGCACGCTCATCGCGTGGGCCGAGTGATGCGCCCGATGGAGAGGCCACAACAGCCGACTGTGCGAGGCCCGGTGCCAGGCGTATTGCGTCAAGTCGTCAACCAGGAGCAACGCAGCGAACATCGCCCAGCCAGGCCAGTGCGCCAGGGCGTCGCGCTGCGCGGGAAAGAAGCGGGCGCCGAGGCCAAAGGTGGCGGCGAGGATCGCCGGCTGCACGATGATCGTGAGGCCGAGCAGCGTGAGCAGCTCGAGCTTGGTGTCGTCGGGGGACGCCTGATAGGCCTTGTAGCTGCGGCTGACGACCTCGACCGCCGCAAACGCGACGAGGATGCCGATCAGGAGAAGGTTCTGCGGCGTGTCCATGGCCCCCCTCCGTCCTGCCGGCAGCGCGGTCCCGACCGAATGAGTGGGTCCCGACCGGAGCGGCCCCAGCGTCCGCCGTGGCGCCGCCGCCCTCGCCTGCCTGGTGCCCTGGTCAAGCCGTCGAGGGTCCAGTCGGCGCGCATCAGTTAGCGTGGCGCTCGCCCCGGGGTCAACCGGGCGCGGCTGGCAGTTGAGCACAACTAGCTGTGACACCTAACGTATCTATGTTTCGGCCCGGCGTCATGGCCCAGGGCGGCCATCACCCGCGTAGCGCAACGCCAGCGAGCCGCCTGGGTGAGGGCGCGCCGTCGATGGTGCCCAGGCTGTGTTGACGCGGTGGCGCACGCCGCCGATGGTGGCGGTCGTGGGCGGGCGGGCCCGCGGCACGGTCCGGGCCTGGAGCGCACGGGCACGACCCTGGCGGCGCCGAAGAGTGGCCGAGGCGCGACGCGCGGGCCGATCGTGGCGGCGCCACGCCCACAGGGAGGCCCGATGTCTCGCCACGTCCAGTTGCTCGTCGCCTTGCTGCTCGGCGGCGTCACCGGCGCCCTGCTGCACGGTCACAGCGAGCTGTCGGGGGTCGCCGCGTTCGAGCTCCACCTGCTGCGGCCGCTCGGCCAGCTCTTCCTCCGCCTGCTCTTCATGGTCGTGGTGCCGATGGTCTTCTCGGCGCTGGTGCTCGGCGTGCTGGAGCTGGCGCAGGGCCGCGGGCTCGGCAAGGTGGCGGCGCGCACCCTCCTGTGGACGGTCGTCACCAGCAGCGTGTCGGTGTTCATCGGCGTTGCGCTGGTCGCCGTGCTCGAGCCGGGCGCCGGCTTCACCCTCGAGTCCGTGCAGGTCGATGCGCAACGCGCCGCGGTAGAGGGCCTCCAGCGCAACGCCGCCGCCGCCCTCAGCCCGGGCCAGGCGCTGGTGGAGCTGCTGCCGAAGAACCCGCTCGACACGGCGACGCGGGCGCTCTCGGGCGACATGCTGCCGTTCATGGTCTTCGCGCTGCTCTTTGGCGCGGCGCTCGGGCTCGGCGGCAGCGACAGCGGCGCCAAGCGCGTCAGCGAGGTGCTGCGCGAGGTCTACGCCGCCAGCATGACCATCGTCGGCTGGGCGATGCGCCTGGCGCCCCTCGGCGTCTTCGCCATCGTCTTTGGGACCATGTACCAGCACGGCGCCGGCCTCGTCGGCTCGTTGTTGCGCTACATCGGGGTGGTGCTGCTCGGGCTCCTGATTCAGCAATTCGTCGTGTATTCGCTGGTATTGCGCTACGGCGCCCGGCGGTCGCCCCTGCAGTTCTTTCGAGCGATCCGCGACGTCATGACGACCGCCTTCGCCACCTCGTCTTCAAACGCCACGCTGCCGCAGTCGCTGGAGACCGCCGAGGCGAGGCTCGGGCTGCGGCCGGAGGTCTCGCGCTTTGTGCTGACGGTCGGCGCCACCGCCAATCAGAACGGCACGGCGCTCTTCGAGGGCATCACCGTGCTGTTCTTGGCCCAGGTCTACGGCATTCAGCTCGGCGCGGCAGAACAAGTGCAGGTGGTCGTGATGTCCATCGTGACCGGCATCGGCACGGCCGGGGTGCCCGGCGGATCCATGCCGCTGATCTTGTTGCTCTTGCAGCAAGTCGGTGTGCCGCCAGAGGGCCTCGGCATCGTGCTTGGCGTCGATCGCTTCTTGGACATGTGCCGGACGACCGTCAACGTCACCGGCGATCTCGTCATCGCCAGCGCGGTGGACGACGCGTAGGCGGCGAGGCGTTGGCCCGGAGACGTCAGCCAAGCGCCGCGCGCGCCTCGTCCCAGCCCGCTTGTAGGCGCAATACCAGCTCGGCCACCGTCGGCACGTCGTCGATGCCGGCGACGCCCTGTCCGGCGCTCCAGATGTCCTTCCAGGCCTTGGACTCGGTGTCGAGCTCCTCGCCGAGGTTGATTTTGCGGTCCTTTGGCAGGGTCGCGGGATCGATGCCGGCTTCGACCAGGCTCTGCGTCAAGAAGCTCGCCGGGATGCCGGAGATCGCCGCGGTGTAGAGGATGTCGGCGCTGCTGGACTCGATGATCATGTCCTTGTAGCGGGCGCTGGCGTTGGCCTCGCGGGTGGCGATGAAGCGGGTGCCGAGGTAGGCGTAGTCGGCGCCCATGGCGATGGCAGCGGCGACGTCGCGGCCGCTAGACAGGCAGCCAGCGAGGCAGAGGGTGCCGGGGAAGTTGGGCCGCACCTCGGCCAAGAGCGCGAATGGGTTGGTGGTCCCGGCGTGCCCACCGGCGCCGGCGGTGACCAGGATTAGGCCGTCGACGCCGGCCTGGGCGGCCTTTTCGGCGTGCCGGGCGTTGGTGACGTCGTGAAAGACCAGCCCACCGTAGCTGTGGACGGCGTCGACGACCTCCTTGACGGCGCC
>SXNM01000420.1 GCA_005777155.1 Pseudomonadota bacterium | reverse complement strand
GTCAAGGTCGGCAGCGGCGGCAAGGGCGGCAAGGGCGGCGCTGCGGCGCCGAACAGCGGCAAGGACGGCGCTCTGGGTGAGGCGGCGGCCGGGCGGAGGTGGCCATGATCGGCGCACGCAGCGGCCCGCCGCGGGCGGCTCGGCCAGGTCGCGTCGCCTTTCGCGTCGTCTTTCGCCACGCCATGGGCGTCGCGGGCGTCGCGGTCGTCTGCCTCAGCGTCGGCCTCGGCGCCACCGGCTGCGGCCAAGACCCTGTCCTTGGCGTCGGCGATGCGGCCGCGGGCGACCTTGACCCCAACGCCGACGGCGGCGACCTCGACGGCGTCCAGCTCGACGTCTGCAAGCCGGCCTGTCTGCCGGGGTACCGCTGCCGACCCGGCGACGCCGAGAAGGCCCGGCCACCGCGCTGCGTCGTCGACCCGGCGCTGGCCTGCGCGCCCTGCGCCGGAGACGCGGCCTGCCTTGGAGGCGTCTGCGCCGCGATCGGTGGCGAGGGGCCCTTCTGCCTCATCCCCTGCCGGCTCGACGATGATCATTGCCCGGACGGGCTGCGCTGCGGCGTGCGCGGCGGGGCGCCGGTGTGCGTGCCGGACGGCGACTCCTGCACCTGCCTGCCGAGCCACATCAGCCTGGTCCGCGCCTGCGACGGTGGCGCAGCGGCGACTTGCGGCGCGTCGCAGACCTGCGAGGCGGCCGGCTGGAGCGTCTGCACCGCGGCCTCGGTCGCCCCCGAGGTGTGCAACGGCAAGGACGACGACTGCGACGGCCAGATCGACGAAGACACGGCGCCGGCCGGGGTCTGCCTGCTGCAGAACGCCGCAGGGGTATGCCCCGGCGCCTGGGCCTGCGTCGCGTCCGACAAGGGCGCAGGTGCGGCGGCGGCGCTGGTCTGCCAAGCACAGACGCCGAGCGCCGAGGCCTGCAACGGCGTCGACGACGACTGCGACGGCCAGACCGACGAGCCCTGGCGCCAGGGCGCCTTCACCTACGGCGACGCGCACTGCGGCGTCTGCGGCAACAGCTGCGGCAGCGTCTTCGCCCACGGCGTCGGCGCCTGCGACGGCACCACCGCGCCGCCCCACTGCGCCGTCGCCAGCTGCGACCAGGGCTACGCCATCGGCCCGCTCGGCGGCTGCGAGCCCATCGTCTCGGGCCCCTGCGACGCCTGCGCCAGCGAGGCCGACTGCGCCCTCGGCGTGCCCTGCGTGCCGGCGCCGACCGCCTCGGGCGTCCCCGGCAAGGGCGTCTGCGCCTTGCCCTGCGCGCCCGGCTGCCCTGCCAATCACAGCTGCGTCGCCACGACGTTCGGCCAGCGCTGCCTGCCCGGCGTCGACGCCTGCAGCTGCACGGCCGTCAGCGTCGGCAAGACCCGCGCCTGCTTCCGCACAAACGACCTCGGCGCCTGCAAGGGCGTCCAGGCCTGCGGCGAGGGCGGCTGGTCGCTCTGCGGCGCCAAGACCCCCGCCGCCGACGGCTGCAACGGCTTCGATGACGACTGCGACGGCGCCACCGATGAGGCTGGCGGCCAGGGCGCCGTCTGCACCACCGCCAACGCCGCCGGCAGCTGCGTCGGCAAGAGCGTCTGCCTCGGCGGCGCCGGGCTGACGTGCGACGCCAAGGTGCCGACGGTCGATCTCTGCAACGGCCTCGACGATGACTGCGACGGCAAGACGGACCCCAACGCCCTCGACCCGGTGAGCGGCCTCTACGTCTCGCCCGCCCACTGCGGCGGCTGCGACCTGCCGTGCCCCTCGTCCTTTGGCCCGCACGCCTTCGCCACCTGCTCCCTGCAGGCGGCCAAGCCGACGTGCGGCATGGGCTGCGAGGCCGGCTTCGTCGACCTCGACCAGCAGGCCTGGAGCGGCTGCGAGTGCCAGAAGTTGAGCGAGGACGACCTCGCCGGCGGCGGCGACGCCAACTGCGACGGCGTCGATGGCAACGCCGCCCTCGCCGTCTTCGTCGCCGTTTTTGGCAGCGATGACTGGCCAGGCAGCCGCGCCCAGCCGATGCGGACCGTCCATGCCGCGGTCGAGCGGGCCGCCGCCACCGGCAAGCGCGACGTCTACGTGCAGGCAGGCAGCTTCGCCGGTAGCTTCACGCTGCGACCCAAGGTCCACGTCTATGGCGGCTATGGACCGCTTTGGGCGGTGCGCAACCCGAGCGCCTGGACCTCGACCCTGCTCGCCGGCCCCGGGCCCCTGAAGGACGCTAACGGCGACGCCATTACGGTGCGCTGCGTCGGCGCGGCCGATGGCGCTCCCTTCTCTGCGCGGCTCGACGGCTTCCGGGTCGAGGGCGGCGTCGCCAGCCAGCCGGGGCGCTCGAGCTACGCCGTGGTCTCCGATGGCTGTGGCGCCGGCGTCGCGCTGGTCGGCCTCACCCTCGTCGTCGGCAAGGGCGCCGATGGCAGCGCCGGCAGCAAGGGCTCCGACGGCGGCAGCGGCGTCTCGGCGCAGGGCGGCAAGGCGGCGCGCGACATCGGCACCGCGGCCTGCAAGCAGCAGCACTGGGGCGCCGGTGGCGCTGGCGGCAGCCGTACGTGCGTCGGCCCCGGCGGCCTCGCCGACGTCAGCGGCGGCCAGGGCGGCACCTCGATCTGCCCCGACTTCCACGACGACATCGACCCGCCTCAGTGCGCCCTGCTCGACGACGTCGTCTGGAAGCAGACGCCAGCGGCCATCGAGCCCGGCGCCTCGGGCAAGGCGGAGACCAAGGGCGGTGGCGCAGGCGCTGGCGGTGCGGCGGGCGCCGACTCGATGATCGAGCCGCAGACCGGCAACATCACCGCCTGCAAGTCGCCGATGATGGGCTGCATCAAGTGCGAGACCGCCAACAAGAAGACCGCCGGCACCTCTGCCACCGCCGGCCAGGACGGCTCCCTCGGCGCTGCCGGTGCAGGAGGCGGCGCCGCCGCCAAGGTCGTGGCCGGCGCCAACGGCGGCGAGGCATCGGTCCTGCGCTACGGCGGGGTCCCCGGCGCGGGCGGCGGCGACGGCAGCCACG
>SXNM01000419.1 GCA_005777155.1 Pseudomonadota bacterium | reverse complement strand
GGCGGGCGGTCGAGGCGCTCGCGCTGGCCGAGCGGGCGCTCGCGCTGGAGCCCGGCTACCTCGCCGCCCACCGCAGCGCCGGCCGCGCCGCGCTTCAGCTCAGCAAGGCGGACCTGGCGCTGCTGCATGCGCGACAGAGCGGCGCCGACGCCGACTGGCTCCGCGGCTTGGCAGACGCGGCGCGGCGCGGCGGGCAGACGGCGCTGGCGACCGACCTAGAGTCGCTGACGGCGCAGCGGGACACCCAGCGCCGCGGCCACTGATAGAGAGACGCGACCCGCGACGATGAGCCACGTCTGTCGCCGTCCGCCTTGGGCCGGGCTCGGCGCCACCCTTGCGGGAAACAGGGTCTTCTTCTTTGGCTCTCGCCCGCCGGAGCCGCGCCCAATTCGGCGCCCCCGGGCGGCTAGCTGTGGGCGCCTCTAGCGGTTCAGCGCCCGACGCGGCCAAAGCTGCGCTGAAGCTCGACGACCTTGCCGAGGATGACGACGTCGTCGGCCCTCAGGTGCAGCGACGCAAAGTCGAGGTTGGCCGGGCGCAGCTCGACGAAAGCGCCGTCGCGGTGAAAGTGCTTGACGGTCGCCTCGTCGCCGAGCAGCGCGACGACCACCTCGCCGTCGCGGACCTCGACGCCGCGCCGGACAATGACGATATCGCCCGGCAAGATGCCGGCGTCGACCATACTCTCGCCGCGGACGCGCAGCGCGAACAGTTCGTCTTCTTGGGCCGTCACTCGGGTCGGGATGTGCTCGATGTCCTCTTCCAATGCCAGCGTCGGCGCGCCGGCCTGCACGCGACCTAGCAGAGGCACGAGGCGAATCGACGCCGCTGGCTCGCAGAGTTGGTAGCCACGGGCCCTACCGCGGACCTTGCCGGGCGTCTGCTGGAGGCGCCCCTCCGCGGTCAGCGTCTGCAGGTGGACCTGCACAGATTGGACTGCGCGGAGCCCGAGCGCGTCGCGGATCTCCCGCACAGACGGCGGGTTGCCCTCGAGGAGGCGGGCCCTGACGTAGGCGAAGATTCGTTCGCGGGTCGGTGACTGGCGCGGCGAGGCTTCGGTCTCGATGTCCGCGCGGGCGCGTCGTGGGGCGGCGGCGCGCGGCGGCGGCGAGGGGGCAGTCGGTAGCGGCGGCATGCGTCCATCCAGTGCGCGGCGGCGCGGCGCAGTCGCGATCGTATGGACAGGTGTCTGTCATGGCAAGGGGTACGCTTGCGCTGGAGGGCGCCGGCGGCGACACTGAGCGGCGCGCCTGACGCGGCGGCGAGAGCGCGGCGACGACGACAGGAGGACCCTTGAACGAGCGCGGACAGCCCGATCGCGCGGCCACGGCGACGGCGCAGGACCTGATCGCGGCGTGCAGCAGCAGCGGGCCCTGGCCGACGATGGCTAAGGGCGCGTTGCAGGACTGCGGCGCGCCGTATCGTGTGCTCGACGCCGAGGGTCGACGTCTGCAGCCCGCCCCGCCGGCGCAGGTCGAGCTGGAGACGGCGCTGGCGCTAGCGCTGTGGCGCCACATGTTGCGGCTGCGGACCATCGATGAGCGGATGCTGGCGATGCAGCGCCAGGGCCGCATCGGTTTTTACGGCGCGACCACCGGCCAGGAGGCTGGCGTCTTTGGCGCAGCCGCGGCCCTGCAGCTGCGCGACTGGGTGCACCCGGCGCTGCGCGAGGGCGGCATGGCCCTGTGGCGCGGCTTCTCGCTCCGGACCTGGCTGGCCAACTGCTTCGGCAACGTCGAGGACTCGTGCACCAAGGGCCGGCAGATGCCTTGCCACTACGGCTCGCGGGCCCTGAACCACGTCACGCTGTCGTCGGTGATGACCACGCAGTTTCCGCAGGCTGTGGGGACCGCCTTCGCCATGGCGGCGCGCTGCACAGACGCCGAGGACACCGCTGGCGATCGCCCGGTCTGCTTCGCGGCCATCGGCGACGGCGCCACCAGCGAGGGCGACTTCCACGTCGCGATGAACATGGCCGGGGTGCTGCGGCCGCGCGGAAAGGGCCTGCCGCTGGTGCTGTTCTGCGCCAACAACCAGTGGGCCATCAGCACACCCTACGAGCGGCAGACCGCGGCGCCGACGCTGGCGCATCGGGCCATTGGCTACGGCCTAGGCGCGGCGCGGGTCGATGGCAACGACGCCCTGGCCGTCTTTCAGGTGGTCGCCGAGGCGGCACGTCGCGCCCGGGCCGGCGAGGCACCTGTCTTCATCGAGGCGATGACCTACCGCGTCGGCGCCCACACCACCTCGGACGACCCGAGCCGGTACCGCGACGAACGCGTCACTGAGGCGTGGCGGACCCTCGACCCGATCGCCCGGCTGCAGCGCTACTTGCTCGGCTGTGACGCCTTGGACCAGGCGGCCGTCGACTCCTACGCCCGCGCCTGCGACGAAGAGGTGCGGTCCACCTTGGCCAGCGTCGAGGCGTTACCGCCGGTGGCGCTGCACACGCTGTTCGACGACGTCTACGCCGAGCTACCGCCGCACCTGCTGCTGCAGCGACAGGAGGCCGAGGCCGCTGCGGAGGCCCTCGGCGCCACCGGCGCGCACTCCGCCTGAGCCGATGACAGGGCAGCGGCGACGCTGGGCGATCGGCGGCGATCGGTGCCCTGCTGCGCTGGCGTGGTCGCTGGCGGCTGCCTGCCTGTGGCTCGCGATGCCGGCGCCCGAGGCGTTGGCGCACGACGGCGACCTGCGCTGGCGCACGCTGACGGGACGCCGGGTGGCGGTGCACTACCCGGCGGGCTATGAGGTCATCGCCCGCCACGCCGCGCGCAGCGCCGAAGACGCGTTGACGACGCTGGCCGACGTGCTGCCCTACCAGCAGCCGCGGCGGCTGGAGCTGACCCTCGACGACTACGGCGACGACAGCAACGGCTTGGCCATCAATTTCCCCTACGATCACGTACATCTGAACGCGGCCCCGCCGCGCGTGGGCAGCGACCTCGAGGGCAACGGCGACTGGGTCCGGGCGCTGGTCTTCCACGAGGTCGCGCACATCCTGCACATGGGCCAAGTCAGCGGCCCGGTGGCGTGGGTCAACGCGGTCTTGGGCCGCACCTACTTGCCCAACGCCGAGCTGCCGCGCTTCTGGCTTGAGGGCCTCGCCACCTGGATCGAGACCCGCTACGTCGGCGCCGACGCGGCGGTGCGGAGCCCAAACGGCGGCCCGGCACGCGGTGGCCGGGTCGAGGGCAGCGTCTTTCTGGCCCGCCTGCGCGCCGCCGCGCTCGATGACGCTTGGCCGACGCCAGAGCAGCTGACGGGCGCGCCGCTGCGTTGGCCGCGTGGCCGCGGGTGGTACGTCTTTGGCAGCTGGCTGCTCGACTACCAGGCGCGGGCGCACGGCGCCGAGAAGACCACCGCCTTCATCGCGGCCTTCGGCAGGCTCGTGCTGCCCTTCGCCATCCAGTCGCTGTATCGCCAGGTGTTCGGTCGCTCGCTACACGGGCTGTGGCGCGACGCCGAGGCCGACCTCCGCGCCCGCCAGACAGCCGAGCAGCGCTGGCGGCGCCTCGGACTGCAGCCACCGGTCGCCGCGGCCGACCTCCTGACCACGCCGGTGCCGCGCGACGTCGAATCTGTCGGCGCCGATGGCCTGCTGGCGTCCCTGCAGCCGCGTCGCGTCAGCGCCGACGGCGAGGGCAAGGGCCGCGTGCGGGCCCACCCTGACGGGGTCTCGGTGGTGTTCGCCGTGGCGCCGGCGGACGATCTCGCCCGCATCGACCGCCTGTGGCCAGCGAGCGGCCGCCGCCAGACCCTGCACGTCTGCGAGGCGGACTGCGACGACGCCCTCGTGTCGCCTGACGGCCGCTGGCTGGTGTACGCCGCCACGCGACCGGTCAGCCTCGTGTACCGCCGCAGCGAGGTGTTCTGCGCGCCGGTCGGCGGCTCGGTGGCTGCCGATACGGCCCGCCGGCGCACGTTCGGCGCCCGGGCGCGCGAGCTGGCGCTCGACCCAAGCGGGCGCCATATCGCCTGGATCGGCCTCGACCGCGGGCACACCCGCATCGAAGTCGCCGACTTCGACTGCGAAGGCGCCGAGGCGCTGCGGCCGCGCACGGTCCAAAGGGCGTTGGCGCCGGCGCAGCTGCTCGGGACTCCGGCGCTGACAGACGCCCGGACGCTCTACTACACCGAAGGCTGGGCGCGGCAGCGGCGCCTGTGGCGGCTCGATCTGGCCGCGCATCCAGCGGCAGCGCCGACCGCTGTCGCCCTGCCGACGCCGGGTTGGATCGGCGACCTGACGGCCATCGGTCGCCGTGACGCGCCGCCTCAGCTCAGCGCGGTCGTCGAGCGCGGGACCTTTCGCGACGCCGCGCTGCTCCAGCTCGAGTCACCGTCAGCAGGCTTCGTGTTGCGCAGCTGGACGCCCACGGGTGTCGCCTCCGCGGCGCGACTGGCCGACGGCAGCGTCGTCACGGTCGAGCACCGCGGCCGCGGCATGGAGGCGTACCTTTGGCCGGCGGTGGAGGCGACGATCACGAGCGCGCCGACGACGACAGGTCCGCAGGTCGCGTCGCCCGTCGACGACGCTGCCGAGCGCTATGCGCCGAGCGATGGGCGCTGGCGGGAGGCGGACTACGCAGCCCTGCCGACCCTGCGGCCCTTTCGCTGGCAGCCCGTGGTCGAGGCCGGGGCCGTCGGCGCGCCACTTGACCCGGCAGCGGTGGTCGTCGGCTCCGACCTGCAAGGCCGCGATGCGCTTGGCCTCTATGGCTTTGGCCTGCAGCTGCGTAGCGACCTCCTGTTGCAGCGGCCGACCGCCGTGCTCAGCCTCAGCAGCGAGCGCTGGCGCCCACAGTGGGGCCTGCTGTTGGCGACGCTGCCAGGCACGGCGTGGGCGCGGCGCGGCTTTGTGTCTTACCCCTTCGCGACGCGCGTCTCGCTGTTGCGGCTCACGACGGCGTTGCAGCTGCCGGCGGCGCGCGGCGGCCACCAGCTGGGGCTCGCTGTGCGGCTCGGACGGACGGGCTTCGAGAGCGACCTCGAGGCCTTTCGCGCTCGGGTCTTGCCAGACGAGCCCTTCGGGCCAATCTCGACGCCGGTGCGACGTGTCGGCGCGGGCGACGTCTCGGTCTCCTTCGGCTGGGCCCGCGCTGAGCGCTACCCCGATTCGGCCGTGTCGGAGCGCCTCGGCGCCTGGACGCTGGCGGCGACCTGGGACGAGCCGACGCTCGGCGCGCCGTCGCGCAGCCTGCGCCTGGACCTCGACCTCCAGCGCTCATTTCGCCTCGGCAAGCACCTCGTCTTGGCGCTGCGCGGCCGCCTCGGCCATGGCGCCATCGTCCCGGCCGGCGTCGTGCCTTACCAGCTCGTCGGCGTCGGCCCGAGCGACCTGCAGACGCTGGTGGCGGGCGTCGGTGGCGGCGACTTCGGCGCCGTGCGCGGCCTGCTCGATCCGCGCCTAGGCGAGCGCCTCATCGCCGGGCGCTCGCTGGCCTGGGCGTCGGCGCAGCTGCACCTGCCGCTGCTCGACATCGGCCGCGGCTTCGACACCTTGCCGCTCTGGCTTGGCCGTCTGTGGTGGACGCCCTTCGTCGACGCGGCGGCGGCGCTGGCCGGCGCGGAGTCGGAGCGCCGCGAACGCTCGACGACTTCTGGGGCGCTGTGCTCGCTCGGCGCCGAGCTGCGGCTGCAGCTCGACGTCGGCTTCGTCGCCGCTGGCAGCTTGCGGCTGGGCGCGGCGGGGATCGTCGGTGGCAATGGCGGCTGGAGCGCCTGGCTGCGGCTCGGCGACTGAGGCTGACGGCGCCTTGCAGCAGGGTCAGGCGTGGGACCGGCGGGTTCAGGATACGCGATGCCGGTCGCGAGCGGAATCCGACCAGCTCCATGTTGGGCCGCGTCTCGCTCCGCTCAGCGAAAGTGGAGACCGTGCATGGGGGGTAAAAGTCGCGACGCCCCGGACCTCAGCTCGCCACCCGTCCGGCGACCAAGAGCGCCGCCGGCATGGGGTAGCGCAGCGACCAACGAATCGAGATGGGCCGCTCGCCCTCATGCGAGAGCGGCGTGACCGGCCCAAGGTAGCGGAAGGCCACGGTCTGACCGCCGTCCTTGGCGCGCTCGCGCACCAGCAGCAGCGGCGTGACGCCGACCGCGCCTGGACGCACATGGCGCTGGCCCTGGCGGGAGTCGAGCGTGGTGGCTGCCTTAGACTGCCAGTGGAATTGGCGATCTGTGAGGGGAAAGTCGCGATAGCGCAGGTGTTCCTTGGTCGCCGCGGCCTTCTCCAGCGTGACCAGCAGCAGGTCGAAGCGGCCGTCGCCTGTGGCCTCGACGCCGGTGTAGTAGTCGCGAAAGTCGCCGCTGGCTGTGCGTTGGCCGAACGCGGCGCTCAGCTCGACGCCTAGGTAGCGGGCATGCAGGACCAAAGGGATATCTTGATGCAGGCGATCGGGCGGCGACAGCAGGGCGTTCTCGCGCCGCAGGACCGGGACGAGCGCGGCGATCTCGGCCCGCAGGGCAGGATGTTGCCGCCACAAGTCGACCGCGGCGCCAACCGCCGCCGCGGCCTTTCCGTACAGGACCGCGAACAGCATGTCGCGCGCCCGCTGCGCCGCCGGCGACTGCAGCGGCTGACCCGCGACCAAGCGCTCCCAGGTCGAGAGCCGCAGCTCGTCACCGACGTGGCAGAGCTTGTGGACGTTGTGCAGCGCCGCCTTTTCCTCCGCGCCGAGCTGCTGGCGGTCGAGGTGCGCGGCCTGCCGCAGCGCCGTCCAGGAGCGCTTCGGGGCGTAGATGTCACGCAGGTCGACGTCGGTCGCCTGCAGAAAACCCTCCAGCGACAGCGGGCTGTGCGCGGGGTCGCTTAGCAGCGCCGCAAGCTCGCGCCAGGTCGATGGGATCGCACGGCGAATCTGGTCGAGGATCTCCTGTCGAGCACGCTCGTCAAAGTGCAGAAAACACCCCGCAGGCAGCCGGCCAAAGCCGTGGCGCACGAAGTCGCCGAGCTCCCTGTGGGTCATGCCCAGCGGGGCCCGCAGCTTGCGGTCGAAGCGAAACTGGTGGTGCTGGCGCGCGGTCAGGTCGAAGACCACCAGCTCGGCCTTGCCAGGCGCACGGCGCAGGCCGCGGCCGAGCTGCTGGAGAAAGACGGTGGCGCTCTCGGTCGGGCGAAAGAAGAACAGCGTGTTGACGTTGGGCACGTCGACGCCCTCATTGTAGAGATCGACCACGCAGAGCACCTGGGTGTCGCCGCTGTCGAGGGCGGCCCGTGCGTCGCGGCGCAGGGCGGTGGCGGTCGCTGCGGTCAGGACGCTGGCGCGCAGGCCGCTAGCTTGGAGGTGCCGTTGCACGGCGTAGGCGTGGGCGACATCGGCGCAGAAGGCGATGGCGCGCATCTCCTCAGGCCGCGCGACGCACTCTGCGACGGCGCGGACCGCGCGCTGGACGAAGATCTCGGCGGCGCCGATCAGCTTGCCGGCGAGCTCGCCGCTGGCGTATCGGCCGGCAGACCAGGTCACTTCGCGCAGATCGACGCCCTCGACGTCGAGCATGTAGTAACGAAAGGGCACCAGCGCGTTTGGAATCGCGTGCCAAACCCGCAAGTTGTCGATCCAGGGCCGGGGGAAATGTCGCTCTGGGTCTTGGCCGTCGGCGCGCTCAGGCGTCGCGGTGAGGCCGAGCAGCTCGCTGGGCTGCAGGCGATCGAGCAGCTCGGACCACGTGCGGGCAGGGGTGTGGTGTGCCTCGTCGACGATCACCATGTCGAAGGCCGCGACATCAAAGCCGGCAGCGACCGCCGATCCCGACTCGGCCAGGGAGTCGACCGAAGCGAAGACGTGCCGACCAACGCTCGGTCGCTCGCCCGCCACCAGCAGCTCGCCGAACGACCGCTCCTGCAGCACGTTGCGGAACACGGCGCGCGACTGCTCCAAGATCTCGCGCCGGTGGGCGACAAAGAGCAGCGTGTCGATCGGCGCCTGCCCAGGCTCAGCGGGCTCCCGGCGACGGAGCCGGGCGTAGTCGAGCGCCGCCATCACCGTCTTACCGGTGCCGGTCGCCGCCACCAGCAGGTTGCGGTGACGTCCAAGGCGGCGGAACGACGCCAACTCCTCCAGGACCGGGCGCTGATAGTCCTTGGCCGTGACCTCCATCGGCACAAATATGCCGGACTGGCTGCGGCCATCGGTCGACAGCGCGCTCCGCAGTCGGGCGCGGTGCGGCGGTGAGTCCTGACGATACGCCTCGAACTGATAAGGATCTTGCCAGTACTGCTCGAAGGTCTCAGCGACCTGCGCCACGACCGCTGGTTCGCCCTGCTCCGTCAGGCGGACGTTCCACTCCAATCCGTCCGTCTGCGCGGCATGCGAGAGGTTCGACGAGCCGATGAACACCGTGCTGTAGCCGTTGGCGCGGTGGAAGTGCCACGCCTTGGCGTGCAAGCGCGTGCTGTGCTCGTCGTAGGAGACCTTGACCTCGCAATTGGGCAACGCAGCGAATCGCTCGATGGCCGCGGCATCAGACGCCCCCATGTATGTCGTCGTCAGCAGGCGCAGGTGGCGCCCGCGGGCGCTGCAGTGGCGCTCCAACGGACCGCGCAGCTTCTCGAAGCCGCTGAGCTTGACGAAGGCGCAGAGCAAGTCGACGCGGTCGGCGCTGTCGAATTCCGAGCGCAGATGATCGAGCAGCGACTCATCGACGGCGTTGACCAGGAGCCGGGACGCCACCAGCGAGCCGAGCGGGCGCGCCGGCGCGGTGGCGGTGCCCTCGGCGATGGCGTCGAGCCAGAGGGCCTCTAGCTGCAACTCCCCCGGACGCGAAAACGCCTGCGGCGCATGCCGCTGCAGCACCGAGAGCAGCTCATTCACCAGCGCTCGCGCGGCCTCCGGCCGATCGCGGACCTCACGCAGGGCGATGCCGACGGCCTCTGCGACAAAGGCCTCGAGCGCAGCGCCTGCTGCGTCGTGCTTGCTCATCTCGCGCAGCTGGGCGGCGTGGCCGAGACGCGTCAACGCCGCAGCCAGCCGCGCCGTCACGGGCTCGTCGTAGACACCCGGCGGCAGGTCGGTGCGGCGCCAACTCGGCATGGGCGCTCCACGCGGTTGGGCCTGGGCTCATTGGAGCCCGAGGCGTTGGTGTCGAAGCGCGGCCCGAGCCGAAGCCAAGGGTCGCTGTCTCGGCGAAGCACTTCCGTTGCGAAGCTCCACGCTTCGTGAAACTGACAGTGGCCAGGATGGTAAGCGTGGCGAGGGAGCTGGGCAAGTCACTGGTGTCCGACATCGACCCGGCGTGTGCGCCTCGCGGGCGAACGCTGCGGCGAATCCCATCGGCGGAGCCATGCGGCGCGCCTGGGGGATGGCCGGTGGACCGTGGTTAGAGCGCAAACCGACGCCGCATCGCGCGTGCTGGCGACGTCAGATCGGCCTGTCGGCGCCGAGACGATCCCCTTTCAGGAAGATAGGGTCTGCTTGTCACACCGGACGAGGAAAGGTCCGGTGACCGGGGTCAGTGGAAGCCGCCGCCGACGATAGTTGTGCCGTGGGACGCCCTTGTTCGTCCGCTGGGATGATGATGGATCGAGGACGAAAAGGGTGGTCAAGGCTCGCCCCGGCGGTCTGGCTTTGGCTTGTGGCGAGCGCGTGCGCAGCCGGCGCTCAAGGCGACCAGATGGGCCTTGTCGACGCGGTCGCGCTCGACATCGACGCCGGCGCCAGCGACTCGGGCGCGGCCGGTGCCATGAAGGGGCTGCCGAAGGCGACCAAGCTCTTTGATCCCGAAGGCGTGCACGAAGTCGAGCTCATCGTGCCAGAGGCGAGCTGGAAGGCGATCTTGGTGAACGCCCATGACATCAAACTCGAGCGCGTCTACCACAAGGCGACGGTGCGCATCGATGGTGAGAGCTACCTCAACGTCGGCGTCCGCAACTTCGGCGATGGCAGCCAGCAGATCAACCCAAAAAAGCCGAATGTACGCATCAAGTTCAACGAGTTCAATGACGCTCTTCATGGCCCAGAGGCCACGCGCAACCTGCGTCTCAAGGCCGCTGGCAGCGACGCGGGCTTTCTCAAGGAGCCCCTGTTTGTGACGTTGTTGAACAGCCTTGGCGTCGCGGCGCCGCGCTTCTCTTTCGCACACGTCAAAATCAACGGGGTTTTTACGGGACCTACCAGGTGTTTGAGCAGCCGGACAAGCAGATGGCGAAGCGGCTCTTTGGCTCGACCACCGGCCAGCGCTACGAGGCGGAGAGCTCCTGCGTGGGCCTCAATTGCCCGAGCGGCGACTGCACGAAGATCAGCAAATACTTGGTGAACAAGGCCGATCCAGCCGATCTGGAGAACCCCCAAGTGGCAGACGACAAGCCGCTCATCGGCCTCGTCAGCGCCTTCCACAGCGCGAGCGACACCGCGCTGCAGGCGGAGGTCGGCAAGTTCGTGGACTGGGACAACTTGCTCGGGGTCTACGCCACAGAGCTCGTCGCCGGAGATATGGACGGGCTGCTGGGAGCAGGCACCAATCTGCACCTGCAAGATCCAAGCTCGGGGCTCTTGCACGTCGTGCGCGGAGGAGCCGACGCGGCGTTCGCCACCGCGATCGATCCCAGCAAGCCGAGCAACCAAGCGGTCTCCCAATGCAGCGCGCGCGTGGACGCCGCCTACGCGCGGATTTGGGCCCACCCGGCGCTGCGCAAGGCGCTCCTGGCGAAGGTGCGCGCGCTCCTCTGCGGGGCGTTCGCCAAGGACGCCATCGCGGACTACTTTGCAAAGTATCGGAGCGCGATGGAGGCCGAGTCAGCGGGCGATCCAAAGCTCGCGGCGGGCCTCACTGGCGCCGCAGCGACCTTCACCCAAATCACCGAATTCGTCTACGCACGTCACACCGCCCTCGCGCCGCTGCTGGAGTCATGCCAATGACGAAATCAAGAGACGGCATGGCCGCCCGTCGAGTGGCGGCGCTCGCGTTTACCGTGGCGCTGGGCGGATGCACGCCAGCGGCCGAGAGGCCGACGTGGGTCTGCCTGGTCGCGGCGGGCAGCGCTGAGCGCGAGCCCATCGAGACGCGGTGCGACGGCGTCGAGAACGACTGCGACGGCAAAACCGACGAGGAGCTCGCCTCGGGCGCGCTGACGCCGCAGATCAGCGTGTTGGTGCCGCCCTACCTCTGGCCCGAGGCCAAGGACGGCGCGCTGATGGCGGTGGAGCTGATCGAGCACGCCCTCGTCCAGGCTGGGCTGCCCTTTGAGCCCGGTCTTCGGCCACCGGGCGAGAAGCTCGTCGGCCCCGCACCGCTGCTGCCCGCAGAGGAGATGCGCGACATCGCTTTCGTCGCCGGGATCACGGACGCAGTGGCCAAGGGCCGAAGCGTGATCGTCATTCCGGGCTATGTCATGGGCTACCTGTTGGCCAAGGCGGACGATGGGCCGAGCCACCTCGACACGCTGCGCGCGTTCGTCGAAGGGGCGGCGTCCTGGTGCTCTACATGCCGATCGGCCTGGTACAAGGTGCACCACCGACCGAGCCTGGAGATGAGTCGCCGATCGTCGCCAAGAAGCTCATGGCGTTCGCTGGCCTTCAGGACACCTACCGCCAGAACCTCGACGCCGACAGGTTGCGTATCTTGCGGGGCGTGCCGGCGACCGCGCTGCTCGACTCCTCGGAGGAGACAGAGATTTTGCTCAAGGCCGAGCCAGACAAGCCGCTGGCCGCACCCATCGAGATCGAGACGCTCACCTATAAGCCTGCGCCGGACAGCGGCGCGGTCGGGTTCGCCAAGGCGCTGCGCGGCGACCAAGACTTGGGGTTCGTCGGCGTGCGCCGCCCGCTCGGCAAGGGGGCGATCTACAGCCTGGGCTGGGATCCGCTCTCGTACACCCTGACCCGCTGTTATGTGAATTGCTACGACCCGGCGACCGACATCTTCGCTCAGATGATGCGGGGCATTCTCCACGAGGCGACCGGCGGTCGAGTGGTGCGTTTGCATCCCCTGCCTGGCGCCATGACAGGGATTCTGATCCCCAGCCACGACATCGACGCGCCGGACGCCGACAACCCCGGCCCCCGGGGGCGGTCCGGGCGTGTTTCGTATGGCCGACATGGAGAAGGAGGAGGGCGTCAAGGGCTCCTACTTCATCAGGACCGACTACGTGAACGGCTACTACGGAGACCACGTCGCGACGGGCCTCTGCAAGCGCGGCATGTGCCCGGCGGGCGGCCACGGCGTCCAGCACCTGAACTGGTCCACCGGCGCTTTCGGCGGCTGCGACGCCGAGCAAAGGGTCTGCTGCAACTGGAGCCGAGCGTCCTACGATCCGAAGACGCAGACCGTCTGCGGCGAGGTGGGCACCAGCGTTCGGATGCTCCGCGATTCCCTAGGCACCAAGGTTCGCCTCGATGGTTGGCGGACGCCGTATCTCGAGTCCAACCCGCGCCAGTACGACGCGCTGGCGCAGTTCGGTGTCCGCTACGACAGCTCGTTGGCGGTCGGCGACACCCCGACTCTCCTTGTCGTTCGCCAATGCCATCAAGACCTTTGAAACAAGTCCTGCGCGCAAGGTGACGATCACACCACACGTCGTGACCTTTGAAGGCCTAGCTGCCGGCGAGATCGTCGCCTTCGTCGCCCGCTGAGCCGTCCAGCGCCTCGGAGCTGATGGACGCGTCAGGCGCATCGTGCTGACGGGCGCGTCAGGCGCATCGCGGCTGAGGGCGCCGGTGGAGGGCCGAGGCTCGCCGCCGGCAGTCGCCGCTGGCGTCGACACGGCGGTTGTCTTGCGGCCCGCCGTGGCAGGCGCGCCTCACCCCATCCACACCTGCCACCACCGCACCCCCCCCCACACCGCTTGGGCAGCGACCCACGGGACCGTCGACAGGCCCGCCAGGCCACCGAGATCCGCCCAGCCCGATCTGGCGCGTCGGCCCACGCCGCCAGCACCGGCGCCGGTCGAACCGCCCTTGCCCCAGCCCGGTCGGCGCTGAGAGGCCAACAGCGCGCTCTGACCCAGGGCGAGGGCGGCCTCATCGCGCGACGTGACTGCGAGATCGGGGCCTTCGCCGATCGCCCACAGCGCAGCGTCGAGCGCATCACGCCGCGGATCGCTCGCTGTTCCTAGATCTCCGCTCATCGCGCCTCCTCCCCGAGCCGCGCCAGCAGCGCCGACCGGGCCCTCGCCAGCCGCTGTCGCAGCGCGGCGCCCTCGATGCCTAAGACCACAGCCGCCTCCTCGGCGCTCAGCCCGCCAACAGCCGTCAACGACAGCGCCTCACGGAGCGGCTCCGATAGCTCCGCGATGGCCCGATCGAGCCGCAGCCGTGTCCGCGCCGCCTCCGTGGCGACATCGGGCGCCAGCGGCGGCTCGACCTGCAGCGCGTGGCCGGGCCAGCCGTCATGGGCGGCAGCGAGCAGCAAGCGCCGCCGCTCATCCAGCCAGAGGTGACGCGCCACGGCGAAGCTCCAGGGCCGCATGCGGGTGTTCGGCGGCAGCGAAGCGGCGTGCCGGGCCAGCCGCAGCAGGGTCTCCTGGGCCAGCTCTTCGGCCCGCGCTGGGTGGGCGCCGAGGTGACGGAGAAATCCGCAGAGCCGCGGCCGAAGCTGGCGATAGACCTCAGCGTAGGCGACGCCATCGCCGCGCCGCAGCGCAGCGGTGAGGGCGGCGTCCTCGAGGGCGTCTTCAGGCTGCCTGTTCATGCGCCAGCGCTCTGGTCGAGCGCCCGAAGCGCCCGATCGGCCGCGACCTCAGCGCGCCGACCGCCGACCGCCGCCAGCAGCCACGCCGCCGCCAGCAGCCCGCAGCCGAGGACCAGCGGGGCCAGCGACTCGCCGAGGCCCTGCAGGACGATGAGCCCCACCTTGGGGTCGTTGGCCCACTGCGGATGCTCGGGCACCGTCAAGCAGACGGTGGCGAGGTTGGAGCAGAAGCCGCCCGTCGCCGAGAGCATGGTCGCCACGGTGAGCGCGCGCAGCTGGCCAAGCGCCTCCAGGCGGGGCCGGCGCACCAGCTGCGCGGCCGCCCACAGGCTCGAGAGCCCGGCGACCGCGACCAGGAACATCGAGAAGCCGCCAGCGCGAAAGAACGTCAGCTTCGCACCCTCCTGCCCCGCCGGCGTAGGCGGCCAGGGGGCCGCGCGGCGGGGTCTGTGTAGCGAGACGGACGAGGCGACCGCGGCGTGACATTGGGGCGCGACAGGCCCACAGCACGGGGCTGGCGACGATAGAACAGCGCGGCGTGGTCAGCGGCCGAGCCCGGGGCCTGCCCAGCCGGCCGGTCCAGGCTTCACCAGCGGCCCGAGGTCGTCGGCCGCGGCGGCGCAAGGGTGGTCGGCGAGGAGCCACGCCGTGTCGAGGTCCGGGTACGCGACGCCGCCGAGGGCCGCGGTCAGGTGCGCTGCGGCGACGATGCCAACCCGCGTCTCAACCATGGCGCCGACCATCAGGAGCAGCCCGGCCGCCTGGGCCGCGCGGCCGATCTGCAGGCAGGCGCGGATGCCGCCGGACTTGACCAGTTTGAGGTTGATCCCGTCGGCGGCGCCCAGGTCGAGGATGCGGTCCAGGTCGCCGAGGGACTTGCACGACTCATCGGCGAGGACGGCGATGGGCGCGCACGACGCCGCCGCGCGTCGCACCGCCGCCATCGCCGCCAGGTCTGCGGTGGCGCACGGTTGCTCGAAGCAGGTGACAGGCAGCCGATCGGCGGCGATTGCGTCACAGAGGCGGAGCGCCTCGGCCAGGGTGTAGCCGCCGTTGGCGTCGATTCGCAGCGTGCAGCCGGGCACAGTGCTGGCGATAGCGCGCAGGGCGGCGAGGTCATCGTCGATGGCGCGGCCGACCTTGACCTTGAAGGCAGTGAAGCCGCGCGCCGCGAAGTCGGTCGCCCAGCCCGCCATCGTCATCGGCGCCGCGATGGCGAGCGTGATGTCGCTGGTGATCGGCGCCGGCGGCCAGACGGCTTCGGGCGCGATGAGCAGGCCAAGCGGCAGGCGCAGCAGCTGACCGACGGCGTCGAGTACGGCGACCTCCAGGCCGGCGCGGGCGCAGGGGCCGAGCCCGGCGCAGGCGGCGGGCAACGAGGCGTCGTCCGTGAGATCGATCGGCAGCGTGAGCGCGCCGAGCGCGGCGAAGACGGCGGTCGGCGTCTCGCTGGTGACGGGGGGCAGCGTCGCGGCCTCACCCCAGCCCTCGGCAAGCGCGTGGGCCGCGAGGTCGCGAACAGCGACGCGGATCAAGACGTTCGGCGTCACGTCGACGCGCCCGCTGGCGATGACGAAGGGGTCGCGCAGCGGCACCGCCAGAGGTGCAGCAGAGAGGGTCTCGATGCGCCATCGCTGCGGCATTGCGGCTCCTCGTGGGTCGCGGCGCCCGGCCTGAGGGCTGGCCGGGTTGTCATCGCGCGGAGAGCCGACGTCAAGTTATGGCGCCGAGGCGGTTTCAGATCGTGGCAAGGTCCGATCGCCGCGACGTTCGGGCACAGTCTCTCTCAGTCAGCCGAGACCGCGCTGGCCTAGAGGGGGAACAATGAACGCGAAGCTGTGCAAGTCGGTGCCTGCTACCCTGCTGGCGATGGGCCTATGGATCTCGGCCGCTGCCTGCAGCGACGAGGTCGGCAGCGACGGCGCAGCCGGCGATGGCGGCAGCGCGGCCGCCGACTCCAACGTCGACGGCGCCACGACCGACGGCGCCGGC